>JAEZUI010000110.1 GCA_023421115.1 Bacillota bacterium | reverse complement strand
GGCTTATCTTACTTGGGATTTTTATTGTCATAGTTGCTATAACCAGATATGTTTCTTTAGGATCTATAACAGGTTGTGTGCTATTTCCGGTTTTTATAGCAGTTTTTAATAAAAATGTGGTTTTTGTGACCTTTGCAATATTTTTAGCTGCGATTGCAATAATAAGGCACAATCAAAATGTTGTCAGACTGTTAAACGGTACCGAGTCAAAACTCGGTTCAAAGAAAAAAGCTAAAAGTTAGGGGGCGGATATCTATGAATAGAAATATAGCTATTATTGGAGCTGGTAGTTGGGGAACGGCACTTTCGATTCTCCTTTCAAAGTGCGGACACAATGTAAAGATGTGGTCGGTTTTTAAAGAGGAAATAGATATGATTAATAATGCTAGAGAGCATATAGACAAACTTCCGGGTGTATTGATTCCTGAGGGGGTTTTAGGAACTACTGATGTTGAACTCGCAATAGATGGTGCCGATGCTATTGTGATGGTGGTTCCTTCTCATACTATAAGAGCAAATGCAAAGGATATATCAAAGTATGTAAAGAATGGGACGATAGTGGTGTCTTGTTCAAAAGGAATAGAAGAAGGTACAGGTTTGAGACTTTCGGAAGTTATAAAGCAGGAAATACCACAGTGTGAAGCTGTTGCTCTATCTGGTCCAAGCCATGCAGAAGAGGTGGGTAAAGGTGTTCCAACAGCTGTTGTGGCAGCCTGTGAAAATATAAAAGTAGCAGAATTTGTACAGGATATATTTATGTCCCCCAAATTTAGAGTGTATACAAACTCTGACATAACAGGAGTTGAATTGGGTGGAGCATTAAAGAATTCAATTGCTCTTTGTGCAGGCATATCTGATGGATTGGGTTTTGGTGACAACACAAAAGCGGCTTTGATGACCCGTGGGATTGCGGAAATGACAAGATTAGGTGTGTCAATGGGGGCAAGAAGGGAGACTTTTGCAGGTCTTGCTGGAATTGGGGATTTGATTGTTACTTGTACGAGTATGCACAGCAGGAACAGGCGTGCAGGCATTCTTATAGGACAGGGCAAATCCCTCAAGGAAGCCGTTGATGAGGTTAAAATGGTTGTAGAAGGAGTTACCACTACAAAGGCGGCATATGAATTGGCCGCGAAAAAAGAAGTGGTGATGCCGATTACTGCTGAAGCATATAATGTTTTATTTAAGGGCAAAAATGCGAAACAAGCAGTAGCAGACTTGATGATGCGTGATAAAAAGAATGAAGTTGAAATACTAGATGAGGGTAGTTGGCTGTAAAAACTTTTCTAAAAAAAAACATAAGGGTTTAAATATGTGTTGGTAAATAAAAAGATTACCAACACATATTTTTTTTGTCCTTTTTGTAATAATAAAAGATTCATCACAATATATTTATATTGATAAGGGTACTAGTACTTAAAACTTAAGTTACACTTTTATAAGGTGATTTCAAAAATAACTTTGTAATTGCCGTTTCAAAAAAATATGATTTGATGGGCTTTGAAACATAAAATATTGAATAAGTTATTTTTTGAAACGGTCTAAACTAAAAGCAGTATTTTAATAGAGCTAAAACAACCTTTTAATTTACTGGCTTAAGTTTTGGGTGAATAGCTTTGAGATTGATAGTTTCAAATAAAAGTAAGGGGGGTTTGCGGGTGGAAAAATATAATATATACCAGCAAATATCAGAAAGGACGCAAGGTGACATTTATATAGGTGTTGTAGGACCTGTGAGAACTGGAAAGTCAACATTTATAAAAAGATTTATGGATTTGCTGGTGTTGCCCAATATTGAAAATGAGTATTCAAGAAGCAGGGCCAATGATGAATTGCCGCAAAGTGCTTCAGGACGTACAATAATGACTACAGAGCCCAAATTTGTACCTAATGAAGCCATTCAGATTGTTCTTGACGAAAACGTACAGTTCAAGGTAAGATTGGTAGATTGTGTCGGTTATCTCGTTAAGGGTGCACTAGGACATGTGGAAAATGATGCTCCTAGAATGGTTTCAACTCCATGGTTTGAGCATCAAATTCCCTTTATTGAGGCAGCAGAAATAGGCACAAGGAAGGTTATAAATGAACATTCAACCATAGGTCTTGTCATTACAACCGACGGAAGTATAACGGATATAAACAGGGAAGACTATGTTGAAGCTGAAGAACGTGTGGTAAAGGAACTAAAAGACATAAATAAACCGTTTGTTATTATTTTAAATTCAAAAGACCCTTCAAACAATGAGACTGAAGAGCTTAGAGTGGAACTTGAAGAAAAATACGGGGTGCCTGTAATTGGAACAAATTGTGCTCAATTGAGGATTGAAGACCTAAACGGAATAATGGAAAGAGTATTGCTTGAATTTCCTGTCAGCGAAATAGGAGTTAATATTCCTAGATGGATCGAATGCCTTGATGACAGCCATTGGCTGAAGATTGATATGATTAATTCCATTAGAGAAACTTTCGATGGAATTACCAAAATCAGGGAAATAAAAAGCAGTATAAACAAATTTGGTGATTATAAAACCTTTATTAAAAAAGCACAGATTGACAGTATAAATTTAGGTACAGGAAGTGCTTTAATAGAGATTAATGAAACAGATGGTTTGTTTTACAGTGTCCTAAGCGATATAACCGGCTTGGAAATTGAGGGGGAATATAAACTTATCAGTTTAATGAGGGAAATGGCAAAGATTAAAAAAGAGTATGAAAAAGTTGAATTTGCACTTCATGAAGTTAAACTCAAAGGCTATGGAATAGTTACTCCTCAAATGAACGAAATGTCTTTAGAAGAGCCGGAGATAGTTAAACAGGGTAGTAGATTCGGTGTTAAACTTCGAGCTAGTGCACCCTCAATTCATATGATACGCGCCGATATAGAAACAGAAATAGCTCCATTGGTTGGTTCGGAAAAGCAGTCGGAAGAGCTTGTTAATTATTTACTTAAAGAATTTGAAAACGAACCGGAGAAGCTCTGGCAATCAAATATTTTTGGAAAGTCTTTGCATGAATTGGTAAGTGAAGGGCTGCAAAATAAGTTGTATAGGATGCCTGAAGATGCTCAACTAAAGCTTCAGGAGACTCTACAAAAGATAATTAATGAGGGTAGCGGAGGATTAATTTGTATTATACTTTAAAAATGCTAGTAGGATAGTGATATTTATATTGTTTCTCTTAAGGTGATTCCAAAAAAAACTTTGTAATCACCATTTCAAAAAATCTGATTTACATTTTTTGCACTGCAAAATAATGTTCCTCTGTTTGAAAGCTTTTAAGCTTTCATGATGGGCTTAATGACTTTAATATTGTATAGGTTATTTTTGAAATGGCCTAATCAGACAGACTAATAAATAATATAAGGCAATAGAGTCAAAACACAGAAATTATGGTATCTTGCTAAACATTGAACGTATTAAAAAACGGATGCCATAATTTCTTGTAAATTCAATTCACATCTGAATGATAAATTTTTCTTGACTTTATATAGTGTTTAGCACTATTATTAATTTGTGATATATTTTAAAATAAGCCTAGTGGAAAGAATTACATATATGTAATTCTTGGTTTTATAACCTTTTGTTAGTGGTAATGCTTATAAATGTAAAAAAATTGATGATTTTAAGAATTGCTACTCCCAGTTGGGTTTGATTAAGTATATTTGTTATAAAGGTACCGAAAGTTGTATGGATGGGGAAACTTTATAGAGTTTGGTGTTGAAAAATAGATAAATATAGAAGAAAACGGACTATATTGAAGAAAAATGGCATTGATTTGCCTATATTATAATATATTGCTTTAAAATAGCAATTTTTTACGTTGTATTTTTGGGGATAAGTTAATAATATTATTTAGTGTATAAGTAATATTAGTGTCATTAGAATTCAGAATATACAAAAACTTAATAGGAGCAAATGCGTAAGTTGACTTAAATTTACATAAACTAGAAGAACTTATTTAGTCAAAGTATAGAGTATTATTTTGTTGAAACCGGATGAGTGATAGTTGATACAATAATATATTTATTGAAATGGTTATACAATCTTACATAAATAACTTGTATAGAAGTTGAATTTTTTACTGATTTGATTTAAAATATGATTAAGTGATTATTCCATACCAATTTACATATAAAGCGTTTGTATGGTTTAATAAAGAAAACTTAAAAAAACAAGGGGGACAAAAAAATGAATAGTAAGTTTTTAAGAAGAGCTGCATCCTTAGCAGTAAGTGGTCTTATGATTACTTCGCTAATGGCAGGTTGTAACGGAGGAGGAACAACTCCAGAAAAGACAACTGAACCAACACAAGCACCGGTAGCTACAGATGCAGACCAGCCTGCTAAAAAACCAGAAGACTTTACTGGTAAAATTTCTTTTGGACACTTTAACGAAGATGAAGCATCAAAACTTGTTGCCGCATTTAAAGCAAAGTATCCTAATGTAGAAGTTGATTTGCAAGTTACAGCTGACACAGATGGTGCTTATCAAACATTAATGACTGCCGCATTGAGATCCGGACAGGACGTTCCTGACGTATACGCATCAGAGGTAGCTTTCGTTAAGCGATTTGTTAATATCGCTGATGGTTACGAAGATCTTACTGCACCGCCTTATAATGCAGAAGAATTAAAATCTAAATTAGTTCCTTACACAATTGATATTGGTAAGAGCAATGATGGAAAAATCAGAGCATTATCTCATCAAGCAGCAGCAGCGGCTGTAGGTTACAAGAGAGAGATGGCTACAAAATATCTTGGAACAGATGATCCTGCGAAAATAGGTGAAATGTTCTCATCTGCAGAAAAAATCATTGAGACAGGTAATAAACTTAAAGCAGCAAGTGGTGGAAAAGCAAAATTATTCCCAGGTATGGCTGAGTTAATGAGGATGTATTTAGGTGCTCGTCAACAGGCTTGGGTAGTAGACGGAAAATTGACTATAGATCCAAAAATAGAAGAATTCGTAGACACAGCTAAGAAATTGAGAGAAGCAGGTGTTGAAGGTGGATTGGAAGCATGGTCTCCTCAATGGTCAGCTGCAATACAAGATGATATACATTTCGCATATGCAATTCCAACATGGGGCGTGCCATGGATTATAGATGTTAACCAAAAAGAAGGCGAAAAAGGAAAAGGCGATTGGGGTCTTGCAAAAGCACCAGCTCCATATACATGGGGAGGAACTTGGTTCGGAATGTACAGTAAGAGTCCAAATAAAGAACTTGCATGGGAATTTATCAAATTCATTACTCTTGATGAAGAACAATCAGTAGCTTGGGCTAAGAAGAGCGGTGACTTTATAAGTAATCTTGCAGCTATTGATACTCTATCAAAAGATACAAGCTTAGTAAATGCAACTGTAAATCAAAACCCATATGAATTCTTTGGTCCTATGATTGATGAAATAAATGGTTTAATTATTACAGAGTATGACGATCAGATTACAAACGTATTCCAAGATGCTATGCTTAGCTATCTTGCTGGTAATACTACAAAAGATCAAATGTGGGCTCAGTTCAAGGATCAAGTTAGAAGTGACCTTGGAGAGAAAATAAAAGTAGAATAATTGGCAATATGGTAGTTAGAATATTTTTAATTTGAATTTCTCTATTGCCCTATTACCCATTTGGGTGATAGGGCAAAGAATTAATATGGGAGGTTATATTCTTTGTTTAAGAGTTTATCTAAAAATGATAAATACGCCCATTACGGATATTTGTTTATATTGCCTTTTTTTATTGTTATGGCTATATTTATTGTGTATCCTATACTCAATACTATTTATTTAAGTTTTACAGTTTGGGAAGGAGCTACTATACCTCCAGTATGGGTTGGGTTGAAAAACTATAAACGACTTGTAACAGATATACTACAGGGAGGGATTTTTCTTCAGAGTATAAAGAATACTTGGATACTGTGGGCATTTAATGTTATTCCTCAGTTTTTAGGTGCTTTAGTTTTGGCTGTTTTATTGACAGACAGACACAATAAAATAAAAGGAAAAGAAGTATTTAGGGCTATATACTACTTGCCTAATCTTATTACAATGGCATCAGTAGGTGCTTTGTTTGCTTTTCTTTTAGGATATCCAAAAGGGGCGGTAAATGATCTTTTAGTGGCTTTCAATATATTAAAAGAGCCATTTTATTTTCTGCAGAATGCTTGGGCAACGAGGTTATCTGTTTCTACAATACTGACATGGATGTGGTTTGGGTATACTATGATCATATTTATGGCAGGAATAAAAGCTATTCCTGAAGAATTATTTGAAGCGGCTAGGGTCGATGGGGCTTCTAAATGGCAGACATTTAAGAGTATTACTCTACCTCAGCTTAGATCTATAATGACTTATCAAGTTGTAACTTCAATCATTGGTGGACTTAGTATGTATGATATTCCACAAGTTATGACAAATGGTACAGGAGCTCCCCAAAATTCAGTAACTACAATGGTAATGCACATTTACAGACAAGGATTCACTAGTTATAATTTAGGTTATGCTTCGGCTGTAGCTATTGGACTGTTTGTGCATATATTTATTGTTGTTTTTATAGCACTAAGATTTATTAATCCAAAAGAAGATGTATAAGGGGGGAGAGAATTAATGAGAAAAAGAAGTGTTTTTAAACTTGGTATAGGGGATATTCTTTTGTACATTTTCTTAATCGGATTGGCAGTTATATGTTTTCTACCATTCTATTTTATGATTATAAATGCAACTCATGACAATGCGGCTATTGCCCAGGGAATGAACTTTCTTCCTGGAAAATACACTCTGGACAATTACGCGAAGATGAGTGAAAGGGTTAATATATGGAAAGGCTTTTTAAACAGCCTAATTGTTTCCGGAGTGGGTACTGCTTTGCTTTCTTATTTCGGTACATTAACCGCTTACGGCTTTTCAAAGTACAAATTTGTTGGTAATAAGGCATTATTTTGGGTTATATTGTGTTCTATGATGATACCACCTCAACTTAGTGTAATTGGTTTTTATGATGTTATTCAGAAGTTAAATTTAATGAATAATTTATTGGCGCTTATCATACCAATGATAGCTAGTGCTCAGTTTGTTTATTTTGTAAAGCTGTATTTAGACGCCGCACTTCCGGATTCTATCGTTGAGTCTGCAAGAATAGATGGTGCCACTGAAATTGGTATATTTAATAAGATGGTATTACCAATAGCTAGTCCTTCTATTGCAACGATGGGTATGTTTAACTTTATAAACTCATGGAACCAATTGTTGATTCCTCAGATAGTTATAAGGAAGGAAGCCTTTCGAACTGTACCGATTATTGTTGCTAATGCAAAAGGTGTATACAGGACAGACTTTGCAGCTGCGTACATGGCAATTGCTCTTTCCGTTGTACCTATATTAATAGCATTTGCTCTTTTTTCAAAACACATTATCGGTGGAGTTACTGCTGGTTCGGTAAAGGGATAAAAACAATAGAGTATTATAAGATTAGAAATAAAATTTGGGTAAAAGAAGTGAGTAGGGTTTCTACTCACTTTTTTTGTTTTTTTGAAGTGTACAAAGAACTTTCAGTAGATGGAGTTATAATAATCTGATGTAAAATTGAATTGAAATTAATTTGAAATATATAAAAATTTGGTTTAAGATATATATATTATGAGGGGTTAACAAAGTTTTAAATTCAAGCAGCATGGTAATTTGAAATTATCTTATAAAAAGGGGGGCGAAAATTGAACAATTATTTTTTAAAGAGAATTTTATCAATAGTGGTATGTGGTCTTATGACTACTTCTTTATTTACAGGTTGTAGTGAGGAAGCGGATAATCCAAATCCGGCAAATACAGTAGTAACGACAAATACAGAGAAATATGAAGATGACAAAAAAATTAAAGAATATTCTGGAACCCTTAGGTTAGGACACTTCAATAAAGACGAGGCAAAAAAACTTAAAGAGGCGTTTGAAACTGTATATCCTAATGTAACTGTTGAACTTCAAGTTATGGAAGATACTAATGGTGCTTATTCGACGCTACTTACTTCAGCGTTAAGACGAGGTGAGGAGATTCCCGACGTACATGCATCGGAAGTAGCCTTCGTTAAGCGATTTGTTAACATCGCTAATGGTTACGAAGATCTTTCTGCGCCACCTTATAATGCTGAAGAATTGAAAAACCAACTTGCTCCTTACACAATTGATATAGGTAAGAGTGATGA
>JAEZUI010000038.1 GCA_023421115.1 Bacillota bacterium | reverse complement strand
ACCCTGTTCTTTGTTCAAAGAATCTGTCAGTACCAGAGTTTTTGATAGCCTGCCTTTTGTAGCAGAGTGGAGTACAAAGGTAAGAGCAATACCTAAAACAGCCAAAATGATAATAATTAAAATAAATACATCAGATGGAGTTCTCGCTACGGATATGATCCCTAGTATGAGTAGTATCGTTCCTGTTATACCGGGTGCACCAAAACCTGGGTTAAACATTTCGATAATTACTAATATAAAACCGAGTATAAAAAATACAGCCGAAAAGAAATCAAAACTGGTAAAAAGACCTACTAAATCTGGCATATAAACACCCCCTTTTGTATTAATAATGGTATGAATTTCTTGTGACTTAAATTATTGAACTAACAATTGTTTGTTCAATATAATTTATATTCTAAGTATAAGCAACTCAAATAGAAAATCAAATATCAATCCTCTATATTATACATCTTTAAGTCCCAATTGTCATTTTTAATGAATTAATTAAACATTGTTACCTTTTGGAAATCTAATTTCAAAGGTTGTATAATCTTCGCTAAACACAGATATTTTACCGTTATATCTTTCCACTATGCTTTTAGAGGTGGAAAGCCCCATTCCTTCACCTTTCCTTCCTTTTGTAGAAAAACCAGCTTCAAATATTTTATCTATTATATTTTGGGGGATTTTAGGACCGTTGTTAGTTAATAAGAAACCAAAGGTTTTTAAGTCCTCGAAAATGTTGATTTTAAGTAATCTATTCTCATCAAATTCCTCAAGAGCATATATTGAGTTGTCAATAATATTCCCAAGTATACGGCACATTTCCCAAGACGGTACCTGAAAACCGTCTAGCCGTGATGTGACCTTCAACTCTATTTTGATGTTTCTTTTTTCACAGTCTAATATTTTTGCTTGAAGAAGAGCATTAATTGCTGCATTGGTGGTTTTCAAAACCTTATTAACTTTTTGTATGTCATTATAAACCTGTTCAATGTACTCTTCAGCATCTTTGTATTCCTCCATTTCCATTAAGCTGTAAACCACTTGTAGATGATTCATGAAATCATGCCTTTGAGCTCTAAGGGTCTTGTTTAGGCTTTCAAGTTGATTTAAGGAGCTTTTAAAGGTTTCGTATTGAGAGACTGAATCAGTTAGAGCAAGGGCATTTTTAATGGTAATAAAGCTGTTTATAAATAGTGTGACAAATACCATTGCGTAAAAAAACAGGTAAGTGAAACTAAAATTTGGCGCAAATTTATTAAACTTATTTGAGAAGGCAGTGTATGCCAAAACTCCAATAAGTATGCTTAAGTGTATAATGTTTAGAACAATTATCGAGGCAATAGTTTTATTTATATTGAGCTTTTTTTTCATATTGTATGTCAATACTCCGTGTTATTTTTTAGGGCTTTTCAAATATTCTATATCTATATTATAAGTTATTATTGTAAATATTACAAAAGTCATATAAAAATATTAAGGGATAACCAAAAAGCAACTTCTTATTCTCATATTGTGAGAACATTATCAAATCAAGTTTTTCGTTATCCCAGAGTTGGAACTTATATTTTAATCGTTCCTAATTTGTTCGAAAAACGGTACAATAAAAAGCGAAGGGTTTTATAATTCCCTCCGCCTTTTTAATATTGCAAAATGTAAAGAGAAAGCGAAAAATTTATATCTTAACAGTCCAACCAAACTTATCTTCTAGTTTACCACTTTGAATTCCAGTAATAGCATCGTAGATTTTTGAAGAAATTTCACCAATCTTACTGTTATTTATTTCAATTATTTTTCCATCCCAATTGAGTTCTCCGATTGGGGAGATAACAGCTGCTGTGCCTGTTCCAAAAGCCTCTTCAAGTGTACCGTTAGCATGAGCTTCGTAAATTTCTGCAATGGAAATTCTTCGTTCAGTAACTTTAACACCCATTGAATTTAGTAGTTCGATAGTAGATGTTCTCGTTATTCCAGCCAGAATACTGCCTTCTAAAGATGGGGTAATAACTTCTCCATTTATTTTAAAGAATACATTCATTGTACCTACTTCTTCAACGTATTTTTTCTCCACTCCATCAAGCCATAAAACTTGTGTATAGCCTTTTTCCTTTGATTCCATTTGAGCCTTTAAACTTGAAGCATAGTTGCCCGGGGTCTTAGCAAAACCGATTCCACCTTTTACAGCGCGGACATAATTGCTTTCTACATAAATTTTTACAGGATTAATGCCTTCTTTATAATAAGCTCCAACAGGGGAGAGAATTATCATAAATTTGTAAGTATGGGAAGGTCTAACCCCAAGGTTAGCGTCAGTTGCTATTATAAACGGGCGAATATAAAGAGATGTTCCTTCTGCTTCCGGTATCCAATCTTTGTCAACTTCTACTAAAGCTTTTACTGCTTCAACAGCAAAGTCAACGTCAATTGGAGGTATGCATAATCTATCATTTGAAATGTTTACTCTTTCCATATTCTTTTTTGGTCTGAAAAGAAGTATTTCGCCATTAGAACCCTTATATGCCTTTAAGCCTTCAAAAATAGCCTGACCGTAGTGAAATATCATACATGAAGGATCAAGACTTAACGGAGCATAAGGTGTAATCTTCGGATCGTGCCAGCCTTTGCCTTCCGTGTACTCCATAATAAACATGTGATCTGTGAAGTATAAACCGAACCCTAAGTTGTTTTGGTCAGGTTTTTGCTTTGGACTTTTTGTTTTTTCAATTGCAATTTGGTAAGACATATTGTTAACCCCTTTCAAAATATATACAAAAAATAGTTTGTAAAGTTGTGATACCTCTAAAAACCGTACAAAATGAGCACGGAGAAAAATCTTATATATATTATGCAACTTTTTATTTCAAAAATCCAGCTTTTTATTAAAATAGGTTGAGAAAATTAGAAAAACTTTAGAAAAAATATATAAAATGTTCTAATAAGGGCATTTAATATATATTATATGTATTGCTATGTTGTTATCTTATTTGCTATTATAAATGTAATCTTATTTGAATATTGTGAAAGTATTATTATTTATGGATTTTTAACAAATAATAGCTATAAGACTTTCAGGGTAAAAGTATGCTAAATAAGGTGTTTCAAAAAAATTACCTAAACAAACTTTTTTAAGAAGAATTATATATAAAGCAGTAAGAGAAATTAGGGAGGAATCTATGATAGAAAAATTTTATCCGAAACACAAAGTTAATAAAGTTCAGGATATTGAACTTAGTATGCTTAAAACTAATAAAATAAAGGGGCTTATACTGGATATTGACAACACTCTTGTACCTGAGCATGTAGCAGAGGCTGATCAAAATGCGGTGGAATGGATTGAAAGACTGAAAGAAGCTGGATTTAAAGTTTGTATTGTATCTAATGCATCCCAAAAAAGAGTGATAAAATTTAATGAAAAATTAAAGGTTTATGCAATTCACAATGCTTCAAAGCCGAGTAGAAAGGCATTTATGAAAGCAGTAAGACTTATGGACATAAAAATTGAAGAAACAGCTGTTATAGGTGATCAGATTTTTACCGATATATATGGTGGAAATAGATTAAATATGTTTACCATTCTTGTTAAGCCTATTGATCAGAAAGAAATCATCTTCGTTAGAGTCAAAAGGATTGCAGAAAAGTATGTACTTTCAAAGCACGAAAAATTCTTGTTAAAGCAAAAAAAATAGAGATTTTGAGGTTGTGTTTCCTCAATTGTTACCCTTTATTTTATGAGGTTTATTAAAAGGAGGCATTATGAATATTGATTTTAGTGTTACAGGTAAGACCAGGCTTCTAGGATTAATCGGAAATCCCGTTGAACATTCTATTTCACCCCAGCTTCATAATTCGCTGAGCAAATTATTAGGTTTAGATTTAATGTATGTGCCATTAAAAATAGACAAAGAGAACCTTGAGGTTTTGGTAAAAGCTCTTAAGGCTGTAGATTTTGTCGGATTTAATGTGACTATACCGTATAAGCGTGAAATTATGAAATTTATTGATGACAATACAAAAGAAGCTATACTAATGGGTTCGGTAAATACGGTAAAAAAAATTGAAGGTCGACTTTATGGTTATAATACAGATGGGGAAGGCTTTTTGAGAGCTTTTAAAGAGTCAGCGGGTACGGGTTTTAAAGGTAAAAAAGTTGTGATGTTAGGAGCAGGAGGGGTTGCGAGACCAATTGCTGTCAAGGTTGCAATGGATGGAGCTGAGAAAATCAGCATAGTGAATCGTACAACTCAGAAGTCGGTAGAATTGGCTGAGGTTGTTAATGAAAATGTATCTGAAATTGTTCAGGTATACAATTTTGAAGACAAGACATTAAAGATGGCGTTTGAAGAAAGTGACATAATTATAAATACAACATCGGTTGGGATGGATCCTCATACTGAAGCGTCACTGATAAGTGATAGCGAGTACTTCAATGGACAGATAGTATATGATGTGGTTTATAATCCTGCTAAGACAAAATTCCTTATTGATGCCGAAAGTAGAGGTTGTAAGGTGATTAACGGGTTGGGAATGCTTTTTTATCAAGGTATAAATGCCTATGAAATATGGACTGGTGTTAAGCTTTCTGATGAGAAATTAAAAGATATTTACAAATCTTTTATATCAATTCTAAATAAGTAAATGTAAAACCCTCTATTGGATAGAAAGTCCCAAAGGGGGTATTACTTCTTTCTTTAAAAAAAGTGCTCAAATGTTTCCGAGCTTTTGCTTCAAATTTTTTGTTGAATTATAAAAAGAAATATATCCTAGTATTTATGTTAAAAAATGTAGTGTAAAGTAAAACTTCGATAGAGTCGATAATTATTTATGTGGGATAAAGTATATCCTTTTAAGGTGGATATTATGAAAAAACAGATAAGAAAAAGACTCGGGGATCTTCTGCTCGAAGTAGGACTTATTTCACAGGAACAATTGGAAAATGCTTTGAAGGTTCAGAAGAGTACCGGTAAAAAACTGGGTGAAGTTCTCATTTCAGAAGGGGTTGTAACTCAGGAAAACATTATTGAAGTTCTTGAGTTTCAGCTTGGTATTCCCCATGTCGATTTAGAGAAGTATAACATAAATCAGGCTGCATGTCTTTTGATTCCGGAAGGACTGGCAAAGAGGTATGAAATTATACCTATTTCACAACAAAATGGTATACTTACTGTAGCTATGAGTGATCCCTTAAATGTTTTTGCCATAGACGATGTAACCATTTATTCAGGTCTAGATGTCCAGCCTGTTATAGCATCTTCTTCAGAAATAATTAAGGCAATTGGAAAGTATTACGGCAAACAGCACGCCCTAAACGCAGTCGAGGAGTTTAAAAAGGAAAATGGGGCATCCTTAAAGATAAATTCAGACAATGTTGACCAGTTAAATGAAGAAGTTAATAATGCCCCTGCAGTTAAGCTTGTAAATTCAATTATCGAACAAGCGGTTAGAAACAGGGCGAGCGATATACATATTGAGCCTTTTTCACAATTTATTAAAATAAGGTTTAGAACAGACGGAGAAATGCACGAAGCAATGAAGACCGAAATAGGTATAATGAATGCACTTTCTACACGTATAAAAATTATTTCCGGCATGAATATTACCGAAAAGAGATCACCCCAAGACGGAAGGTTAACTATTAAGGTTGATGAAAGGGAATTTGATCTTAGGGTGTCAATTTTGCCTACTGTTTTTGGTGAGAAGATTGTTATTAGAATTGCAGATAAAAAGGCCTTTATTGTGCCAAAAGATCAGCTTGGATTTACGCTAGATGATAAGAATAAGTTTGACAGAATACTTAAAAATCCACATGGAATGGTACTAGTAACAGGGCCTACAGGAAGCGGTAAATCTACCACTTTGTATACTGCATTGAGTGAAATAAATAAACAGAATATAAATATTATTACCATTGAAGATCCTGTTGAATGTTTGGTTGACGGAGTAAACCATGTTCAAGTAAATTACAAGACAGGTTTAACTTTTGCATCAGGGCTCAGATCAATACTTAGGCAGGATCCAAATGTTATAATGTTAGGTGAGATAAGAGACAATGAAACTGCTGAAATAGCAGTTAGAGCGGCAATTACAGGGCATTTAGTGCTTAGTACTCTTCATACCAACGACGCTCCCGGATCGGTTATAAGGTTGATTGACATGGGAGTTGAACCGTTTTTGGTTGCGTCTTCTCTTGTTGGTGTGATTGCACAAAGACTTGTCAGAAGAGTATGTTATAACTGCAAACAGGAGCATATTGCAACCGATGAAGAACTTGCAGCTTTAGAAATGGACACGCCTGTACAGGTATGTAATGGAAAAGGCTGTGTTGTTTGCAATGGAACAGGTTATAAGGGAAGAATAGGTGTATTTGAGATAATGATATTTACCAAAAAACACAAGGAACTTATAAATAAAGGCTGTACAGAGGAAGAACTTAGAAAATTGTCTGTTGAAAACGGTATGAAATCACTAAAAGAAAATGCCAAATTTTTAGTTTTAGAAGGAAAAACAACCATTGAAGAGATGATTAAAATTACATTTTCAAATGATTAAGGCGGTTTCAAAACCTTGAAATATACAGTGATATAAAGAAATGAGGTAGGAGGATTAATTAATGAAGCTTGAAGAACTTTTTCGTACAACAGTTGAACAAGGTGGTTCCGATTTGCATATTACAGTAGGTGTGCCACCCACCATAAGAAAGAATGGTAGACTTGTACGACTAGAAGATAAAGTTGTTGATTCAAAAGATGCAGAAACCTACATGAAACAGATGCTAACCGAAAAGCAGATGGAAGAACTTTACGAAAAAGGTCAGGTCGACTTGTCTTTTTCATGGGATGGCATCGGAAGATTCAGGATCAATGCTTTTAAACAAAGAGGTTCTCTTGGTGCAGCAATAAGACTTGTAAATTCGTCGGTAAAAACTGTAGAGGAGCTAGGGCTTCCTGCTGTGGTTTCAGAGCTTGCAAGAAAAACCAAAGGACTAATACTTGTAACCGGCCCTACCGGTAGCGGAAAGTCAACAACCTTAGCATCAATAATTAATCAGATAAATGAGGAAAGAGATTGTCATATACTTACCTTAGAAGATCCTATAGAATATCTTCACAAACATAAAAAGTCCATTGTAAACCAAAGGGAGATAGGGAACGACTCCATTTCCTATGCAGCGGCACTAAAGGCAGCACTAAGAGAAGATCCTGATGTGATATTAGTTGGAGAGATGCGCGATATTGATACAATTTCAATAGCGATAACAGCAGCTGAAACAGGACATCTTGTGCTTTCAACACTTCACACAACAGGAGCGGCGAGTACTATAGATAGAATTATTGATGTTTTTACACCACATCAGCAACAGCAGATACGAATACAGTTATCGGTAATTTTACAGGGCGTAATTTCCCAGCAGCTTTTACCTAGAGCAGATAAACCTGGTAGAGCAGCAGCTATAGAAATTATGGTGGCAACACCGGCAATTAAAAACCTTATTCGGGAAGGTAAGACTCATCAGTTGGATTCTTTGATTCAAACCGGTGGAAAGTTTGGTATGCAGACGATGGACAATAGTTTGGCCAATTTGTGTAAGAAGGGTTTAATTACTAAAGAAGATCTAATGGCACATGCATCATCACAGGAAAATATTATAAGGTACATGGGGATGTAAGATTATAAAATTGTATGTTGTAAATAACATGAATTAGTGATATAATTAAGTATATGTGGAGAAGTTATTTCTTTGCTTCATACTGTATCTTTTATAAATCAAAATTTTACTGCTTTTCAATTACCGTAAATACTATTTATCATAAAATACAATTCGTTTAAAGGTTTATATTCACTAGGTAAAAAATAGAAAATGTAATGTGGAAAGTTTATTCTATTATTCTTTAAATAAAAGTGTTTCTTTTTGACCTCATTTAGTTGACTTTTAATAAGTTTTTTATAGCCTAAAACCAGAGTTTTAGGAGGAGGACAATGTGGCTACTTATAGTTATCGGGCAAAAACAGTTACTGGGAATGTCTCGGCAGGCAAAATAGATGCTACCGACAAAAAAATGGTTGTTTCGCTGCTAAGGAATAGAGGCATGTATCCCCTTGAAATAAGTGAGTTGAATCTGCTTGAAAAAGATTTGAAAATGGGATCGGGAAAAAAAATTCCACTAAAAGCTTTATCACTATTTTGTAAGCAGTTTTATACCATGATTGACGCCGGGGTAACAATAGTTGGCTCGTTGGATTTACTTAGAAGGCAGACGGAAAACCGTAAACTGGCTAATATATTGAGCAAAGTTTATGAGGATGTACAAAAGGGAATGTCACTTTCCGAGGCAATGAGAGTGCATAAAAGTCAGTTTCCAACGATTGTTATCAGCATGATAGAAATTGGTGAAATCAGTGGTAATCTTGATACTGTGCTAGATAGATTGTCAATTTATTTAGAAAAGGATAATAGAATCCGTCAGAAGGTTAAAACTTCAATGGTGTATCCAAAAGTAATCGGTGCTATTGCTCTTGTTGCAGTTATATTTATGATGACCTTTGTAGTACCAAATTTTATAAGCATGTTTAAAGATATGGGAAGTCAACTTCCTATGCCTACAAGAATTCTCTTGGGAATAAGTAATGTGTTTAAAAATGTTTGGTTTTTGTTGGGAGCTTCAATTGTTATTCCTACTTTGATATTTGCCTACAAAAAATTTAAGAAGACAGAAAAAGGAAAGTTTATTTATGACAAATTTATATTGGCTCTTCCGTTGGTAGGCAAGAATATGAGAAAAATAATTGCATCTCGTTTCAGTAGATCATTAAGTTTAATGCTAAAGACTGGTGTACCTCTTATTCAGGCACTGGAGGTGGTCGGAAATTTACTGGATAATGAAGTTGTTAATAAAGGTATTATAAAAGTTAAAGAAGACATCAAAAGAGGTTCGGGTTTGGCGGAACCTTTGGAGGCAGTTGGTATATTCCCTGTGATGGTGACTCATATGATTAGTATTGGAGAAGAAGCCGGATCTCTAGATTCCATTGTGGAAAAGGTGGCGGATTTCTACGATGATGAACTGGATGCATCTATAGGAAAGTTGGTTGCAATGCTGGAACCACTTATGATTGTAGCAATGGCAATTGTCGTAGGAGGAATAGTTATTGCAATGATACTACCGATCTTCTCAATGTATCAAAATGTAACTTAATCAAAAACTAGGAGGTATTTGTATGTTCAAAGGAATGAATAGAAAAAGGAAAAACCAAAAAGGATTTTCACTCGTAGAATTAATCGTTGTAGTTGCGATTTTAGGTATTTTAGCTGCTGTTGCAGTTCCTTCTGTTATTGGTTATCTTGATAATGCAAAAATTAATACCGACAATGCAAATGCAAAAGAAATCGAGGCTGCAATAATGAGACTTGCTGCAAAGGGAGTAATATCATTACCTAATCAAAATGATAATCCAATTGTTCCGCTTGACTCAGATGATGTTACAGCTATACTTGTCGAGGTAGAAAAAGAGATCGATATGCCAACAAAAGCTGAGCAGAGTAAAGCGCATGGTTTTTATATTAATGAGAAAACAGGAAGAGTTAAATGTGATGATACAGCTGGAGCTGGATATCTAACTCTTGTTGCACCTGAAGAACTTGAAGAACCTTAAGATGAAGAATAACTTATTTTTTAACTGTATAATTGCATTTTTGAAGTAAATCTGTGAAAAATAGTTACAAGTCTGACGCCACTCAGTCTTGTAACTATTTTGTATTCAATTGTTCACAAACTTTTTTACATTATCTTATTTATCTTATATAATATAAATAAAATCTATATGCAAAAGAGGAAAATAAAATGGAAATTGTTTGGCTTGTTTATTTTGCAGTAGTTGGGGTAGTTATAGGTTCCTTTTTAAATGTATGTATTTACCGTATACCGAAGGAGGAGAATATTGCGTATCCTCCATCCCATTGTGGAAGCTGCGGTAAGAGGCTCAAGGCATTTGATCTTGTTCCTGTTTTTAGTTGGATGTTTCTTAAGGGCAAGTGCAGGTACTGCGGAAGTAAAATATCACCAAGATATGCTGTAGTCGAGTTGTTGACAGGACTTACTTTTGCACTTTTATATAATACTTTTGGAATTTCAGTAGATTTACTTGCTTCGGCTTTTCTTATGTCAATTCTGATTGCTGTGTTTTTTATCGATTTAGATCACAGGATAATACCCGACGAGTTGGTTGTAACAGGACTTGTAGCAGGGGCGATTATTATTATCTATAATGTCTTTTTCCCGATGCAGATATATAGAGGGGGACAATGGTGGGATCCAATACTTGGGATGATTGCAGGCTCGGGTACTCTTATGGTTATAGGGTTGATAGGCATGATGATATACAAAACCGATGAGGCAATGGGCGGTGGAGATATAAAAATATTTGCACCAATCGGAATTTTTCTTGGTTGGAAAATGACCTTTTTAGCTCTTTTGATTTCTGTTGTTCTAGCTGGCATAATAAGTTTTATTCTTATTATTTTAAAAGTAAAAGATAGGAGAAGTACTATTCCCTTTGGTCCGTTTATAGTTATTGGTACTTTGATAACATATCTCTATGGTTGGGGTGTTTTGGATTTTTATATTAGCACATTGATTTCAAGAGTGTAGGTGATTCCAAAAAAACCTCGCAATTGCCATTTCAGAAAATTTGAATTGATGGGCTTTGTGACCTAAATTTTGTATAGGTTATTTTTTGAAATGGCCTAAGACATATATTTTAAAACATAAAAAATATATAATTCAAATTAGTAATTTGTACGATATAGTTAATAGGAGAATAAGATTTTGCAGGTGTGAAAAGTAAAATAATACCGATTCAATTTATGAGAAGCTTGTTGTAAGGGTTTACGAGGAGGAAAAGATATGGCACAGATTAAGAACTATATGGAGGAAATAGTATTTTCTATAATTAAGGAAGTTTTAGAGGACATAAATGTTTGTACCTGTGATAAATGTATTCTCGATATAGCGGCTATTGCCTTAAATGATTTGCCTTCAAGATATATTGTGAGTGAAAAAGGAGAGTTGTATTCTAAAATTAACTCCTTAAGGCAACAGTTTGAAGTAGATGTAATTTCAGCAATTACAAAGGCGGCTGTGCTTGTCAAGCGTAGTCCAAGGCATGAGTAATTGTGTCAGTATTCGTTAAATAAAATACTCTTATTGCTGTTTTATCTATCAGTTTGGAGTGAGCTTCTATGATAAAAAAGAAATACCTAGCCATTGATGTGGGAAACGATAAAACTAAATTTGTCCTTGGCGGTATTGAGAAGGATAAAATAGTTGTAAACAATTATTATATTGCAGATACGCCGGCAGGGATAATGGATGATGGAAAAATTATAAATCTTGACGGCCTTATATCTTTTATAAAAGGAAGTCTAAAAAAGGGAAGAATAAAAGGGAAGGATCTTGTGTTGAGTATAACCGGGACCGGAATTATCACTAGAGAGGTTCAGTTACCTAAGTCCACAGATGAAGAGTTGGAAAAAATTCTGGAGTTTGACGCCCAACAATACTTTCCGGTTGAACTTGAAAACTATGTATTGGATTTTAAGGTTCTAGAGGAAATAGACAATGAGGAGGGCGTTTTTTACAAAGTTTTATTGGTGGCCGCTCCTGTTAATCAGGTTGATGAGTATATGAAAGTCCATAAACGGCTGAAAAAAGAAATTGCTGCCATAGATGTACCGGCAAATAATATATGCAAATTGCTCTTTGGTAGAAGTGTAGTGGATAAGGATTCTGGCAATAATGGTTTGCCTGATGAATTTGCTGTTTTAGATTTAGGAGCTAGGACAACCGGGGTGTACATCTTTTCATCGGGAAAAATAAAATTTAGCAGGATTTTATTAAGCGGAAGTACTGATATTGATGGAATGATTGCAAGTCAATTGAATGTAGATTTTGAAAAGGCTGAAGAGATAAAAATTATGGTTGGGAAATTAATAAGCGATGATGAAATTATTAATCCTAACAGTGATGAAGCTCAAATAAGTAACATAATAAAGCCTGCTATAAACAGTATAATGAGTGACATAAACAGGTTTATAGAGTTTTATAACAGCAGGAGCACAGGAAATAGGCTTGAAAAAATTTACCTTTGCGGAGGCGGTAGCAAGTTAAAGGGATTGGATATATATTTTAAAAACTACTTTAATATGCCTGTTGAATATTTGCCGTATCAAAATTTTGTGGTTTATAAGGGAAAAAGAAAAGTTGAAGAATTTAGTGATGATTTTGTTTTACTCATAAATACTTTAGGATGTCTTGTAAGATTATAGAATAATGTTATTTTGGAAATAGTAAAAGGGATGTATCATTATGAGAAAAATTAGCAGAAAAGGTATGACTCTAGTCGAGCTTATTGCTGCAATGACTATTTTAGGGATTATACTAACTCCTCTTACCGGTATATTTTATTTCGGCTACCGGAATTATTTCGTTGAAAATGACAGAATGACCACACAGCAGTCTGCAAAAGAAGTTATCAATAAAATTGTTAATGATTTGAGAGTCCATGAGAACCAATTCACACAAATAGATGCCTATAATTCTTTGAAAATAAAGGACAGTGATTATTTTCCCGGAAATGAGATAGTTTACTTGTTTGATGAAGAACATAAAGCAATTTTAAGAAACGGAATTAGTTTAATAGAAAGCAGTGATATTTTTATAACAAATTTTACTATAGAGGAAATAGAGTCATCGGATGAAGAGCTGGTATATGACAGTAAGCTTATAAAAATTGTTGTTACAGTTCAGAAGGGTAAAAGTGATGCGATAAGTATTGAAGGTGTTTATAGAAGAAAATATGAATAAAGATTGAACTAAAAAATGTGATTTGTAAGTTATGTTAAGAAATTTATTTTTTTAAATTCCTAAGTCGGATACCGAGGGTGAGAAGCTTTTGAAGGACTTAAACCTTGTACCTAAAAGTTATTTTCATAAAAGAAAAAAACGAAAGAAAATTGTTTTTTACTCAATTTTTAGTGTAGTTGTTGTTGTTATCTTAGTAGTTGTTGCCTTAGTACCTACATTTACGATACGAAATCTTAAAAGCAGGTTGATTAATATAGATTTGAGAACTAAAGAAATAACAGGTTATTTAGATGTTGAGGCAGAGTTTAATACACTAAAAAATCTCTATTTGCAAAGGGAAAATGAGGCAATTAGACTATTGGGTTCTGATTTGGATGTGCTTAAGATAATTGAAAAATTAGAAAGTTATCTTCCAGATAAAATATTTATACAGAACATGAATGTAAGTAAAGTGCAAAATGGTCAAGCTGAAATAAGTATCCGGGGAATTGCAGATTCGGAAGAAGAAATTGCAGCATTTTATAATTATGTATCTAACGATGGATTTTTTACCGGTATAACTATTGGTGCAGTAAACAATATGCAAACTTCCGGTCAAAAAAGTAGCGAAAAAGTTTCTGGAGTTGAGCAAAAAGAAAGTAATTCATCCTATGCTTTTGATGCAGTAATATATTTAACATCAGGGAAGTGATAGATGTGAAGATTTCTCTAAATGATAAAAGGGTTTTTATTATACTGGGCTTATTGGGTCTGGTTGTAGTTTACAATAATTTCGTTTATTCAAGGCAAAAAAAGGAAATCAAAGAGTATACTGAGATTATAAAGGCTTTTGATGAAGACAGTGTAAAATATGATGGACTGGCAATGAGAGTTGCTGGAATTGATACTGAGCTAAAGATATTTTATGAGAAGATAAAAAATATCCGCACTTTGTTTCCACCTGAGATTAGTCAGGATGATGTATTGATTTTAATGAAGAAATTTTCTTTAGAATCGGGTTTTACAATAAAAAATATTTCCTTTAAAGAGTTAAGTGAGGTTAAGGGAAGTCCTCTATCTAGCGTTTCCTCATCAACTAAAGCAGCTTCGGGAACAGATAGCAAAGATGAAACGGAAAAAGGAGATAAAACGACTGCTTCTACCAAAAAGCCCACTAGCACAGACAAAACAACTGCAAAAACAGCCAAGGAGATAAAAATTGAAAAGTTTATTAATGCTTTAAACTCTTTAGGAATTGCTTATGGACAAAGTTCTGAACAGGAAAACAGTAAAAAAAATGTTGCTGACGGGAAGGCATATTCTCTTGGAATTAGTATTAGCGGAACAAGCGATAATAAGCAGCTTAAAGATTTTCTTTATAGAGTGCAGAATTTTACAAACGTTACTTCGGTAAACAATATTCAAGTAAACAGCGATGCAGAAGGTCTGCTATCGGTAAATATGGAAGTTGAGTTTTATGGTATTGCGGACAGAAAAGCAGCTGCAGAAGGCGATTACTTTGATGTGGAATGGATTCCATTAAAGGTAGCTGCCAAAACAGACATGTTTAGGCCTTTTGATGGTTATATAGAAGCAAGTGATCAGCGTGTTGAAGAGAATGATAATACAGTTGTGCAAGACTCTTCTGAGTATTCAGCTTATGATTTTTCTATGAGTGTATTACCTTTTGGTAACAATATGTCACCACCTACTGTTTCGTTGTTGGGGAAAAGTGTAATGGCAAATGCGGGGCGTATGCCGATTATTTATGGTGATAACAGAGAAAATGAAAAAGTCGATTTGTATATTGAAACTGTAAATGGAGAATATTATTGTAAATTTAAGACCGGACACGAAGTGTTTCCCGATGAAACCTACAAAAATTTAGCTAGATTCAAACCTGTTGGTGAGGATATAAGAATGTTAATTGTTTCAAGCAAAAGGACATCAACAAATGATACCTCAGGTGTTGCAATTACGATAACAAATAAGACAGGAAAAAACCTTGTAGTTGATGTTACAGATGATGACAACAATAGACCAAGAGTGTCTATAAAAAAGAGCGGTGATAATGTTATAGTTAATTATGAGTAGGCATTAGGTCATTTTTAAATAAATCTTAAGGTAATGTTAGAGAGCACTAGGAGAGGTAAAATGAAAGGTAAAGGTATTTTCACGCACCAATCCAAAAACTTATTGAATAAAAAAGGAATATCATTGATTGAGGTAATTGTGTCCGTTGCATTAATGGCAATTATTACAGGGCCTTTCTTAGGTACAATCATTCTTTCAACACGAAACAATACTTATTCAGAGCAGGTTCTTAAAGCTTCCGAATTGGCACAAAATGTAATGGAAGAAATTAAGTCAAGACCTGAATTTCTTGAAGAAAAGGCTGTTTATGAAGGCGATGAACAAACAACAGATTATGTTGAGTATATAGAGGAAGAAGATTATAGCGTAAGATATAAGATAGTTAAGCGCGAAGGAACGATATCATCTCTTTCTGACACTTACGAATTTAAAGATATTAAGGATATACCCGAAGGGGATTTGAATTTTTATGTAGATTCAGGAAGTGTGGAATTAAATGGTATTTCTTATAGTCTTGAGTCTGCTGAATACGACCTCACATTCAGTGAAGTAAGTGGGGTAAATAGATATGAACTTTACAGTAATGGTGTTTATTTGCAGTCAGCTGACATTATACCTATTGAAGAAACAGAACCTATAAAGATTAATATAAATTACTTAAATGATTGCGAGGACACTTTTAAGCTGAATGTAAATGTAGATGATATAAGAGAAGAATGTAAGGTTGTCTTTTACATAATTGATGATAAGAAAGATGCTCTAGAGATATACAACACAGGTACTCGACCATTTTACCAGTTTGATGAAGTTACCTTTGATTATTATGAATATTATAATATGCTCTATGAGATTGAATTAATAGTGGATTACAAAGGTGAGATATTAAATACAGTAGTGTCCTATGTAAAAAAGAACAGGTGATTTTATGTTTTTGAGGTCTTTACTGAAATCAAAAAAGGGTTCAACATTAATGCTTTGTATCATGATTATTATAGTGATGTCGCTGCTAGGAGTTTCTCTTATGACAGTCACTATAAGTTCCATGAAGATGAGCATTTTTTATAATGATTTAGATAAGGCGTACGCTCTTGCTGAAGCTTGTGCAGAAGAAATTATAAGTAATATTGACCAAAAAGTTGCAGATATTCAAGAGAAATCGAGGGAGTTAGCTTCTGAAGATTTGAAGGTTCAGCTCAAAGAAAATCCAATTTCGTTAAGAGATCCTGAAGGGAATATATCGTTAGCAAGTACTGATAATGAAAATGTGTCAAGACTTGAAGAAGAATATAAGAATATATATTTTGATTATTTCTACGAGGGTATAGATTTGGAATTTAGTGATATATATACCTTTGATAAAATGAAAGAACTGCTTGATGCAACGGAGGATGATGGCAGCGTTGTGTTTAAGGATTTAGCAGGAGAACAAGGAAGGTTGATTTTGAAAAGTCTATATTATGACGATGTAAGTCATGCAATAAATATGAGAGTTGGAGGGCTTTATAACGGATATGGAAAGGAACTTGATGTTGTCATAAGTCTTTTAGCAGAACCCGACAATACACCCTACCAAACAGTAGCACAATCAAGAATAAAAAACCCTGTAAAGTATGACTTGCTAAAAAAAGCGATTATAACTGAGAAAAATCTTATTACAGCAGGAGGAAAGGTTGAAATCTCGGGGGATGTTCTGAGTTTTGGTTCTGTTCCGGTAGTTGATGATACTCTTCCTCCAACTGAAAGAGTAGAGGATCAGAATGCCAGTTGGAACAGATACGGCGGAATTTTGGTAGGAATGTGCCAAGAGGTGGTAAATGTAAGTGAGGCGCTTGATTTTGATGCGAATAAAACAGGTAACAATAAAAATGGGTCGCTTACTATAAATGGAAGCGTATCTACTATGGCATATATACATACTGTTTATAGTACAAGCATTAGTAAGACAAGTTTAACGATAACAGGGGATTCTTATGCGAGGGCTTTACGATCTGAGAAGAAATCAAACTATTCCACAATTAGCTTGAAAAATTTGTCTACTATAGACAATCTCCAAATTGATTCCAATGCTTCAAAAGTTACTATAAACGGAGTGTATAAGGGATTTGTAGATACATGGCATGCTATAAATGGAAGTGGTGATACAACTGTTGCAACAGAAGATGAACTTATACCTAAAAGGACAAGCAGTGTAATAGTCAATGGTGATTCTCAATTGACCTTTAATGATGCTATATATATAGGTGGAAGTACTTTTCTAAAGAACATTGTTGATGTATCTGGGTATCCTTATATGACTGGAATATCGGCACTCAAATCTACCATGAGGATAGGAAATGCTTTTATGAAAGATGATATATCAAATCCGGAAAATAAACTCTTTTGGTATGAAAGTGGAGAATATGATGAGTATGTAGCGAGTACAAAGCCTTATTCATTGGGGAGTAATACAGTAAATATGTTTTCGGGAAGAGAGGGATTGGAAACGGATTATTTTCCTCTGATAAACCGTGCTATGCACTTTAAAAAGACTTGGACAGACTTATGGTCAACTGATCCTTACGGTATTTTTTCAACTTATATAAACCCTGACAACATAATTTTAGGAGATAATGCTTTTACTGATAGTGGAAATATTAAAGGTTTTTCAAACGGCTTAATTATTGCAAATGGCGAGGTGTATGACAGCTTTGACTTTGATGGATATGATCCGGCTGGATTTCGTAAATTTGTTCAAAAACCTGCTATTGAAGAATACTATAATCGAGTTGGCAGTTTACTGAGTGAGGCTTATAACGAAGACTATCCAAGGCTTAATTTTACGGCACCCACAAAAAGTATTAAAAGCTATATTGATAGCGATTTTGTCGGCACTAACAGAATTATACCGAACAAACCTTATGTAAGCTCAAATACTGATCTTGGTTTTGTCTATTATGGTAATACTGATGTTGAAATTAAGGAGTCCGGAGGAAATTGGTACATAAACAGCGAGCCTATGCCGTCAACAATAGGGATTATTTTAGTTGATGGTAACATATATGTGGATAGTGGTTTTGAATTAACAGGAACTATAATGTCTTCAAAGAATATTGTTTTTTTAGGCAATACCAATGCTACAACAAGAGTAACTTATGACCAAAATACAATTGATGCTCTTCTAAAAGCTGATGTAAACATAAACGGCTTCTTTGGCCTACTTACCTATGAAATACCTGATGAAACACTAAAAAGTCAGAGAATATCTACGAAAAATACAAGTATAGTTAAATGGAATGAAATTGAGTAGGGATTAAGGTGATGGTTTATGTTCAGAAAACTAAAAATATTCATTGTTATTGCTGTTTTCATATTACAGATGATAATGTTTACGCAATTGTTTGTTTCAACATCCTATGCGGCATTAGAGACTATAGCTACTGAGGACTTTTCTTCAAATGGTTTTTCAGGGGGGGCAGGTTGGAGCGAATCTTGGAGTCGTAGTGGAAATACAAGCATTAATAATAACTCTGCATTATTGAAGTCTAGTAATTCTTCTATAACAAGGACTGTTGATCTTAGTGGATTGGGTAATGTTACATTATCTTATTACTGGAAGACCTCTACCTTTTTATTATTTGATGAGGCAAAAGTAATAATTGATGATGGCACTGGTGAAAAAGTGGTGCAGACGATTAGTTCTCTTTCATTCAGGTTAGGATTTACAAAAAGTACTATAGATTTAAGTTCATATAAAATGTCTAGTAACTTTAAGATAAAATTCCTAACCGGCAATAGCAATGAGAGCTATGACGAATTTTCTGTTGATAATATTGAGATTACTGGATTTCGGGATGATTATGGCAATGCTATTGCTGATGCAGAGGCAATTAGTGTTAACTCTGAAATTAGTGGTACGATAGATTATTCAAATGACAATGACTATTTTAGTTTTACCACTGGTGAAGCAGGTTTATACAATATATATACAACTGGAAATACAGATACCTATGGTTATCTGTATAATTCTTCCGGCACACTAATATCTGAAAATAGTAACAAAGATGCTTCATCGAACAATAACTTTTACATTATGCACAGTTTAGCTGCAAATACCACTTATTATGTTAGAGTAAAACATAACTCTACTGGATCTGGTTCGTATGTTTTGAAAGTTGAGGGGAAAATATCTGAGATCTTTTTTGATGGATTTGAAAGCGGAAACTTTACTGCTGAAGGCTGGGTAAATAAATCAGCTAACATTTCGAGTTCGGATAAATATAATGGAAGATATGTAAGCGCACTCAATTCTTCTGATTCCATTACAAAATCCATAAGCACTGTTGGATTTACAAATATAGTGTTAAGCTTTGCTGCTTATAGAGATTCATCACTATTTTCTTCCCCAGAAATTAGAGTTTACTGGAGTTCAAATGGAAACTCGTTTACTCAATTAGATGCAATATCAAGAAGTAGTGATTGGAGGTTTAAATCGTATAATTTACCTGTTGCAGCAAACAATAATCCAAACTTTAAGATAAGGTTTTCTAGTAATCAATATTCTTTATCATATGAAGGGTATCTAGACAATGTTCTTATAATGGGTACTCCTATTTCAACCCCAACACCAACACCAACACCAACGCCAACGCCAACGCCAACACCGACACCAACACCAACACCAACATCAAGTGCAACTATTGGAGCATTGAAAGTCGAATTTTATAATTCAAATAGGAATAGTTCAAACAACACCCTCCATCAGAATTTCAGAGTTACAAACCTTAGTGGGTCTTCTGTAGATCTTTCAACAGTGAAACTGAGATATTACTATACAATAGATTCACAAAAGAGCCAGAATTTCTATTGCGATTGGTCGACAGTTGGAAGCCAAAACATAACCGGAAATTTTGTAAAGTATGATATATTACATAATAATGCAGATTATTATTTAGAGATCGGATTTACAAGCGAAGCAGGAAATTTGTCCTCTGGTTCAAGTATTGAAGTAAAGGCTAGAATTGCAAAAGACGACTGGAGCAATTTTACGCAAACTAATGACTATTCTTTTAATGAATTTGCTTCAAAATATACTGAATGGAATTATGTTACTGCCTTTATAAGCGAAGCCTTAGTTTGGGGAATTCCGCCAGAAGAAGTAACCCAAACACCTACTCCAGGCGCTCAGGGATTAAAAGTAGAATTTTATAATGGCAATGTTAAAAGTTCGACAAATACTATATATCAGAACATTAAACTTATAAATACAGGTAATACAGCTGTTGAGCTTTCCGAAGTGAAGATAAGGTATTACTATACGATAGATACAGATAAAAGCCAGAATTTCTGGTGTGACTGGTCAACTGTAGGGAGTGGTAATGTAACAGGAACCTTCATGAAATATGTCACACCATTTATAGACGCTGACTATTACTTAGAGATTGGGTTTTTAAGCGGAGCAGGTAATTTGGATGCAGGTTCAAATATTGAAGTGAAGATTAGGATTGCAAAAACTGATTGGAGTAATTATACACAGACCAATGACTACTCATTCAAAAGTGAATCTTCAAACTATACGCAGTGGGATTATGTAACAGCATACATAAGTGGAAATCTTGTTTGGGGAATTCCGCCGGAAGGGATACCACCGACTCCAACGCCAACAATAACGCCGACAATAACGCCAACAATAACACCAACAGTAACTCAGACACCTACCCCGATAATTACCCCAACCCCTACAATACGAACGCCTGGGCCTAGCCAGACACCAGGTGGAGGAAATGGGTTACGAGGGGAGTATTATAACAATTTGGATTTTACAGATATAAAGCTAATAAGAATTGACAGTAACGTGAATTTTGAATGGGGCGAAGATTCACCGAGTTCATATATAGATGCAGACACCTTCTCTATAAAATGGATAGGAGAGGTTCAACCGCTATACTCGGAACTGTATACTTTCTATACAATAACAGATGACAGTGTGAAACTTTGGGTTGATGATGTACTAGTAGTGGACAACACGACAGAAGATGTAATAACCGAAGCCTTTGGTACAATTGATCTTGATGCCGGAGTAAAGTATAACATTAGAATTGAGTACTGTGAAAAATCTTCTAATGCAACAGCAATGCTTATGTGGTCTAGTGAGAGTCAGGAAAAAGAAGTGATACCTCAAACGCAATTATATCCTCCTATACTGTTTACAGCTATAGACCATACGGTCAGAACCGGTAACAATAGTTTTGCCATAGGGGATTATGTACCTTTAATGTTGGAGCTACAAATTATGTGGCCTATGGAAGATCCTGTGGTTAGCATTGATTTAAACCTAAGAAAACCGGATGGCACAACGAGTGGATTCATTTTGAAGGAAATAATGTCGGGTACAAGCATTAATAAAAATATGTTCAAAATAATTGTAAACGGTTCAAGTTTGGCTTTAGGAGATTTTTATGTCTGGTCAGAAGGACAGGAACCGGATAGAAAACTAAAACTTCGAGTTTTGAGGAACTTTTCCGGAAGTGATAGAATTCAAATAAATTATACTATGAAAGCTACAGCTACGAGTACGGTTTTTAACACAGGAATAAAAGATTACCTGGATGATAATTCGTTAAATAATGTTAACTTAAACATATTTTACGAGATAAGTGAGAGGGTTGATTTAGACCTTGTTGTTAAAGATATCTACTCCATGAATTCGACAAACGATTTTAACGAAAAGCTGCAATTTAAAGCAGATATAAAACTAGAAGATCCTATACTACTTGAATAAAAATAATGCCATACCATATCGTAAGCCGTAAATTTTGTTAATAAATAAATATTATGTTTTAAAAGTATATAAGTTTAGATATAATAAGCTTATATATTTTTTTTGAGTATTTTTATTATTCCAGATAAAAAGGTGGATGCAAATGATAAGATTTGGACCTTCAGGGAATTCGGAGAGTTTTTATGAGCAGGGTTACAAATCCTCTGTTCAGATGCCTGTTTGGCTAAATGCTATGGGGCTTAATGCATATGAGTATCAATGCAGTAAAGGGGTAAAAGTAAGTGAAGCAGTAGCAAGAAATATTGGAGAAGAGGCATCGAAAAATGGTATATACCTTAGTATTCATGCGCCTTACTACATAAATATGGCAAGCGAGGAAGAAGAAAAGAGGATTAATTCAAAACGTTATATTATAGAGACTTTGACTTGTGCAAAATGGATGGGAGCAAAAAGAATAGTTGTACATACCGGTTCCTATAGCAAGGTGGACAAAAAATGGGCTCTTGATATGGCAATAAAAGTTATGAAGGAAGTTTTGGAGGAAGCAAGGGAAAAAAGTCTTGATGATATAGTTATATGTCCCGAGGTACTAGGAAAGCAAAACCAGCTTGGGTCTTTAGAAGAAATTATTGAAATATGTAAAATTGATGAAAGACTTATACCTACAGTAGATTTTGGACATATACATGCCAGGGGACTGGGTATACTGAACTCGGTCGAGGATTTTATAGAGGTATTGGATAAGATAGAGAAAAATTTAGGCTATGACAGACTTAAAAACCTGCACTGTCATTTTAGCAGAATCGAATTCACCAAAGGTGGAGAAAAGAAACATTGGACGATGGATGATGTTCAGTTCGGTCCTGATTTTGAACATTTGGCTAAAGCTTTACATATAAAACAAATGGAACCGGTTATAATATGTGAGTCAAGAGGGAATATGGCAGAAGATGCGCTTAAACTAAAAAAAATATACGAACATGCGGGTGATAGAATATGAAAAAGATACTAATAATAAATGGTCCAAACTTAAACCTTTTAGGGACCAGGGAAAAAGCTGTATATGGTACTGAAACATTAGAGGATATAGCCGGAAAAACAAGTGTTGAGGCGGCAAAGCTTAATGTTGAGGTGGAGTTTATTCAAACTAACCACGAGGGTGAGATTATTGACAGGATACATGCTGCAAGGGGAACTGCGGATGTTATAATTATCAATCCCGGTGCATATACTCATTACAGCATAGCTATAAGAGATGCTATAAAGGCTGTGGAGATACCGACAATTGAGATTCATCTTTCAAATATACATGCAAGAGAAGAATTCAGAAGTCACTCTGTTATTGCACCGGTTTGTGTGGGACAAATTTGCGGCTTCGGAAGTAACAGCTATATTTTAGGGTTGAACGCAGCAGTAATGTTATAGTAATGAAAATATAATAAGGTGATTCAAAAAAATAACTGATCAATTGCCATTTCAAAAAATTTGAATTGAGAGGGTTTGTGACTCAAATAATGTATAGGTTATTTTTTGAAATGGCTTAAAGGTGATAAAAATGGCTGATAAAAATCAAATTGAAAGAAGACTTAAGCAACTGCGCAGTAAACTTTCCGAAAAGGGTTTAGATGCTGCCTTGATTACAAAAAGGGAAAATTACATATACATGTCCAACTTTACAGGCACCTTTGCAAACTTGCTTATTACCCATGACAAGGCGATACTTGTCACTGATTTTAGATATGTAGAGCAAGCAAAAGAAGAGGTTCACTTATTTGACATTATTCAATATCAGGTTAACTTGACCGTAACCTTGAATGATTTGATTTTATCAAATAATATAAAGCATCTTGGTTTTGAAGAAGATTATTTGACATTTAAGACCTATGATGATATGTTAAAAAAGCTAAGTATAAGTAAACTCTTACCTTTAGGTGGAATTATTGAGCTTTTAAGACTTGTTAAGGATGCCGGAGAAATTGAAGTGATAAGGGAAGCTGTAAGAGTTGCCGATGAAGCATTTTCTCATGTGTTAAAATATATTAAACCCGGTGTTAGTGAAATGGAAGTTGCTGCGGAGCTTGAATATTATTTCAAGACTCAGGGCGCAAGAGGTCCATCCTTTGATACAATTGTTGCATCGGGATTGAGATCAAGTCTTCCTCATGGAGTGGCTTCACATAAGATTATTGAACTTGGAGATGCTGTTACTCTGGATTTTGGGGCAATTTATAACGATTACTGCTCCGATATGACAAGGACGGTCTTTGTGGGGCAGCCGAAAGAAGAACTGAAACAAATATACGGAATTGTTTTAAAAGCCCAAAGGGCTGGAGTTGAGGGTGCTGTAAAGGATCTGACAGGTAGAGAAATTGATAGTATGGCAAGAAATATAATATCTAGTGCAGGTTATGGTGAGTGTTTCGGGCATAGCCTAGGACATGGGGTGGGGCTTGAAATTCATGAGGACCCGAGACTATCGCAGTTAGGTACATTAAAAATGAAAAACGGTATAGTGGTAACGGTTGAACCTGGAATATATGTAAGTGGCTTAGGCGGAGTAAGGATTGAGGATATGATAGTTATTAATGATGATAAATCTATGGTTTTGACAGGATCAACAAAGGATATGATAATACTGTAGTTTTTGATTTTTAATTTAAATGTTACAAATGTACTCTACCGATATTGTGTGTGTACTATTAGAGCTTTTTTATATACAGACTGTTAGCATTATTTTTCTTAGGAAGAAACTTTTGCTTGAAATTAGCCTGATTTTATTTTAATATAAACATAGTCGCTTAGGATTAAATGAAAGGCAAAAGCGAAGGAATTAAACCGAAGCTTTTATTGATTTAAATATATTAATTTTTTGGAGGGATAATTTAATGATTTCTGCTGGTGATTTTAGAAACGGCGTAACTTTTGAGCTTGACGGAAACATATTTCAAATAGTTGAGTTTCAGCATGTTAAACCAGGTAAAGGAGCAGCTTTTGTTAGAACAAAGCTTAAGAATATTGTAACTGGTGCTACAGTTGAAAGAACTTTCAATCCAACTGATAAAATGCCTAAGGCACATATTGAAAGAAAGGACATGCAGTTTCTTTATAGTGATGATGACCTTTATCATTTTATGGATACTGAGACTTTTGAGCAAATGCCTATAGGAAAAGATAATATTGGAGATGCTCTTAAGTTTGTAAAAGAAAATGAAGTTGTAAAAATATTGTCTCATAAGGGAAATGTTTTCGGTATCGAGCCGCCTACATTTGTTGAGTTGAAGATAATAGAAACAGAACCAGGTTACAAAGGTGATACTGCTACAGGTGCTACAAAGCCTGCAACTGTTGAAACAGGAGCAGTAATTAAAGTTCCTTTGTTTGTTGATGCCGGTGAAGTTATAAGAATAGATACCCGTACCGGGGAGTATATGGAAAGAGTTTAGTGGGTATAATATATCAGTGAGTTGGAAGCATATGACGTTGGTTCAAAGCTGTTCTGATGATCGATGTCCACCTTGTTGAGATATAAGTCCTTGAAGCAAAATTAATAGAATATTATTACTTACTAATACAAAGTAAAGGAGAGAAACCTATGAGCTTTATTAAAGAAAGAGTTGCATACCTGAAGGGGTTAGCTGAAGGTATGAAGATTAGTGA
>JAEZUI010000228.1 GCA_023421115.1 Bacillota bacterium | reverse complement strand
AAATGGAATTTGTTTCGATTTTGATGCAATGTTGTTTACCAAAAACGGCAAAGAGATTGAGTTAAGTAAAACTGAGCAAAAGCTGCTCCGTATTCTAGTGGAAAACCGAGGAAACATTCTTACTCGTGATATGCTTATAGACAGGGTATGGAGCGATGCATCGGATTTCGTCAACGAGAATGCCCTCTCTGTTACAATTCGAAGATTACGCAACAAACTTGAGGATGATCCGTCTCAACCTGTATATATTCAAACAGTGTATGGCATGGGTTATTCATGGAAGGTGAAATCAGATGTATGATGTCATTTCTTATCAGGGACTTAAGACTGTTTCAATGGTTTTAATTTTTGCTTTAGGAGTATTAATTGGTGCAGCTATACTTGGAGTTATTAATCATTTCCGATCAAAAAAATTGCTTAAGAGGTTGGAGAACATTATTGACAATCTTGCTTCAGGCAATTTTAATGAGAAAACCTTTGATGAATCCATTCTGTCGGCACTTGAATCAAAGCTGAAACGAGAACTTGACATCACAAGCTACAACCAAAAAGCTCTCCTTGAAGAGCGAAATAAAATTAGGACGCTAATTTCAGATATTTATCATCAGACCAAAACTCCAATTTCGAATATACTGCTGTATATTAACCTACTTTCGGAGGAAAGCCTGACTGATGATCAAAAAAGGCTTGTAAGCGAGGTTGAAAGGCAATCGGATAAATTGAGTTTTCTTATTCAGTCACTGGTCAGAATGTCACGCATGGAAACGGGGATTATATCTGTAAAGCCTCAAAAATGTTCTGTCAAAAAGCTTATTGATGAGTGTGCAGATAACCTTTTCCCAAAAGCATCGGTAAAGCAGATTACAATAAGCCGAAGCTGTGGTGATATTGAGGCTGTATTCGACCATAAATGGACTAGTGAAGCAGTGGTAAATATTCTGGACAATGCTGTAAAATATACATCTAGAGGTGGCAAAGTAATAATTTGTGCAACTACCTATGAGATGTTTGTACGAATAGATATTTCTGATAATGGAATGGGAATATCAGAAGATGAACAGGCAAAAATATTTCAAAGGTTTTACCGCTCGCCTAAGGTTCACAATGATGAGGGTGTAGGTATTGGGTTGTACTTAGCAAGAGAGATTATCAGTGCTCAAGGAGGATACATTAAAGTGGCCTCAAAGGTAGGAAGTGGTTCTACATTTTCGGTATTTCTTCCACATGGTTAGAATTGTGTCAAAACTGTTATATTTCAGAAAGTTACTCGAAAGATTGTTGTGCTAAACTTAAGATAATAATTAGAGGAGGTGCTTCAATGAGTATTCTGGAGACAACAGATTTGAATAAATTTTATGGTACTGCACCAAATCTTGTAAGGGCATTGGACAATGTGAATTTGTCTATTGAACCTTGCGAATTTATAGCAGTTGTTGGGTCATCTGGCAGTGGAAAGTCCACTCTTTTACATATGCTTGGAGGCCTAGACCGTCCAACAAGCGGCATAGTGAAGGTTGACGGAAAAGAGATTTTTTCTTTAAAGGATGACGAACTGACTATTTTTCGAAGGCGGAAAATCGGATTCGTCTTTCAAAGCTATAACCTTGTACCTGTGTTGAATGTGTATGAAAACATTGTACTTCCCATCGAATTGGACGGTAATAAGGTAGATGGAGATTATATAGATAAAATTGTAACCACCTTAGGCCTTGAGAGCAAACTAAACAATCTGCCCAACCAGCTTTCGGGAGGCCAGCAGCAGAGGGTGGCAATTGCAAGGGCACTGGCAACAAAACCTGCCATTATTCTTGCCGATGAGCCCACAGGCAATTTAGACAGCAAAACAAGTCAGGATGTTTTGGGCCTTTTAAAGGTTACAGGTGAGAAATTTCGTCAAACCATTGTGATGATTACTCATAATGAAGAACTTGCGCAAATGGCTAATCGCATTATAAGAATTGAAGATGGCAAAGTATCAGGTGGTGATAGCAATGATTAAAGTGTCAAACAGGAAGGCTATCTCAAATCTTTCATTAAAGAGCTACAAAGCAAACAAGTCTCGAAACTCTATTGCTATTTTGGCAATTATACTTACAACGATTTTGTTTACTAGCCTTTTTACAATTGGAACAGGTTTGATTGAGAGTATTGAAGAAAGCAGTATGCGCATGGCTGGAGGTTATGCACATGGTTCGTTTAAATACCTATCTCAGGAACAATATGAAAGACTTTCAAGACATCCTTTAATAAAAGAAGTTGGTTTGAGTATATATGCAGGTGAGGCAGTCAATGAAAAGCTTCTGAAACGCTATACAGAAATTGACTATTGCGATAAAACAAGCGCAAAGCTTGGTTATAACTTTCCTACAACAGGGAGACTCCCCGTAGCCCAGAATGAGATTTCAACAGATACTGTCACCTTGGATTTTCTTGGAGTTCCTCGCGAAATCGGGCAAAAGGTAACTTTGCTCTGTGATTTTGGGGATAGGATAGAAGAAAAAGAGTTTATACTTACTGGATACTATAAGGGAGATCCTGCATTCCCAGTTGGAATCATAACAGTTTCAAAGGAATTCATTGAAGTAAACCTTGCGGGAAGAGGACAGCAATACTATAAAGATCGTGATAGTATTGGCTCCTGCCAAGCTTATGTACTCTTTGAAAACAGTCGCAATATTGATGAGAATATTATGCAGGTTATTTCAGATAGTGGTTATAAAGTTGACGGAAATGGTGATAATGTAATTCAATATGGTGTTAATTGGGCTTATTTTTCTACAACTTCCGAAGGTAACCTTTCGGTCTGGTTTGCAGTTTTGATGGGTGCTTTATTGATAGTATTTACGGGATATCTAATTATCTATAATATTTTTCAGATTTCAGTAATGCGTGATATCCGATTTTATGGCCTTCTTAAAACTATAGGTACAACGAAAAAGCAAATAAAGAGAATACTTCTGGTACAAGCACTAAAAATGTCCGCAATAGGAATTCCAGCAGGTTTGATATTTGGGTTTTTATTGGGCAAAATCCTTCTGCCTTTAATTATAAAAGCTTCAATTTCATCCGTCGCAACAGTTTCTATTAATCCGGTTATTTTTATCGGCTCAGCAATATTTGCATTGTTTACAGTATATATCAGCTGTAGAAAACCTGCAAAGATAGCATCATATATTTCCCCTGTTGAAGCTGTAAAGTACAACGGTGTGAGTAGTAATATTCATAGCAGATTGAACAGAATCAAAAAAGGAACTAATGGCGGTAAACTGCATAAAATGTCCTTTTCAAACCTTGGCAGAAACAAGAAGAGGACTTTTATCACAGTGGTTTCTATTTCTTTGAGCCTGGTTTTACTCAACACAGTGTATACGCTAACAGGAAGTTTTGATATGGATAAGTTTGTAAGTAAATTCATCGATGTTGATTTTCAGGTTGCTCATGCTGCTTATTTCAAGAATAAATTCAGAGACGATACCCCGGTTTCGAAGACAACTATATCTGCTATTGAGGAGCAGAAAAGCTTTGACAGAGGCGGGCTGATTTATAACATTCCTGAGATGATGATTATATCAAAATATGATGGAAATGTTGAGTACGAAGCTGGCAAAATGTATTTACCTGATGGTTCTACTGTTCCTATTGCAGATATTTATGCAATGGATGATTTTGTACTGGAAAACCTTGAAATTGTAAAGGGAAGCTACGATAAAGATAAATTCAAAACCGGAAAATTCCTGCTTCTCGGTCTAACTGCTGATGACAACGGAAATATTATGTATGATAAAGCTTTATATAGGATTGGAGAAAAGGTAAAGTTAAAAGTTTATCAGGATGATTTAAGTACGAACTTTGATGGTGCAAAGGAATACGAGGTTATGGGGTATTATCGTATGCGGTCTACCAATTGCAGCCGTCGTTATGGAAGCGTTGCTTTCGCTATGCCCCTTGAAGAATTACGTAACTATTATAAAAATCCTGTACCTATGACTTACATCTGCAATGCAAAGGATGGTAAAGAGGATGAACTTGAAGAATTCATAAAGTCTTACACAAAATCTGTGGAGATTCAAATGTCGTATAATTCCCGTGAAACATATAAAAAGGAATTTGAAGATTTGCAAAATATGATACTTTCCGTAGGCGGAGTTCTTTGCCTAATAATCGGCATTATAGGAATACTAAACTTTATAAACTCTGTATTCACAAGCATAGTCACACAGCGAAGGGAATTTGCAATGATGGAAAGCGTAGGAATGACAAAATGGCAGCTTAGAAAGATGCTTATATATGAAGGTCTATACTGTGGTTTTTTAACTATAGCCATTTCATTCATCTTAACAGGAATATTCACTTTAGGAGTCCTCTCGCAGTTTTCAAAAGTAATCTGGTTTATGAGCTATAAATTTGACATCCTGCCACTGTTTATTGCATATCCTGTATTGCTTGTATTATCGGCATTAATTCCGTATCTTGCATTTATTGGAGTAGATAAACAAAGTGTGGTGGAACGGTTGAGGATTGCGGAGTAGTAAGTAATATATCAAGATTCTTTAGTATATGTGTGTATATGACAAGTTCTCCAATGAATTTGTCTGATAAATTCATAGTGACTGGCTAAAAACTATTTTAGGAAATTCTTATAAAACTCATATTTGAGGAACTAAATACGAGTTTAAATGGGGTAAAGCTTCTTCTAGTTTTGATCCAAGAAGTATGCAAAGTGGAATATAGTTTTTATAGAGAGACCAAACTTCTTTTTATGTATCAATACTGCATCAAATACCAAGTATAACAGTACCGGAAGAAAGAAAAAACTTCATTATCCTTCCCTCACCATTCTTTCGTTTATTTTTCTTTATCAATCCATTGTATAAACGCTGTTTTATCTTTATCATTGTAACCTACTCTTTTGTAAAAATTTGATGTCGATTCCTTTTTTGAACCCGTCATCAACACAATTTTATAGCAGTTTTCAGATTCAGCAATTGTTTTTGCAAAATTCAGTATTGCCGTTGCATATCCTTTTCCTCTGCACTCTTCGCTTGTAATCACATTTTCAATAAGTGCATATGGTCGCTGATTATGGGTTAAATTCTTAATAATAATTAATACACAAGATGAAACTATTTTTTCTTCAATAATACCAACAATAATGTGGTGATTAGGATCAGATAAAATGTCCTTCCAAAGCTGTTCTAAATTTTCATCTAATATAGGCATTTGGTTATTATTTAGTTGTGTATACAATGCTAACAAATGCTTTAAATCAGTTTTTCTTGCCTCTCTTATTTCTATCACTTTTTCCACTCCAATTTAGTTTGTTTTCTATCGAATAAAGTTAGTAGCCACACGCTTTTCTTGCTCTGGAATCTCTATCCCTGCTGCTTTTCCTGCTTGAATAGATTTTAACAGCCAGGCCATATTGTTGCCTAACATACGCATGATTTGCATACCCTCTAAATCCTTCTTAACATCTTCCGGAGTATTTCCATGCACCATATTCCAATACTGAGATGATACAATAGGCATATTACTTATTGTAAAGTACTTGTTCAACTGGTCAAATGTAGCAGTAGTGCCACCACGCCTAGCACTAACTATTGCTGCAGCCGGTTTATACGCCAAACGACCTCTGCTGGCAAAAAACACCCGATCCATAAAGGAAATTAACATACCGGAGGCAGAAGCGTAATGTACTGGAGATCCAAAAACAAAACCGTCCACACCGCCTACCTTGTCTAAAAATTCATTTACCTGATCCTTCATAAAACATCTTCCTGTTTGGGCGCAAGAATAGCAACCTAAACATCCTGAAACCGGCTTCGTGCCTACTTGATAAATTTCTGTTTCAATACCATGTTTTTCTAATGCTCCCGCGACTTCAGCCAGAGCAGTATAAGTGCAGCCTTTTTCATGTGGGCTCCCATTAACCAAAATCACTTTCATAATTATAACATCCTTTCCAGTTAGAGTTTTTAAATTATTAATACTATCTATAGATCTAGATACAAATACTTCATACTTTCTACACTGTAGTTTATTTCATTTAATCATATTTGATATATTTTTTCTTTTTAAAACATCAGCTGGAATTAAATTGGTTTTATTTATTTTCAACATCAGCCTTAGCTAATTCTCTTTTGATAAATTCTTCTAGGAACTTATCTTCAGCATTATTATAAATTGGGTCAAAATTGCTAGCGTTAACAATTACTTTTGGTGGACTAGTACGTTTTTTCATAATCACCTCATATATACATAAAAAGTATTTCTACCTTATTGTCACTTAATATTATAGCATAAATTTAACCTGTTTTTTACAAATATTTATTTTAGTCGGAATAAGCTCTCCAATAAATCTGCTTCATAAATTCTAAAAATCAGACTTTTTTCAATATAAATATGTATTACATAAGCTGTTTTTTAATCTAATGATGCGGAGATATAATTTTATGGAAACACACATTCTTATAACAGTACTGTTTTTATGTAAAACTAGGTATCCTCTTTTTATGCTTCATGGAATAGGCTTTAGGGATTGTAGATATTTTAATTATTGGGGGAGAATACCCCGTGAGTTGAAACGGCATGGTGCAACAATATATTACGGCAATAATGAAGCCTGGGCTACTATAGAAGATAATGCAGAATTTCTCAAACAAAGAATTATGGAGATTATTGATACTGAAGGGTGCGAAAAAGTAAACATTATTGCACATTCAAGGGGCGGACTCGATGCTCGTTACATGATAAGTATACTTGGAATGTCCGATCATATTGCATCTCTTACAACTATTTCTACACCACATCGTGGAGCAAAAATAATTGACATTATATATAAGCTTCCTCAACCTCTCATAAATTTAGTTGTAAATGGCTTCAATAAAAACGCTAAAGCTATGGGAGATAAAAAATCGGATATATTTACTTCAAGCCAACAGCTTTCAGTTAGCAGTTGCGAAGAATTCAACAAAAGGGTTATAGATTCGGAAAAAGTATATTATCAAAGCTTTGCGGCTGTGATGAATAACATATTCAGCGACTATATTCTCACAATTCCAAATCTCATACTTAGGTTTATAGAAGGCGAAAATGACGGATTTGTATCTGTAGAATCTTCAAAATGGGGAGAGTTCAAAGGTGTATTGTCAACTAAACACAGCAGGGGCATTTCACATGGGGATGTCATAGACCTTCGAAGAAATGACTACGAAGGATTTGATGCAAGAGAAAAATATATCGAAATTGCATCGGAGCTTAAAAATCTTGGTTTTTAAAAAGGAACGGCGATGCTTCAAATGAAACGCAGAAAAAAGCGGACCTCCCTACCTCCTGAATGCAGTCCGCTGTATTATTACTGACTTACTTTTTTATATATACTTTGACATTGCAGTTTTCTGTGGCTAAATCCTCAAAAAGTTCTATAATGGATTTGCCATAGGTTCCGAGATTCTTAAAAATAATTTCAGAATTCAGAATTGTTATTATTTTTTGCGAAAAGTCTGTTGAAAGGCAATCCCACAAAGCATCCAGATTAGCCCCATAGTACTCTGGCAACGACAATTTCTCTTTTAAATATTCATGAGTTGTCTCTTTATCGTGCATTTTCGCTCCGTCTAATTTGATTTCTTTCATTGGTTTTCCTCCCGAAATAACTGTTCAAATGTTTCATAATGGTCAGCCGTATAAAACACAAGTCCATCATTAGAGTATACTATCCTCTCGCTTCCACGGTAACCACCTTTATAATTTATATCACATTCGTAGTATTTTCGTCCTTGTTTTTTTGGCAAAATACCTTCCCTGTTTCCAAAGAAATCACCACCAATGGACATTTTGTCGGTTACCTTCCATAGGTTGCCTTTTGAATTATCCCAACCTTTTTTCTCGGCCTCTTTTTTTGTAATATAGTTTGGCGGCAATTGATCAAACATGTGAATATATGCTGCAACTTCATCTTTTGTGGAATATCGCTGTCCCTCTTCCACCTGAACTCCAACATCAGGCATTTCTTCTATTTTCGATACATTTGCTTTTGCTGATGCTTCTTTTGCTTTCGATATTTCCGGTGTTTTTCTTGCTTTTTCTGCCGTTTCTTCCGGTACTTGTGTTTTATCCGTTATCTCAATTGTATCGATTTCTTCCGGTTTATCCGGAGTTGTAATTCTCTCAGGCGTGTGAATAACCGGCAAAACAGGACTTGCAGTTGGAGCTGGTAAAACTGGTGTATTTAGATCGCAACCTATTAACACCATCATAAAGATCACAGGTATTATAATAATAGACAAATATCTGTTTAACATTTTCACTTTAATTTTACACCTCACCTATCATTGTTTTTCAGCCATAAAATCTCAACTTATTGTAACACTTTCCGTATAGGAACTAAGAATCTCACAAAGCTGTAAAAACCGCTCTAAGTGATAATCTACCGACAGTCTATTGTTCAATATAATAGGGTCATATCTCCACAATACCCTATCCTTTATTGCCTTTTCGATTTAGATTAAAGAATTATCTAATTAATTAGTTGGTTTGAATCTTTTTCTTGTTTGATGTTCTTCATCGAGCACAGCTTCTCTTGCTGGAATTCCTGTAAGTGTCCCTAATTCATTCTGCGCTTCAATTACCCTTTGTAGCCATAATTGTTTATGCTCATCAAAATTTCGGCAGTCTTTTGGTATAAAAATTGGTTTTGCAAATACTAAACGATTCTCGGCCCCTTCAACAGCTTGCTCAATAAAAGCCGGCAAAACTGGAATACCCAGTAATCTAGCCAACCAAAATGCTCCTGTCTCAATATCTTCTGCTTTATCTTTATTTATGTCATAAATTGTTCCTTGAGAAAATATCAGAAAATGCTTCGGTTTTTTACCTTCATTAAACCACTTTCCAGCAGCTTTCATCGCCGCCATCGATCCACCAATGCTTTTACGATCAACTGGAACAACTTTTTCCAACTCTAATATCGGCATTAATTCTTTAGGTATAGAAATACCATTAAAGCAATTTTCTTTAGCAAAAACAAATAGCTGCGGATAAGTATCTATAACTTGATGCATAATATCATAATAATAACTCATTATTAACGGAGCATCAGAATCAGTTAAGTGATTAGTTGCTATTATATAAGAAGTAGTAGTAAAATCTTCCGGTAAAGTATAAGCTTTAAAATTATAAACTTTTAAGAGCGTTTTCTTTACTTCAATTAATTTATTTCTTAATTTTTCCGGATTATTTATAATACTCAATATTTCTTTTTTTGAATTTTCATTAAACAATGAACTGGCATTAAACAAACGCATAATATTCCCCCTGAAATTTATTGCTGTGTTTTCTTGGCATTTTGAGAGTTTAGTTTAGCACTATGACTGTATAATTAGCTCTCTTACTATTGTTTTTTCTTAAGGTTTTGCTCTATGTGCAAAAACCCTTCTAAAAAAGTGCTTGAATTTTTGATTATATGTTTAAATAAATTTTAACCTTTTTGAATACAAAAATAAATACCTTTATATCCAAACTAACTTATTTTATTCTCAGCTAGCCTTTCTTCATTCTATTGATAGATTTGTCTATAAAGGAGATTATAGCATGTCAAATATATAGATGCATCATCTTACTTAATTGCCCTAGTTGCAATAAAAGTATTAATATATGGGTCTAATAAATCCCCACCAGAGGAGTCCTCATAAAACCCGTTTATCATAAAACCAGCATCAATCTGACCACCAATTTGATCCTGTAATGAATGTCCAAATTCCAGTGTCTTTTTATTTGCAATCTTTGCTTCTAACTGTTCTTTTGGAAGTTGTTCTAAATCAGAATATGGAATACTATATCTTACTATAAGTTTTTGATTTTCATCCCATTCATTTAAATCGAAAATGAATGTTATTGGGTTGCAAAAACCAGCTAATAAAGTTCCGCCTTTCTTTAAAACTCTATAGCACCCTTTCCATACTTTATTTACATCATCCATGAAGCAGTTTGATACTGGATGAAATATCATATCAAAACTTTCATTAGTAAACCTTGATAAATCACGCATATCTCCTTGCTCTATTTTTATAGATAATCCATCCCTTTCTGCAACCATTCTGTCTCTTTTAAGCTGAGAAGGACTATTGTCAAACACTGTCACTTCTGCTCCTACAGCAGCAAAAACAGGTCCTTGTTGTCCTCCGGCTGATGCTAAACATAATACTTTTTTACCTTTAAGTTCTGGAAACCACCCTAAAGGAACAGGTTTAGTAGGAGTCAAAAGTACGCTCCAAATCCCTTTTTTAGCGTCTTCTATTGTTTGTGAATCAACAGGTCTTGTCCAAATATTTTTCTCCTCAACTTGCTGATTCCAGGCCTCACGATTATGAGTTAAAATATCCATAGCTATACCTCCTCGTGTAAAACAAATATTCTGTATCTAATACTCTTACTTCTCTCTTCCTCAGCAAATCACTTTATGACAATAATAGCTTCTTTCACTTCAAATACAGGAGTGCACTTAACAAAAACACTATCTATTTCTATTCTATATCCAACAGCATTTTTAGTTGAACGTGGTTTAACTTCATCATAAGCCGATTTATCACTATTTATCTTATCTAAATAAGGTCCATAGGGTATATTCTGATAATATATTTTGTCATGTAAAGCTATAATTAAAAGTTTTACGGATTCTGAGTCGCTCTGTTTTATATTTAGCAAATTTTCATTTAAACAATCATATAAACCAGTAAAATCAGTACAGCCTGAATCGATAATCAAAGCCATTATAGCAGAAGAAATCTTTTTTGAATTGGCTTCATCTAAGTGTCTCTTGTTGTATATATAATCACCATAGCCTGGGCCAAAACCAACTTGAGAAAACATATGTATAGAAATCGAACATATAAAGACTATAACGCTAATTACCTTAACAACTTTATGTAGCCATTTATCTTTAATATAGATCAAGCAAAAACCAATTAACACTGGAGCTAATAATAGCATTATAATTATAAAAGGTTCTGCCTTTAGGTATTCAAAATATGTTGAATAGTCCACATATTTAAAATATAAATAAACATCTTTGTAATTCATATATACTAAAAATGGACCCCAAATAATAAGAAAAATCCCCATAAGTAACTTACTATTAACTTTTTGCGTAAAGAAACCTCTAATACTCAAGTTAATCACCTCTCTCAACCATACATACACAAAAAAGCTCTGCATATTTACAGTTTTTTTGGTCTTAATATATGCAAAAAGGAATCATAAACAGCTATATCAACACTAACATTATAGCTGATCTTGAAATACTATAATTTAACAACTGCTGTATTCGCATTTTAGGATGACTAAATTATTTATATTATGTCTTCAAACCTCTATGTTTTGAAGGCTGATAATAAAATAGAGCTGTCGCTAATATACCTAATAACAATAATGCAATACTCATAACAAAGGGCAATGCTCTCGAAATATCACTCAGCAACCCGCCTATATATCCAAAGGGTACGCTCACTAGCATTACTGTCGTCTGAAGTAAGGCCATAATTCCTGAGCGCTCCATAGGGTCAACATTAATAGCTACCAACGATTCCCTAAGCGTATTTAAAACAGCAATACCTAGTGCTTCGAAAATTAAAGAAATCGATAGTACTATATATCCCCACATACTAGTGTTTGTAATTGAAATTAGCAATATACAACTGACCATGGAACTGAAAAATCCTCCATACAGCGGCCATTTCAGCTTCGTTTGCTTAATATGTGAGATAACAGTGAAGAAAAGAACAATGGAAAGTATACTGCGTGCCATCGGAAAGATGGGCAATAATGTATCCGGGATACCAATACGACGGGACGCGATAATCTGCCAGAAGGTCATTCCAAGCATAGCTACAATCTCTACCAATATGCTGATGACTATAGCAAACATTATACCTCGAGAATTTAGTATCTTGCGTAATGCACTTTTATATCCCGATAGCATCTCGCTCCAAGACATATTGCGAGATGCCTCCCGCCTGATTTTGCCAATACCTGTTTCTGTTGATAACCTATATAGAATTAAAAGCTTTGCGGTCATAATAATAAATGCATTGATATAGAGTATTCGTATAGCTGGTGCTAGTGTTAACTTTGCTACCAACACTGAGGATATTGGCGCAAACAGTGCTGAGAGATTACCGGAAATTATGACCCATGAATATATATGAGTTATTTTGTCCTTTGGAGCATCCTCTACCAGCAAACAATCCCAAGACACTGTGGTTATCTTCATCATACCGTTAAGCAATGCTGCTACAACAAAGAACCAAAAGCCCTGACTAAATGCCCATATGAGGCAAGGAAGGCTCCATGCCAGAAAATCAAATACTACAGTACTCTTCCTGCGCCCCATTTTGTCAATAATAGCGCCGGATAAAAATGCAAAAATCATCTGGGAAAACATATAAATTGAAGTAATAATCCCAACCTGTACATCGCTCATACCGAAAGTAAGCATATAAACCGTTGCATAAGGTATACACAGATTCATAGAAAGGCCCCACATAGGTTCAGTATAAACACATGCACGGGGATTGCCTCGCAGCTCAATAAGGGTACGCAGTAATTGGTGCTTCATCAATCTATTTTTCATTTTAAATAATTCCTTTCTTATCCTATACTATCTTGCATGCGCTAATATATCATTTATATTGTTATCGAATAACTTTGATAAATTCATTTGCTTTTTAGTCCCACTTCAATGTGCTGAAACCCACCTTACTTTTATTATATATATTTTACTTTTTCCCGTAGAAAATTAAAAGGGAATGTCCAGTTATTTCGACATTCTCACAGTATTTTGCACATTCTACCTTTACCAAATACTGTTAGATACGGAACGTCTGCTTCAAGGAGTAAAGATTCCATTTTCAAATTAACTAATTTGCTTTCTCTTAAACTTATAATCCCCTGTCCCTCCTGTTTGCGAACCTACTGTTACGATCATATATCCTTCAAGCAGTCTCATACTATATGAATTTATTGCAATTGCAATCATACAGTGTATACACTTCCATTGTTTTCTAATCTTAAATCTTTCTATAACTATACTACTTTAATTCATAGATGAATCACGAAATAAAATGGATGTAATACGCACTAAAGACAAAACTATGTTCTACTTCCTTCACATTCTCCTCTCAAAATTTATATGCTACTAAAGCCAAGGTAAACTAGTCTTTAGTTTACCTTGGCTTTCTTACTTCCGATTTCCGAATTCTAAATTTTGTATAGTATCGGAAATGTACTATCGTTATGAGGTTTCACTTGTCGAACTAAATACCTCTTTCATCTCGGTAGTTGCCTTGCCGTCCACATAACACCGCTGTCTTTCTTTTCCAAGCCCTAGTCCGAGGCCTTGTCGATCACCAGTTCCACATAGCGGTGGAATACGGCAGCGACTTCGGCGCGGGTGGCAGAAGCGGCGGGATCAAAGCGATTTTGGTCTTTACCCATCAGGATACCAGCCATCTGCATGGATTGTACCGTATCCTTGGCCCAGCTTGCGATGCTGCCGCTGTCGGCAAAGGTAACTACTTCGCGGGTCTTGGGTACGGTGTAGTTCATAGCTTTGGCGTAATTGCTCATAATAACCGCCATCTGCTCACGGGTGATGTTCTGGTCGGGCTCAAAGGTTGTCGTGCTTGTGCCGCTGACGATGCCCTTTTCGGTCGCCCATGCCACATAAGGCGCATAGTAGGTGTTTTCCGGCACATCGATGAACTTGCTGGTTTTATAAGCTGTGGTGTCAATCTCTGCCAGCTTGCCCAGAGCGGTGACGAACATGCCGCGGGTCATGCTGATACCCGGACTGAATTGGTTGTTGCCAGTGCCGACGAACAAGCCCCGTGCCGCAACAAATTCGATATCCGCTTTAGCCCAATGCTCTGCAACGTCAGTAAATACCGGTACGTCAACCTTATATCCGATGCCAAAAGTTGAGAAATAGCCGGTGGAGAAGCACAGAAGCTTATCCAAGCTGTCATAGCTGGAGTTGATAAGCCAGTTTACCTTGTTGCCATCCACATGGACGCCAAAGAGATTTCCGGCTTTTTCATTTGCTCCCAAGGTATAGGTAACTGCTACGAACACCAGCCCGCCGCCGAAGCCGGAAAGGGTCTTGTCGCCGCACTGTACCGAGAGGTCAAACGCCGGGCGGTTACCAATGGCGGCTCTGGCCGCTGTGGACAACTTGCTGAGATCTGCTTTTGCTGCACTAATCGTTACATTACCGCCTGCCTGCTGGAATTGCGTGAGCGAGGTCAGATCGAAGGCGATGGTAATGGTGCTGCTGGTAATCCGAAGCTCCTTCACGCCTGCCTTGACAAGCTCGCTCACGGCGTTTGGCGACAGAGTTACCGAAAGACTGCTTGCGGCCTTATCGGTTAAAATGTTGACGGGAACAACGATACCATTTTTCTCAGTTCCATTCTTCTTAGCCAAATCCTGGGCCGCTTTGATGGCATCGGTGACGGCCTTATCCGATATACTGGTCGCCGCCTTGCCGCTGTCGTCCACTTTAACGTCTATATTGATTTCCGCTGTGGCGGGCGGATTAGGCTGCTCGGTTATTGCAGGAGGTGTGATAATGGCAGGCTTGCTGTCATCACCTGAGGAGCCTCCACCTCCGCCACTACCTCCATTTTCCCCTGTTCCCGTCTTGGCGGGGAGAACCGTCAAGTGAATAGTTTGCATTACTGCCGAATTCTCCGTTCTGACCCTTATCTCCGCTATCCCTTTAGCCAGAGCGCTAATCACGCCGGTAGCACTGACAGTGGCTACCTGTTCGTTGTCGGAGCTGTAGGTTATGGTCTTGTCGGTGGCATTTTCCGGGAATAAATTAGGCTTAATAGCATAGGTCTCCCCGGTATGAATGCTTAAGTCGGTCAATGCCACACCGCCGGCACTCAATATGGTCATGTGCGTAACGCCTACCGGCAGCGGAGGATATTTTACCGTCACGTCAAATTCCGTAGCCTTGCTTGGATCATCTACCGATACTGCGGTTATTTCCGCCGTACCCTCGGCAAGGGAAAGGATCTTCACCTCGTCGCCCTCACCCCAAATTCTTACCACACCATCATCAGAAGAAGTGAACTCCAGCCTCTTATTCAGGCTGTTCTCCATCCCCATATCAGCGGCGGTAAAGGTTACGGCATTTTTAATATCCCAGGTAATATTTTCTCCCGGCTTCACTTCAATATTTCTTCCGCTCAAGCCCCCAATAAGGGCAGCAGGGGTCACCGATTCAGTTTCGGTAAAATCCTCCTCCATAGAGAAGCCTGCATAATCCGCCACAGCCTTGTTTACCGTCAACTTGTAGGCCTGGCCCACTTCCAACGAGCTTGCCGGGGTAAACCGCACCGCCTTTGTCAGGCACAGTCCGCCCACCCCTGTTTTTTCCGGAACAGCGGAACTGACAGTTCCCGAAACAAGCCTGCCCCTGTCATCGGTAAGACTAACGGCATTTGTCGCCTCAAAAATGCTCATATCCATGTATTTGCTGAAATACACATCTACATAGCGGCCGCCGCTGCCCCATACTGTTTTTTCAACCTGGGGCCAGCTTAATTGTACCATGGGGATATTGATGTCCAACTGGGGCGGCGGTACCGGCAGGGCATCGCTGTAGGCCGTTTGGTAGCCGTCCTTAACGAACTGAACCATCCACCAGCCAAAGGGCACATCCCAGGCGTATTTGCCTTCGGCATCGGTAGATAGAGGGTTTTTCTGCAAATACGGCTCCGCATCCCAAACCTCCCATTCGGTGCTGGCTTTGGCATCAGCTGCATTCGCTGCTTTTTCTGTTGGAAGATAGAGAGCTGTGGCCTTTACACCCTCTATACGATTATCCTCTACCCCTTCATAGACAAAGCCACTGGTGT
>JAEZUI010000214.1 GCA_023421115.1 Bacillota bacterium | reverse complement strand
CATTAGAAGCTGTTGCCGAAAGCTTGATAATTTGAAGCAAAAATGCCACGGATGGCATTTTTAGCGTCTCGCGACAGGATGTCGCATAGACGCGTGCGAAAATTATCAAGCTGAGGTACGATTTTTGAGTAGCAAAATATCGTTCATCTGTCTGCCGAATGGCATCCTACAGCTTCTATGCGAAGGTCACGTAATGGAGTCGTTTGACACTAAAACATCAGGCACTCCCCCTTCATACAGGTATCAAATCGCAGTCCCACCAAATTTCATTACCTTACTATCTAAGCTAATCAACCCACACAAAACAACTAAACTTCTCTATTCAACCTTAGTTCCCGTAAAATAATGCATAAGAATTTCTTTATAAGTAAACCCTTCATTTGCCATACCCTTAGCACCCTCTTGACTCATCCCGATACCATGCCCCCACCCTTTCCCCGTAAACATATATGTAGTAGGAGCAGCAGGTACTTTCTTTTTCACATTATCAGAACCCACTAAACTAATGCTGCTAGAAGAACTTATAGTCTGTAACCCTGAAGCTGTAAGTACTTTTTTCCCATTGAGTTGAGTATTTGCAGCACTTTCATTATTCACCATAACAGACACATCCGAATCTGTTGTTATATCAAACCATTGGCTATCCAAGCTCAAAAAGGATCTTGTGTTACCGTTTGTATACACACGTTCATCCTTTGATCCCTTCACAACAAGCTCAATTGCCCTACCCGCTTCCGATCTCTTTGTAATAAATACACCCTGTATACCTCCAAGTTTGAATCCCCTATCTGCCATTATCTCACCAATTTTTTGAGCCGTATACGAAACTTGCCAGTTATAGTGCCATGACTTGCCCGATTCATAGGGATCGTCTACACTTATAAGATAGGGATATCCATCACTTCCCCAAACATTTTTGACATCCTCAGTCTTTCCTCCGCTTGAACTGAAATAAAAAACTGCTGCTGGCTTATCTTTGTATGTAACAATCTCTCCCTTTGTGTCATCAATAGCTTTATTAGTTGCAACATGCTCAACACTAAACCCCTTATAAACCTGAGAATAAGTAGTTGTGCAAACATTGAATTTCAAATGCCCGTACTTCGACAAATTATTCATAGTATAGGTTCTAGCTGCAACTGCTTGAGCTTTTAGTGCTTCTGGGTGAGAACTCGCACCTATTTCCCCCGGCACCACTCCATATAGATATTCTTCGATGGGTAAAACATTTATAACAGTCATATCGCTTCCGGTTTGCCTTAACACTTCAATTCCTCCACGATACACTTTTTTGCTATCACTGTTTATTCTAAAAAGTGAAGGCTCTTTACCCTCCTTCGGATAAAGCCTTAAAGCTCCCGTTGCACTGTCATACATCAATTTCACCTGTCCATCAGAAGACAAAACAACAATTCTTGTAGCTGAAGGCGGAACAACACTAAATTCAACCACTCCGCCTAATTCCGCCTGCATAATACTTTCATCATGATAAAATCCACACCATATTTGCCAATTATCCGCAAATACAGGGTATGCATCAATTCCATTACTTCTATATTCTTCAAGTTTTGCTTTGAGAGCTTCATAATTCTCAAAGTTTCCACCTAAGTTAGCATGGTAAGCTCCAATTTTCTCTCCCTCAGGTGCTGATTTAGGATCATACTCCTTCAGACCGGTGCTACCTTTTACATAAAAGGCATCTTTTCTTATTGTTACAACATTATTTGTAGTCTCCTCTACAAGATTTATAAATCCACCGTCAGTATAATTACCTATCTGAAGACCACTTTCCCCATCCACTGTAAAGCTTGACACAGCGGTATATTGCTTGGTTTTGGAATCACTAAAATACAAGCCTATTCTAACTTGTTCCGGTACACCCGGATATGCCAGACATATTCCGCCGGACAATAGTACAATAATAAGCGACAGTACAAACAATATTGTGTTTTTTATATGTAATGCTTTAGATCTTTGTATGTATTCCCCCTTACCAAATTTAAAAACCCTCTTACAAAATTCACTCACCGTATCCTTCCTCCATTTTATCTTTAGTAAAAAACTTTATTATCATTTTATATCATATATTCGACAAAAGCTTACATGTCCCTTTATTGTAACACAAATTTAATACTGTAAACACCTTCAATTTTTAGCTATGTAGGGTTTTTTTGAGAAACATGTCGAAATAAATTTCTGTTCCATAATTGTAAGTAAATGCATATAATGATACTATATGTGCTAAAGTTGTTTTATGGTTATATTAAATAGTTTTTACTTTAGAAATCATCACAACTAATCTTTATAAAAAAACGTAAAATTTAATTTGACAATAGAAACTCAAAATGATAAAATTAGTGAAAATAATGTGTGATAGAGGTGCAGTTTTCAATAGTAAGCTTACAGAAAAGTATGGGCTTTGTTGATGTAAGTTGAAAGGGTAAACTGCCGAAGAATGAATTTTCCCAGTAAAAATTCACTCTGGTCGTTCGGTTAATAGCCGTATGACTGTCATCAAAGTGTTTGATGGAGAGCTATCAGTTCATACGCAAAAGTTGTACTTAGTACTTCTTTTACACAAAACAAATGAACTGCTGGTATCCATACCAGCTTTTTTATTTTGAGGATTTATAAACACTGTAGACTTTAACTGGTTTAGTGCATTTACATTTTTTTGTTTGTATAGAAAAAAATACTCTTCTTATAATATAAGATGGTAAAACTTAAACACATATATTTGGACATATGCAATAATGTAAAGTCAATCTAGGAGTTTTAGCATAATAAAATAATTAGGGCAGCTATTATCCCGTTAAGGTGTTAGATTAAAGCACAAAAGTTAGGCTTAGTAATATCAGGAAGTGTAAATCATTATAAGAAAGGATGATAAGTATGAAAAACCCTGTATTCACAGGTTCAGGAGTAGCAATCATTACCCCTTTTACCGATAGCGGTATAGACTTTAAAAAACTGGAGGAACTCATTGAATTTCAGATAAAAGAAGGCACTGATGCACTTATAATATGCGGTACTACAGGTGAAGCATCTACAATGCCGGATGATGAACACAAAGCTGCGATAAAATTCGCAATTGAAAAAACAAATAAGAGGATACCCGTCATTGCAGGAACAGGAAGCAATGATACCAAACACGCTGTAAATCTCACACAATACGCTGAATCGGTCGGCGCAGATGCTATTTTGAGTGTTTCTCCTTACTATAACAAAACCACTCAAAAAGGGCTTTACGAACATTTCAAGTTGATTGCAAACAGTGTAAAGGTACCTGTTATACTATATAATGTACCTTCAAGAACAAATTTAAATATCGATCCTCAAACTGTTAAAGCTCTTTCGGAAATCGAAAATATCACTTCCATTAAAGAGTGTAACTTAGGTCAGGTCGGCGATATAATAAATTTATGCGGAGACGATATTACCATATACTCGGGTAACGATGATCAGGTACTTCCTCTATTAGCTCTTGGTGGAAAAGGTGTAATCTCTGTAATGGCCAATATAATACCTAAGGACACCCACGACCTTGTTGCTACATTTTTAGCAGGTAATCTCTCTGAAAGCAGGAATATTCAACTTAAGCTTTTAAACCTTATCAAAGCATTGTTTGTGGAAGTGAGTCCAATACCGGTTAAGGCAGCAATGAACCTAATGGGTATGAATGTAGGGAAATGCCGTCTCCCTCTAGTTGACATGAGTGAAAAGAATTTGAGTTATTTACAAGATACATTGAAACAGTATGGCCTGATTTAACCGATATTTATACATAGGTAAAAATTACAAAAAATACAAAAAGTAAAAAGGAAGTGCTTATTCGGATGATTAATATATTGTTAAGCGGCTGCAACGGCAGAATGGGTCAAGTAATTACAAGGCTTGCCTCTGAAAGAAAAGATTTAAAAATAGTAGCCGGGTATGACCATAATACATCTATACAAAATACATACCCTGTTTTCTCTGATTTAGGTAAATGCAATGTGGATGTAGATGTAATTATCGATTTTTCCCATCCCGCTGCTTTAGATAGTTTAATGCAGTTTGCAGTTTCAAAAAAAATACCAGCAGTTGTAGCTACTACAGGTCTTGTCAATGCTCAGGTACAAATGCTCAAAGATGCCTCTAAAAGAATACCGGTATTCTTTTCAGCTAATATGTCCTTAGGTGTAAACCTTTTGATTGATTTAGTAAAAAAAGCTGCCCGTGTTCTTGAAAAAGACTTTGATATTGAAATTGTCGAAAAACACCATAATCAAAAAATAGATGCTCCAAGTGGTACTGCATTAGCTATAGCTGATGCTATAAATTCTTCTTTAGAACAGCAGCAAGAATACACCTATGACCGACATTCAAGAAGGAAAAAAAGAAGTAAGACCGAAATCGGGATACATGCTGTCAGAGGCGGAACTATAGTTGGTGATCATTCGGTTATATTTGCTGGCAATGATGAAATAATAGAAATAAACCATATTGCCATGTCAAAAGAGATATTTGCGGTAGGTTCTCTTAATGCAGCCGCATTTCTTCACAAAAAAAGTGCCGGAATGTATAACATGGATGATCTTATACAAAGTAAATAAGTTATCACCTAAATTACAATAATAAGGCATAATAAATTTTTGGAGGTGTTTTTAATGTCTCAAAGACCGGTTACAAGTATTGATGTTACATACAATGTTTCACTTATTACTCTCAATAATCTTCCTAACAACATCAAACTTATATCTGAAGTATTTACTTCCATAGCTGATGAGGGCATTAGTATAGATATGGTAAGCAAGTCTCCTTCTGTAAAAGGCCATACTACTGTATCCTTCAGTCTTCTCTATGATGATCTTGTTAAAGCTATGAGTTGTTTAAACAAACTTAGTGAACATGTACATAACTTTAGTAAAGAGATTGATAGTTTCAATACTAAGTTTTGTATATTCGGAAAAAACATGAAGGATATTCCGGGAGTTGCAGCTAGGCTATTTACCGTACTTGCAAGAGAAGGAATTGAGGTAAAGCTTGTTACAACCTCTGAATCTGATATTTCATGCCTGATTGACGAAAAAGATACTGATAAAGCTATAGATTCCGTTAAGAGTGAATTTTCTTTAGAATAGAAATTTCGGGAGGCATCTAGCCTCCCTCTTAAATGGAAATTGCAAAGTCTCTTCTTAAATTACCTTACTAACTAAAACAAGTATATTAATACTCTATGCCTTCCCTTGCTGCAATTCCTTTTTGATAAGGATGCTTTACACAATCAATTTGCGAAACATAATCGGCAACTTCTATTATTTCTTCAGGTGCGTTCCTTCCTGTCAATATTAACTCAACATTCTCCGGCTTGCTCTTAATTATATCGAGAACATTATCAATGCTAACAAGCTCATTTCCTAGTACTGCCATAATTTCATCAAGAATCATTATATCACAACAATTACTTCTAAAGGCATCTCTGACAAAAACTAATGCCTTTGCTATATCAACTTTCAGTTCTTCTTTTTCTTCCCTGCTAAGATTCCAAATAAAGCCTCTCTTCTTTTCAAAACGAAATATTCTAAACCCAGGCTCTAGCTTTTTTAAGGTTGTAAGCTCTCCTGTTTCACTGCTTTTTAAAAATTGAACCATATAGACATTTTTACCTCTTCCAAAGGCTCTTATTCCCTGCCCTATTGCAGCTGTTGTCTTGCCTTTCCCATCTCCCGTATATACTTGCACCAAACCCTTTTCCATTTCCATCCCACACTTTATATTTATTTTCCACTTATTTTAACAACTATTAGACGGTTTTTCAATGTTATTATTTCCATAAATTTTTTTTACAAAGGTATTGACATAAATTTTTTATGCTAGTATAATCTATTATGCTGATTGAAAAACAGATGACATATTAACTGTATCTGTTTCTAAATACCAGTTAATATGCGGTCGTGGCGGAACTGGCAGACGCGTACGTTTGAGGGGCGTATGGGAGACCGTATGGGTTCAAGTCCCATCGACCGCACCAAGAAAAACCATCGTAAATACGATGGTTTTTGTTTTTTCGTTTTTATCCATATTCGTTTCAAAGTCCATGGAATTATTTTAAAACATAATAAGCCAATACACTTTGTAGTTGGTAAATATCCAACCTTTTACTAAATTGTTTTTGAATAGGCATATCCTTACCGGATATCCAAATATTTAGTTCAGCATCCAAATCATAGTGTCCTGCTGTTTCTATACTAAAGTGAGTAATACTTCTATAAGGAATAGAGTAATACTCAGTCTTTTTTGCTGTCATACCCTGTTTATCAATCAGTATTAAACGCTTGTCGGTAAAAATAATGAGATCCCGTACAAGTTTATATGCCTTTTCAACCTGTTCTCCCATTGCCAAAAGTCTTCCCATTTCATTTTCAACGTCTTCGGCACATAACTCCCAGGCATTTCCTAGTAAACCATCAAATATACCCATTATTCTTGTCATCCCCTTTAAATCTTTATATACAATTGCGGCATAATATGTGAGTTGTACTCCTGCACCGTATTCTTGCATATATCTTCCTTTTTGTCAATAGACTCTGCTTGCCTTTAATTTATAAATCAGGCTCTGATACTCAGCCTCAAGAGCTTCCTTATCGTCACTAGGGCTCCCTAGTTTTGCTACTATCTCAGCTATTTTCATTTCCAATAGAATTTTTTCTGTTTCACTCATAGCTTTTGCTTGAGTTTTTTGCCTGCTCTGATTATAATCCTCTAAAGTACCTTCATACGTAGTTAAAGCCTGATTTTCAAAAACAATTAGCCTGTCGGCAATAGAATTTACAAAGGCGCTGTCATGGGATACAAACAGAACAGTTCCTTCATAAGACTTAAGGACACCTTCTAAAGCTTCTATAGACAGCATATCCAAATAGTTTGTCGGTTCATCTAAAAGCAGTACATTAGCATCCGAAACAAAGAGCTTTGCAAAGGAAACCTTTATCTTCTCTCCTCCACTTAAGCATTGAACTTCTTTAAAAACGTCGTCACCTTGAAAGAGTAATCGTGCAAGAATTGTACGAACTATATTCTGCGTTTGAACACTATCTAGCATCACATTTTCCAGCACTGTCTTATTGTATTGAAGATTTTCAAAGCTCTGATGAAAATAACCGATTTTTGCTTTTGGTGCAATTCTTATACTGCTATTTGAGTTTTGGTAAATCAAATTCAATAAGGTGCTTTTTCCGGTGCCGTTCTCACCCCATAAGGCAGTTTTTGAACCCCTTGGAATACTAAAACCAGCTTTGTCAAATATCCTATTTGTGCCATATGAAAAAGAGAGCTTGTCAGCTGAAATAACAATCTTATTTTCAGGTGGATTTGTTAAAGAAAAATCCAGCTTAATTTGAGGAACATCCTCTGGCTTTTGTTTTACTTCAAGTTTTTCAAGCCGTGTTGAAATACTATTGATTCCGTTATGAATTTTCTTCTGTTTCTCGGTTGTCTTTCTTTTATGAAGCCTTGCCTCAGAATTACCCATCCTCTTTGGCGCCTTTCTCATAGACTTCCACTTGTCTTCTCTATCACTTATTGCAGCTTCAAGGCTTGATTTTTCAGAAATATACTTCTCGTACTCGTACAAAGCATGCTCATGTTCAATTTCAGTTTGCTTTCTGTAAAAAGAATAGTTTCCGTTATAAATCTTAAGCTTTCCATCTCTAACCTCAAATATTTTATTGCAAAGGCTGTCTAAAAGAAGCCTGTCATGGCTAATCAACAAAAAGGATTCAACTTTTAAAAGCTTTTGCTTCAACAGGTCAACACCTTTATAATCGAGATTTGACGTAGGCTCATCAGCAAATAGCATTAAGTTTTCACTATTAAACGCATTGGCAATTTTAATTCTGGTCTTTTCCCCTCCGCTAAATACGTTTTGATGGGACTTTTGGGACAGATTAAACTCCTTTAGCAGCTTTTGGCCTGCCTTTATACTCTCATCGGAAAACTGACGAATATATGTTATAGGGCAAAATTGCTTTACAAAACCTTCATCCGGTTGAATATCCTTTGAAAGAATATTCAATAGAGTTGTCTTTCCTGACCCGTTTTGACCCACTATCCCTATTTTATCCCCAGAATAAATTTTCAGATCATCAATCTCAATAATAAGTCTGTCACCATAGTATTTTTTGATATTTGCAGCTTCTAAAATAAGCATAAAAAAATCTCTCCTCTCACCCTTTTTGTGTGCCGGAAAGATATACAAACAACTATAAAAACAGAAAATACAGTAAGGTATTGACTGTAAATACAGATGAATTATCCAACTAATCCAGCACAAACAAAGAGCCTTTTAATCTCTTATCTAAAATCCCAAGGTAATATAACCTTGCACGATTTACTAGTGCCCCCGTAACAGAATTTCTTCTAAGAAGTATGAGGGTCACAAATAGCGAAAGTGCGCTTTTAACATTATAAAAGACAAAACTAGTAATGATAAAAACACTATCTTCACAAATTTTATAAATCAAAATGATTTTTTGCTGAATTAGCCAATCCTCATCAATAAATACCTTACCCTTTCTTGATATTAATTTAATTTTACTCTATGAAATACAATAAATCAAGTACGTTAATTTACAATTTTACAATATATGCTATTATACCCATAGTTCTTTCATCACTAAAATTCAATGTAAGTAATCCGCCAATTAGTAATAACAAAAGCACTTGCCTATGATACAAAAGTATCAATTATTGGACATACTACAACAAGTATTATAACTAAGATGATAGTTCCTAAAAAATATTTCTTCATAATACTCCTCCCCTAAGAAAAACATTTAATTAAAATAAATCTATATTGAACGCGATAAAGCTTTTACATCGCGCTTCAATTACCTTGATTTATTATCGTAAAAAATAAAATTTGTCTTTGCAAAAGCATTTTCACGATTTAAATCTATATAATTAAATAGCATTAAAAATATAGCATTATCAATATAATGC
>JAEZUI010000211.1 GCA_023421115.1 Bacillota bacterium | reverse complement strand
GGTTATATCTCTTACAAGTTATACGGAAGAAGAAAAAGTTAATATATCAAATAGATATCTTTTCCCAAAACAGATTGAAGAACATGGACTGAAAAAAGGAAGTGTGAAAGTAGATGAGCAAGCAGTTAGAGATATTATAAACTGCTATACAAGAGAAGCAGGGGTTAGAAATCTAGAAAGACAGATTGCTACAGTCTGTAGAAAGGTGGCAAAAAAGCTTGTTTCTTCAAAACAACAATCTGTTAAAGTAACTTCAGCGAATTTAGAGAAACTCTTAGGAACTAAGAAGTTCAGATACGAAAAAGCCAATGAAAAGGATGAAGTTGGTATAGCGACAGGTCTTGCATGGACTCCTGTTGGCGGAGATACTCTATCCATAGAAGTAAATCTAATGGCTGGAAGCGGTAAATTGGAATTAACAGGCCAACTTGGAGATGTGATGAAGGAATCGGCAAGAGCGGCTATGAGTTTTATCCGTTCAAAGGCAGAACAATACATGATTGAAAAAGAGTTCTATAGTAAATATGATATTCATATACATGTACCGGAAGGTGCAATTCCAAAGGATGGACCTTCAGCAGGTATAACACTTGCAACAGCTATGGTATCAGCTTTGACTGGAATTCCTGTAAAGAGAAACGTGGCTATGACGGGAGAAATTACTTTGAGAGGACGTGTTCTTGCTATAGGAGGTCTTAAGGAAAAGGTACTTGCAGCGCACAGAGCAGGAATTGACACTATAATAATTCCTATTGATAATAAAAAGGACCTTGAGGATATACCGGAAGTTGTAAGGAAGAAAATAAAATTCGTTATAGCTGAGGAAATGGACACTGTGTTAAATACAGCTTTAGCAAAAACTAAGTTGAGAAGTTTAAAGAATGCTCAGGGTGATGAGAAACTTGCTATTGCCAAAAATCCTTCTCAGATCCATGAGGTGACTCAGCCAATAATTGAGCAGTAATCATTATTTCACAAAATATATAATTCTTAAACCGCAGTTTTATTAGTTATAAAACTGCGGTTTTTATGCAATCTGACAAATTAGGATGTATTTTGAGTATTTAATTTGCAAGATATTTTGTTTGCGCAGTCCATTTTAAAATGGTAAAATGAGAGACAAAAGATTCAAAAATATATGAATTTGAATGTGGTGCATTTATGAGGCTTAATAAACTTAGCGGAAAAACCTTTAGTAACTACACTGCAATTGTTGTATTTGCTATATTGTGTATCTTACCTCTTATACCTTTTTATATGGTATATTACTTAGAGGTTGAATTTGCTAAAGTCATGGAAGTGGCAACCTATCTTACATGGCATAATTTGTTTGAGTTTGCAAGTATACTTGTATCTGTATCGGTTTTTTTGGTGGCCTATTATTCATATGATCAGACAGGCAGATTCAGGTCTATTTATCTTGGGAGTGTTTTTCTTACAGTTGCTCTTGTTGATGCCTTTCATACATTAAGTTATAAGGGAATGCCGGATTTTTTTATTGCAAATACTACAGCTAATAGAGCTACAACTTTCTGGATCATTTCTAGATTTATTGCTTCTTTAGGCTTTATTTTTGCCGGGTATTTCGGCAAAACTAATAAGAAAATTAATAAAAATGTTTTTCTTATTAGTCCGTTTTGTGTAAGTATTGCTATTTTGATAACAGTTACTTGGTTTCCTGATATTTTTCCAACTATGTATGAAGAAGGAGTAGGCCTTACAGCGTTTAAAAAGAATTCTGAATTAGTTATTATCTTCCTGTTTTTTATCAGTGGGGCTAGACATGTTCGCAGATATTTTTCCAAGAAAGAGACACTTGAAATGGTTTCTGCTTTTTCAATGGTATTGAGTATATACAGCGAGATGGCATTTACACAATACTCAAGCGTATATGATATATATAACTATTTAGGGCATATTTATAAGTTTATGGCGTTTTTTGTGATTTTTAGAGTTATATTTATAACTAACATCAGGAGACCATATATTGAACTCTATGAAGCTAAATACAAAATAAAGAGTTATGCTGATAACCTGGATTTAATTGTCCAAAAAAGAACTGAAGAACTTAGGAAATTAAATGATCAGTTGATGGAAGATTTACGATATGCAAAGGATATTCAAAAGGCAATGTATCCTTCAAGGCTGCCCCAATATAAGGAGGTTGTATTTGACAGCAGATATTTCGCAGCAGATATGGTTAGTGGTGACTTTTACAATGTTTTCAAGCGTGATGAAGAAAATGTTGCCTTGTTTATTGGTGATGTCTCGGGGCATGGTGTACCAGCGGCAATGCTAACGGTTTTTGTAAACCAAACAATTCGAACACTTATTGATGCACAGTTAGGTACAATTAGCCCTTCTGAAGTTCTAAACAGCATATATAAATCCTTTAATAAAACAGACTTTAGAGAAGAGGTTTACATTGTAATGATATATGGTCTATTCAATGTGAAGAAAAGGGAATTCATATATTCTTCCGCAGGACACAATGTAGAACCTTTAGTTATAAAAGAAAACGGAAAGGTTGAAGAAATTAACATAACCGGGTTTCCTATCTGCAAGTTTGCAGAGTACTACGACGGTCAGTATAAAGATAATGTTTTAGTCCTCAATCCAAAAGACAAAGTTTTATTTTATACTGATGGGTTAATTGAGGCGAGGAATACTGAGGGAAATTTTTACAGTAAGGAGAGGCTCATTGATTTGTTAAAAATCAATAGTTATAAAAGCTGCAAAGATATTAATAAGTTGATTTCTAGAAGTTTATTTGAATTTACAGGAAAATATGCATTAAAGGATGATGTTACTTTCTTTATTTTAGAAGTAACTTCTTAGTACTTTTGATTTATATAGCTGTCTACTAAAGATCTTTTTTCCTCATCAATAAAGACATTTTCCTCTTTAAGTCTGTTTAATATAGATTCATTTACAGAATGGAGAATTATATTATCATATTCCGATAATACAATTTCGAAAAGTCTTTTTTTAAGAGTTGGAGATTTGACTTTTACAAAATAGGCCTCAACGCCTGTAAAATCTATTAAATTTAAAAGTTTCAAAGTAACAGCATCTTTTTTTGAATAGTAATAGTTTGACTGTTCAAGAAAATCTTCTCTTGACCCATTTCTTTTATTAAGATCGTGGGCTCTCTTTTGATAATACTTTGCGAGTACGTTGTAATACTGATAATTGTATATCGCTTTTTTTACATTATCTATTTTTTGAAAGGGTTTAATATCTAAGGAATTAATACATCTATAGTTTGCCTCAATAAACTCATCTTTTGAGAGATCTCCTTTTGAATACTGTTCAATCAAGCTGCTTCTATTTTGCAAAAATTCTTCAAATTTGTTTGGTACTATTTTCTTTGGTGACATTTTTAAACCTACCTATTCTAATCCCCATAAATAAAAAATTAAAATAAAGAAAATAAGGGAATCAATTAAAGTATTGACTAACTGCTTTAATTTATATTAAATTATATAAATTAAAAAGTAAAGGTGTCTTATTTATTAGATGGTTAGAATAATAAAACCTCGGAGCAAATGGAAAAACTTTACTCTCGAGATTTTAAATTTGTTTAAGGGTTTGTTTTAAAAATAGCCGTACTTAAATTTAGTTAGAAGTAAGAGGAAATGACTTCTACAGCATTAAACTCGACTATTTTTTGTGCATATTCTTCTAAATAACCTTCGTAGTAAGCAATATTGGACACTTTCTTTCCGTACTCATTAAGTAAAGATTCAAAGTATTTAACATTATCTACTGAAAAGGTATTTTTAGTAAGCATCATAAAATAAGTGTTTTTTAACTTATACAATGAACTTTCACCGTTATATATACTTTTTAGTGTGCTGCACAAACTGACAAGATGCTCAAAGTGCTCAAAAGAGTATATCACTATGGATGAACACACCTTGTGACTTTTCTTTTTTACTCTTAAGTCGGATCTTCTAAACCTATTTTTTATATATTTCTGAATGGATTCAAAATCCCCATCTTCATCAAGTTTGGTTATAAATATAACAAAGCCGTCACATTCGTCCGGTGATGCTTCAATTGCAAGTTGTGATTCCGAGGTATTAAAACCAAACTGAATTTCAGCCTGTTCCATCATATCCCAAAATAATTCCTGGGTTGCAGGAGAATTATAGTTGAGAGCCTCGAAGTCTATATTCCGTTCCTGTAAATCACTTAATGAAATTGTAACTTTAATTTTATTATCGTTAATTTTTTCTATTTTCATCTCTTATCACCATCAATCATTTACATAATTGTCTGCCTATATTATATTATACTTCCTATATAACAAAATGAGAAGTATAAAAAAATTAACAAAAGGCAATTAATTATAAATATTGTGCAAATAATAAGAATATCTAAAGATTCATAATATAAATCGGCAAATTCCTATGTTTTATAAACACTTTTTTAGTTCCTAATTAAGGGGATTAAAAAAATTACTGGTCAATTGGCATTTCTTAAAATTGATGGGCATTGTGCTATAAATATAAAGTGTAGAATTTTTAAAAGTGAATTTAAAGAAATATAAACCAATTTAGATTTCGGGAAATTACTAATAATAGTGTATATAAAAACATAGGAGATGGTAAAATGGCTTCCGAAATAAATAACACTGAGAATTTAAACAATGAGACACCTCAGGATATTGTATATAGTAAGGATAAGGATTATTACAAGGGAATTGGTGGAGAATTGAGAATGAAGGCAGAAGGACTTTTTAAGAAGGCAAAAGAGAAAGGGATTTCAATTGAAGATATAGATATAGTGCAGTTGAATGAGAAAAGTGCACAATTTCCTGGAATTGGAGAAATTGCACTCCCGGCTTTTGTAATTAAGGTTCAAGGAAGTGATATATCTTCCGGGCAGGTAATTGTTGACGGAAAGCAAATTGATTATTTTAACAGATTCCAAAAGTATCTTGCACAAAAAATTGAAAGCAGAAATATGGTTAGAGATGAAAACGGAAAAACTATTTACCAAAATAGAAAACCAAAAATAAAGGAGAATCCTAAATTCTCACTAAGTGATTGGGAATTGTTTGACATAGGAAAGGAGCTTCTTGAGGATAAGGAATTTGGTTTGGAAAAGACTATAACAGGTGCTTGTGATAGAATTATCAGAAAACTGATGGGTGAAAACGATTGGTTGTATCCTGAAGAAGCAAGAATGTTAGATGAGGAATTTAGTATGGTAGAGAGCAGAATACAAAAAGAACAAGGAGTAAAAAAGGAAACTATATCAAATAAAAAGATGGCAACTGTAAGACAAATTAATTATCTAAAACAGAAATTGAAAAATATGGGGTTCGATTCCCATAGCAGTGCAGTGATGAATGGCATTTTAAAAGAAATGGGCTTTAAAGAGAAGGATATAAATGAGATTACTGTTGGCGAAATGAGTAAAATAATTGATAACTTAAATTCTGTTGCTCCTAAGATAAAAGAGAATTTGTTATCCCCTGAGCTTACAGAAAGTAAAAATGTGGAGACAACTAAAGAAGTTACAGATAATTATAGGCAATAAAATGTATTAGGACAGGAAGAATATTGCATACTATACTTAAGTGTAATAAATATTTTGTCCATTTCAAAAAATAACCTTTATAATATTAAGATAACAAAGGCCGCCAATTTAAATTTTTTGAAATGACGATTGATTGGTTTTTTTTGGAATGAATATTGTAAAAAGTTCGGTAAAAAATTTATATTTTGTTGAAAAAGGATACATGGTATGAGTATAATAGTTATGACAAAAATAAGTTTTTTAATATGAGGTGAAAATGATGCAAATTGTGCTTGCATCCCAATCGCCAAGAAGGTCTGAATTACTTAAACAATTGGGATTGAATTTTGTAATTAAGACATCTTTCGTTGATGAGAGTAATTCTAGGGGACTTAAGGCATCGGAACTTGTTCAGTATCTTGCCTTTGAAAAGGCGAGGGTTATAGCTGAAGATTCAAGTCTAAATAGAGAGACTATAGTAATTGGAGCCGATACGGTTGTAGTTAGGGAGGGCGCAATTTTAGGAAAGCCAAGGGATAGAGAGGATGCCTTTAATATGCTTAAAAGCCTTAGTGGACGCTGGCATGAAGTTATGACAGGCGTAGCTGTTATTGATATTAACAGTTTTAGATATGATAAGAGTATTGAAACAACTCGGGTTAAGATGAAAGAATTAAAGGATGAGACAATCAATGCATATATAGACTCGGGAGAGCCCTTAGATAAAGCCGGTGCTTATGGCATACAAGGTCTGGGGGCTGTACTTATTGATAGGATTGAAGGCTGCTATTTTAATGTTGTAGGTTTACCTATTTCAAAGCTTTGTGATACTTTGAGGAATTATGGAGTGTATGTATTAAAATAAGGCGAATTTTATGACGCGTTAATACGTATGTATTATGTGTTTTGAAGTGACCGTTAACAGCAAAATCTGTAAAACAGGTTGGGAGGAGAATTATTAAATGAGTATATTTTCAAGAGACATTGGCATAGATTTAGGAACGGCCAATACATTGGTACATTTGAAGGGAAAGGGTATTGTAGTTAGAGAACCCTCTGTTGTTGCAATAAATAAAAAGTCAAACGATATTCTTGCGGTAGGTGATGCTGCAAAGGAAATGATAGGAAGAACGCCGGGGAACATAATTGCTATAAGACCAATGAAGGACGGTGTTATTGCTGATTTTGATATTACACAGGCAATGCTTAAATATTTCATTAAGAAGGCTTTTTCAAAGGGAGTAATAGGCAAGCCCAGAGTAGTAATTTGTGTACCTTCCGGTGTTACAGAAGTTGAGAAAAGAGCTGTAGAAGAGGCATCGCTGGCAGCTGGAGCTAAAGAGGCGTATTTGATAGAAGAGCCTATGGCAGCTGCAATTGGTGCCAATCTCCCCGTTGAAGAGCCGTCAGGAAGTATGGTTGTAGACATTGGCGGAGGGACAAGTGAAGTGGCGGTTATATCCCTTGGAGGAATTGTTACCAGCAAATCCCTACGAATAGCCGGTGATGAATTAGATGAATCTATTGTACATTATGTAAAAAAAGAGTATAATTTGATGATAGGTGAAAGAACGGCAGAAGAAATAAAAATGACTATTGGAGCAGCTTACCCCAAGCCTAAAGAGGAGTCGATGGTAATTAGAGGAAGAGATCTTATATCCGGACTCCCTAAAAATATAACTATAACTTCAACGGAAGTTGCAGATGCTTTAAAAGAGCCTATAAATTCAATAGTCGATTCGATAAAGTATACTCTTGAGAAAACTCCTCCCGAGCTTGCAGCTGATATTATGGACAGGGGTATAATGCTAACTGGAGGCGGTGCACTTCTAAGTGGGCTAGACAGATTGATAAAAGGTGAGACCGGAATGCCCGTGACAATAGCTGAGAATCCTCTTGATTGTGTAGTAATGGGTTCGGGTAAGGTGTTAGAAGAGATAGAAACATTGAAAAAGGTGCTTATTTCTCCTAAAAAACTGAGATAGAAGGGAGATAATGTATTTTGTTGCGTCTTTTTAAAAACAAAAAATTTATACTTTTATTTATTACAATAGTACTTTTAGTTGTTATAGGAGTATCATCTTTACAAAATAACAATATTAACTATGTAGGAGATATTTTTAGTACTATTTTATCTCCTTTTCAAAGATTTATTAGCTTTTCCGACAAAAAAATAAATGATTTTTTTGCGCATTTCGAAGATATCAATAAGTTAAGGGAAGAAAATGAAGCTTTGAAGAAAACAGTAGTTGAGTTGGTATATGAAAATGAAAAGCTTATTGACTTTAAAATTAAAAATGATGAACTTAGAAAAGTTTTAGACATTAAAGATCAATACAACAGTATGGAAATGATTGGTGCTAACATAATAGCAAAGGATATGGGTAATTGGTTTGATATTTTTACCATAGACAGGGGTACAAAGGACGGAATAGCTAATGATTATCCGATAGTAACGAGCAGAGGGCTAGTAGGAAGAGTGATGCAGACAGACCTGTTTTCATCAAAGGTTATTTCTATAATAGATGAAGATAGTTCTATCAGTGCGAGACTATCGAAGACCAGTGATATAGTAGCAATAAGAGGTGACAGGAAACTTAAGGATCAGGGCCTTTGTATAATGAGTTATATTCCCGCTGATGCAGACATTTCGGCTGGTGATAAAGTTGAAACTTCGGGAGTGGGAGGAATCTATCCAAAAGGTATTGTTATAGGCAGAGTGAAGGAAGTAAGGCAAAGAACAAATGAATTGGACAGGTACGCTATTATTGAACCTTCGGTGGACTTCAGACGCCTTGAAGAGGTATTTATTTTAAAACAAAAAGATATCAATAATAATGAAACGAGCGAAGAAAACAAATGAAATTAAAAATAATTGCCTATACTATCCTTATTTTTTTGACAGTGTTAATTCAATCTACCCTTGGTGATTCTATAAAAATTTATGGTGTTAAGCCAAACATAACTATTGTACTAATCGTCATTGTAGCTCTTTTAAGAAACAATACAGAGGGTGCAATAGTGGGTTTCTTTTGCGGACTTATGCAGGATGCGGTTTCAGGCACTGTTATTGGATTTTATACTTTGATGGGTCTTTACCTAGGGCTTATAATAGGCTCAATAAATAAAAAGCTATACAGAGAGAATGTTCTTATTGCTGTTTTTCTAACTTTTGTATCTACTATTGTATATGAGTATTCGGTTTACTTTTTTTCTACCTTCTTAAGGGGGCCACTGGATTTTGTATACCCGCTAAAGAACATAATTCTAACTGAAGCAATTTATAACAGTGTAATTTCTATATTTATATTTATAATAGTTATTAAGCTGCATACTCGGTTCGAGGAATATGACAAAAATTCCAGAAGGTATTGAAGAGAAAAAAGCTTAGGAAATTTATACTGGCGGTGAGGTTATGGAAAAAAGGTCAAACGAAAGATTCGTGTTGCTGGGGATTATGTATTTGTTGGTTTTTGTTGTAATTGTGGCTCAATTGGTAAACCTTCAGATAATAAACGGAAAAGAGAATGATCAGAATTCTCAAGAGAGGCTTCTTCAGGAGAGGGAGATTGTTGCCTCAAGAGGTATAATAGCAGATACCAATGGAATACCAATAGCTACAAATAGGATAGGTTATACCGTTCATGTGGCGAAGACAAATCTAAAAGATGCTCAAGTAAACGAAATGATTCTTAAACTGGCTCGAATTTTTGAAAGCAATGGGGATTCACTAGAATCAGGGCTCACTAAATATATGACTTACAATCCTATTGCATATGGCAGCAATTTGAATAAATCGGAAAAAGCATTGGAAAAGTGGAAGTCTGAGATGGTTTTAAAAGAGAAGGATATGGAGCTGTTGAAGACGCCGGAAGATGTGTTTAAATATTTCAGAGAAAAGAAATTTAGTATTGATGAGAAGTATACTGACGAAGAAGCCTATAAAATAATGTGCGTAAGGTATGATATGCTTATAAAAGGTTATACGGCAGTTAACCCACTTCGTATTGCAAAGGACGTAGATATAAAAACAGTGGCTCAGATTGAAGAGAGGAGTCATGAATTTCCCGGGGTCCTTATTGATGTTGAGCCGGAGAGGAAATATGTAGAGCCCTCTAATGTTGCTCATATATTAGGTTATATAGGTATGCTTAGTGATAAGGAATATGAGGCAAATAAAGATGCAGGTTATAAGTTAAATGACACAATAGGTAAGGTGGGTATTGAGAAAGCCGCAGAGAATTACTTGAGAGGAATTAATGGTAAGAAGAGGGTAGAAGTAGATACAAGTGGGAGACTTACCTCAGAACTCAGCAGTGAACCGGCAATTCCGGGCAATAATGTTTATCTTACTATCGACTCAAGGCTTCAGAAAGTTGCAATGGAATCCTTAGAACGAAACATAGCTGAAATCAGGTCAAAGGCTGATAATAGGAAAAATTTTGGAGATGCTTATGCCGGTGCGGTTGTTGCTATGGATGTCAACAATGGTGAAATTTTGGCTATGGCAAGTTATCCAACTTATGACCCAAGCATTTTCCTACCGGGATGTGATGATCCCGAGGCTGATAAGAAAATAACTGAGTACATGACTGATGGAAAAAATAAACCCATGCTCAATAGAGCCATTAATGAAATTTATACTCCGGGGTCAATATATAAACCCATTACAGCTATAGCTGCTCTTGAGGAAGGTGTAATACGAGCAGATACAAAGCTTTATGATAAAGGATATAAGCCTTTTGGTGGTATGATGTTTTACTGCTTGGAGTATAGAAATGGACAGGGTCCCCATTATGATATAGATCTCAAAGAGGCACTTGCAACTTCCTGTAATATGTATTTTCATGAAATAGGTGTAATGACTACAATTGATAAAATAGATAAGTGGTCAAAGTTATTTGGTTTAGGTGAATTAACCGGTATTGAGTTGTCGGCAGAGGAAAAGGGCGTAAGATCAAATCAGGAAACTAAAAGGGAACTTAGAAATGATGATTGGAGGCCTGCGGATACTGCACAGGCATCTATAGGGCAGTTTGACAATAAGTTTACACCTATTCAAATAGCAAGCTATGTCAGTACACTAGCAAACGGGGGAAAGAGATATAAACCGCATTTAATAAAGAGTGTTAAAAAATATGATGGCTCGATAGTTATGGAAACTAAACCGGAATATGAAACTGTTCCTGTTAGCAAGGAAACAATAGATGCTATAAATAAAGGAATGATTGAGGTTTCAACAGCTGTCGAAGGTACTGCGGCATCAACCTTTAAAGATTTTCCCTTTACCGTTGCATCAAAAACCGGAACGCCGGAAACAGGAAGGGAATCACAGGGCAGCTCGTCAAACGGATTGTTTATTGCATATGCACCGGCTGAAAAGCCTGAAATAGCAGTGGCCGTGGTCGTAGAACATGCTGTATGGGGATCTTATACTGCACCGATTGCTAGGGATGTACTAAGAGAGTACTTTGGCTTAAACACTGACAAATATACTGATGATCAAATTGCTGTAGAAGAGATAAAATTTACAAGGTAAGAAATGACGAAAAAATAACTTCCTATTTTCGTAGTTTGATTGATTTTTCCTTTATGTCGAATTTTTGAGTATTTTTTAATAGGAAGTTAGTTTTACTGTTTCTAATATACTAGTGCAATGGGGGTTAAGTTAAATGAATGAAGGCAGTGTGGTTTTTAAAGGTTCATTAAACTGTCTAACTATTATTATGAAGGAAGAAGTTGAATTTGATGAGATACTCAGTCAAATGGAGGAAAAAATTCTGTCTGCAGGAAAGTTCTTTAAAGGTGCTAAGCTTATGGTAAAGTACCGCGGTAAAAAGTTATCCTTTGCTGAAGAAGAAAAAGTTTTTTTGCTCCTTCAAAGTAAAAGCGGAGCAAAAATAACCGGTATTGAAATGGATACGGAAGAACCTCCTAAGGTAGAAGTAGAGCCTGTGCCTCAACCACATGCAAAGATACGGATGAGTAATTTCTATTTTAAAGGATTAGAAGAGGGAATAACCAAATTCTACAGAGGTACTGTAAGGTCTGGGCAGCTTATCAATTTTGACGGAAATCTTGTAGTGATAGGTGATGTGAATCCCGGAGCCGAAATAGTTGCGACGGGAAATGTAGTAGTAATGGGATCTTTAAGGGGGATTGTACATGCAGGAGCGAATGGAAATAAACAAGCGATTGTAGTAGCCCTTAACCTTCAGCCTACTCAATTAAGGATTGCAGATGTTATAACACGTTCTCCCGACGAAAAGGATAACGGTGGACAGTTTGTGCCGGAACTTGCTTATATTAAGGATGATATTGTATACATTGAAAGATATCTTCCTGCAAGATAATACTTTTAAAATAAAATACCTAAAAAATATTTATATATATATCAAATGTACTATATAATGAATAATTGACAAATGATTAAAAGAAATATATAGTGTTATTAATGATAAAAATTGAATTTATATACAACATGTATTTATTTAGGTTAATACAAAATTGGTATTTTCGAAAATTGATGTACTTTTTAAATACATCTTACACAAATGAAATTTATAGAAAAAATAGCTGTTTTGTTAAAATGAAATAGCATTTTTCTGAATATATGTCGGGAGGTAGGCACAAATATGGGAGAGGTTATTGTAATAACTTCAGGCAAAGGCGGGGTAGGTAAAACTACAACGACGGCTAACATTGGTACAGGATTGGCACTTCAAGGTAAAAAAGTTGTTTTACTTGATACGGATATAGGACTTAGAAATCTAGATGTAGTTATGGGCTTGGAAAACAGAATTGTATATGATCTTGTTGATGTAATTGAAGGTACTTGCAGAGTAAAACAGGCATTGATAAAGGACAAGAGATATGAGGGCCTTCATTTACTGCCAGCTGCCCAGACAAGAGACAAATCGGCAGTGTCTCCCGAACAAATGGTGAAATTGACAAACGATTTGAGAGAGGAGTTTGACTTTATATTGGTAGATTGTCCAGCTGGTATAGAGCAGGGCTTCAAAAATGCTATTGCCGGTGCAGACAAGGCTATAGTTGTTACTACACCTGAAGTTTCAGCAGTAAGGGATGCAGATAGGATTATAGGTTTGCTAGAAGCTAATGAGTTGAGAAATCCAAAATTGCTTATCAACAGAGTCAGAGCCGATATGGTAAAACGTGGAGACATGATGTCAATCGACGACATTATTGATATACTTGCTATCGACCTAATAGGAGTCGTTCCCGATGATGAAAAAATAATTGTATCTACAAACAGAGGTGAGCCAGCTGTTACAGATAATAAGTCTCTTGCAGGGGAAGCTTATAGAAGTATGACACGCAGAATACTTGGCGAAAATGTTCCTATTCTCAATCTTGAAAGCGACGAAGGATTAATGTTTAAAATTAAAAAACTATTTGGTTTGAGAGCAAACTAATTAAAGGAGGAGAATTATGTTGCTAGATTTATCGAAGATATTTGGCAGGTCTAAAGCGTCAAAAGACTTTGCAAAGGAACGACTGAAGCTAGTGCTAATCCACGACAGGGCAAATGTCTCTCCTCAGTTTTTGGAGATGGTTAAAGGAGAAATCATCAAAGTCATATCCAATTATATGGATATAGATGAGGATACACTTGATATACAGATGACCAGAACAAAAAGTGAAGAGGGCGACCGTATAGTTCCCGCTTTGGTAGCGAACATTCCGATAAAGAATGTAAAAAACAGCGGAAAGTAAGCTACGTTTTTAAAAAAATTTTCAATAGAGTGCTTTTTAGCATTACCGGTATTTATTATGTTAAAGAGCACTTTTTGTTTCTAGCTTTAATTGGAGTGGTGATATTTTGAAAAAGTGGATGGATATAGTATGAATATAGCATTGATAGCACACGACAAAAAAAAAGAGTTAATGGCTTCCTTTTGTATAGCTTATAGGAGTATATTGAAGAATCATACTTTGTTTGCTACAGGTACGACTGGGGCTATTATTATTGAGGCTACAGGCCTGAATGTGCAAAAGTTTTCGCCGGGTTTGATGGGAGAACAACAGATTAGCGCTAGAGCAGCATACAATGAGCTTGATCTTGTGCTTTTTTTTAGAGACCCTGTTACTGCTCAATCTCATGAACCTGACATAAGTTCACTTTTGAGATCATGCGATATAAATAATATTCCCTTTGCAACAAATTTAGGTACTGCGGAAATCCTGATCCGAGGTCTTGAAAGAGGAGATTTGGATTGGAGGGAAATAATAGGTAAATAGTTTTTGACTCATGTTTTTGTGATATACATACTAAAATAAATAGTTATAGCAAAAGTTAAAATCTTCATTTTTTGGGGGTTTATTTTTTGTTTTAAAGCTTAGGTCATTTCTAAAAATAAACTATATAAAGTAATATTTTATTCTTTTCCAAAATATAATCTAGTATATTGTAAAGTTGGTATAAAGACTTTTTCTTCTCTTTACGAAGTATTGAAAGGAATTACAAGATACAGATATAGGAAAAAGAGGTGTTTTATCGGTGGATGATATAGTTTATAGGCCAAGGTACCAAAGACACTTACCAAGTCAAATAAAAAGAAAGACAAGAAAGAGTAAGAGGGATAAAAATAGCTTTGCACAGAAGTTTATTACTAAAACTATGCGACAAACATTGATATGTTTTATAGTTTTTTTACTTATAATGTCTATAGCAAAAATAAAAATACCACAAACTGTTTTTTTGCAAAACAAACTAAAAGGTGCTATGTCATATAATATCGATCTTAAAAACACTTTTAGTGATATACAGTATGTATTTAATAGCCTTGGAGAGGAAACAAAAGAAAGTGATGACACAGATTTTTCAATAGATGGGAGTGAGGAATTAGAAAAGAACGTACTAGATGCAAGTACATTAACAGACGCCGGAAATCAGGAAAGATATAATGAAGAACTCGAGCCTGTAAGTGCAGTATATACAGAAGAAGGGTCGTTAGTTGAAAGTATGGAATACGGAAAAGATGATTCTCAAACGGTTGAGTCTGAAATTACTGTAGAACAGAATGAGTCGGAAAATGAAAAGATATTCGGGAACGCTGGATATTCCTTTCTAATTCCTGTAGGAGGTATAATAGGATCCTTTTATGGAGAAAGGGTACACCCCATAAAAAATACAATATTGCTTCACAAGGGAATTGATATTGAAGCACAAAGCGGAACACCGATAAAAGCTGCATATGATGGTGAAGTAGTAGAAGCTGATCTAGAAGCAAGCTATGGCAATTATGTAAAGGTAAAGCATGTTGATGGATTGACGACTTTATACGCACATTGCTCGAAACTGCTTGTCAGTAAAGGTCAAAAGGTCAGTAAAGGTGATGTTATTGCAGAAGTTGGTGCTACAGGAGCTGCGGACGGTCCACATTTACATTTTGAGGTAAGAAAGGATAATATAGCAGTTAATCCTTTAGACTATGTTGAGCTTTCGGATAATGAATAGATAAGGCAGAAAAATTTTTTTGGAAAGCGCCTGATATAAATGGGAGAGGTGGTGAAGTTATAATATTTTAGTTCGAATACTAAAAAGACCTATTAAAATAGAGATTGATCCCACACTTTTAGTTGTAATAGTATTAATGTGCTTTTTTGATTATCACTATAAATATATATTGACGTATGTTGCTCTTATAGTCCATGAAGCATCTCATATACTTGTCTCAATGGCCCAAGGTGAAAAGATACACAAGTTAAGGGTATTTCCTATAGGATTAAATGCAGTTTTTTGTAAAGATTTTTATAAAGATACAAATAATTTTCTCATCAACATAAGCGGTCCGTTATCAAATATACTGATATCTTTGCTGTGTTTTTTATTAAGCACATATTATTTGCCTAGATCAGATAATATGCGTTTTTTTATCTTAACAAACGTATTCCTAGCAGTATTTAACATGCTTCCGGTTATACCTCTTGACGGGGGGAGGATATTTAGAGATATCCTTACTTCTCAAATAGGCTTGTTTAAAGCACATAAATACTCAAGAAGAGTTTCAAAAGGTCTGGGATTATTTATTATTCTTATAGGAATAATTCAGTTACGTGGCAATATATTCAACTTTAGTCTTGTGTTTTTAGGAAGTTATATTTTTTATTGCTTAAAATATGAGGAGTCGGAGGTATATTTTATGAATATTAAAAACCTTGTTTATAAACGTTCGAGGTTCTTACGAAAAGGAGTATATCCGGGAAGAGAACTGGTGGTTATCAAAACCATGCGTTTAGGAGATATTGTTAAAGATATGGACTTTGACAGATTTCATATTATATATGTATTAGATGAAGATATGAGACTGGCAAAAGTTTTCACAGAGCAGGAGATTATAGATAACATGTCAAAATTTGATAGTAAAATAAGTTTTGAAGAACTTATCAAGGTTATGGCATAGGCAAAAAACTTTCGATTGGTGAATACTTATGGGAAAAATTGTAAATACATTCTTCTTATCACCTTATCAGCAATGTGAAATTATAACATTAATTTCAATATAATTTCCGTCGAAAAAAGTTTGCGCCTATTTCGCAAACTTTTTCGATAGAGGGTCTACAAAATCCCCACATTTTCTAGTATTTCCTTGCTGGATTTTGGTCTGTTCATTGTCAGAAGATGTATTCCGTCAACACCATTATCAATTAAATTTCTGATTTGCTTACTTGCGTAGTCTATACCGGCTTTCCTCATATCTTCAGCATTATTACAGTATTTATCCATCATCAATACCAGCTTTGCAGGTATTGATGCGCCGCACATTGAAGCAATACGTTTAATTTGGTCAGCTTTAAATACCGGCATTATACCTGCTGTTATAGGACAATTTATGCCAATGGCAGCCGCTTTATCGAGAAAATCATAGAAGCTCCTATTTTCAAAAAACAGTTGTGTCACAAGAAAGTCAACACCAGTGTCAACTTTTTGCTTAAGATATCTTAAGTCATCCTTAAGTCGGACGCTATTTACATGACCTTCAACGTAAGCTGCCGCTGAAATGCAAAAATCATTTTTACTTCTTATGTAAGATATTAATTCATTTGCATATTCGAATGTATTCTTGCTAAAGTCAAAATCCGGCTGGTCTATTGGAGGGTCTCCACGTAGTGCCAATATATTCTCTAGATTATTGTCATGTAAAGATACAAGGAGTTTGTCGATCTCTTCCTTTGAGTGTCCTACACAGGTAAAGTGTGCCATGCTCTCAATAGAATACTCGTTTTTTATTTTTGATGCTATTTCTATAGTCCTGTCTTTCGCACTACCCCCTGCTCCATAGGTAACACTTATGAAGTGAGGTGCCAAATTTTTAAACTGCTCTAATGTATCAAAAATAGTTTCAACAGGAGTATCTAATTTTGGTGGGAAAATTTCAAAAGAGATTACCGGCTTTTTTGCTTTGAACAAATCTAAAATCTTCATTTATATCCTCCCGATTAAATATGTTTTAAAGCTATTATAGCATATTTAAGCATAGCCGCAAATTATATATTAAAAAACTCTTCCGATACAGTTGACAATTATAGTTCCGGATAAGATGGGAATTAGACAGTTGTTACTTTGGAATAGTTTGGTTTAAAAACTTATTTATAAAATGTCCAAATTATATTATGAAAGTTTTAATATTTGACGATATATGATTTACATTATTACAAATAGATGGCACATAAAATGACATTAATATATTATATTTGCCAAAAGACCTGTGAGGTGATCAAAGTGTCAGGAAATGCGGGTAGGGAGCCAATGCTTGACTTGTTTATCTTTGAGACGAGCCAGCACTTAGAACAGCTTGAACTTACAATATTAAGCAGTGAGAAGGATGGAGTATTATCACCGGAATCTATAAATGAAATATTCAGGATAATGCATACAATAAAAGGGGCATCAGCTATGATGCTCTATAACGGTATGTCGAGATTAACACATTCTATGGAGGATGTGTTTTATTTCTTAAGGGAACAAAAACTGGAAGACTTTGATTATGGCAGGATTTTTGAACTGGTATTTAAAGTTATTGATTTTGTAAAGGGTGAAATTGTTGAGATTGAGAACAATGCCACTGCAAATAATGATCCTGCATATCTTGTAGATGAGATTAACGAATTTCTCACTTCACTAAAAAGTAATTCCGATTCAGAAATTATTAGCGGTGATAAGGAAAACATACCGACAGAGAAACAAAGGTTTTATATTGGAGCTGACAATAAAACCAAAACAAATGATAGAAAGCTTTTCAAAGCCAAAATTATTTTTGAATCGGATTGTGGAATGGAAAATATCCGTGCCTTCTCAGTAATCCACGAATTAAAGGAAGTTGCAGAAATAATTGCATATGAACCTCAAGATATTGTAGAAAGCGAGGAAAGCGTTGAAAAAATACGTAAAGAAGGTTTTGAGGTTATCTTTGCGACGGATATGTCAATGAATGAAGCTAAGGAACATTTAGATAAAACTGTGTTATTAAAAGAACTTGAACTTTCTGAAGTATGCGGAATTGAGAAACCAAACGAGAAAAAAATAGTAGTGGAAGACAAGGAAACTGACAAAGTTCAGGAGGTGCAGAAAGCAGATACCTCAACTAATATAAAGCAAAGTTACATAAGTGTAAATGTACAAAAGCTCGATAAGTTGATGGATATGGTGGGGGAAATTGTTATTTCTGAAGCAATGGTTACAATGAACCCAGAAGTAACGAAACTAAATATTGAAAGCTTTCAAAAAGCATCCCAGCATCTTCGGAAGATGATTGCGGAACTTCAAGATATGGTTATGTCTGTCAGAATGGTTCCTTTATCAGCTACTTTTCAAAAAATGAATAGAATAGTACGGGACATGAGTAAAAAACTCAATAAAGAAGTGGAACTTGAAATGATAGGCGAAGAAACTGAGGTTGACAAAAATGTAATTGAACATATATCTGATCCTTTGATGCACATAATAAGAAACTCTATTGACCATGGGATAGAAACTCATCAGGAACGAAAGATTAATGGAAAAAAGGTTGCAGGTAAAATTGTTCTTGAAGCGAGAAATTCCGGCGGTGAGGTAATTATTAGCATAAAAGATGATGGAAGGGGACTTGATAAATCAAGGATATATGAAAAAGCGTATAAGAATAAGCTAACTAATAAAACTGAAGATGAATTGACAGAAAAAGAGATATTCTCCTTCATATTTCAACCAGGATTCTCCATGAAAGAGAATATAACTGAATTTTCCGGCCGTGGAGTGGGAATGGATGTGGTATCAAGAAATATCTGGAAGGTCGGAGGAACCGTTGAAGTTGACAGTGAAAAAGATGCGGGGACTACAATTAGTCTAAAGATTCCATTGACACTTGCAATAATAGACGGAATGATTTTGACTGTTGGATATTCGAGCTACATAATTCCGACTATATCAATAAAAGAGTCCTTTAAACCTGAGGAAAATGATATTATAACCGATCCTGAAGGAAATGAAATGATTTTGATACGGGGCAAATGTTATCCTGTAATAAGACTGCATAGAAGATTTGGAACTGAAACGAGGGTTACTGAAATACCCGAGGGTATATTGCTTATGGTAGAAGATGGGGATTATAGTGCGTGTATATTTGCCGATGTATTGGTCGGCGAACAGCAGATTGTAGTGAAGCCCCTTCCAAGCTATCTTAAAAAAGTAAACGGTTTGTCAGGATGTACATTACTAGGTGACGGTAGTATTAGCTTGATTATTGATGTAGGAGAAGTTATTAGAAATAATAAATAATAGGAGCGCTTATGGCATTTACTTACTTTTTTAGGGATATGCAAACACTTGAAATGATATGTGAACATGCAATACCTCAGTTGAAGTCGAGAAGATATATAAATATATGGGATGCCGGTTGTGCTATGGGACCTGAGCCCTATAGTCTCGCTATGGTTATAAGGGAAAAAACAGGTTACATGTACTTTAGAAATATAAAAATAAATGCAACCGATATAGACGGAAGTGATCTTTTTGAAGATATTATTAAGAAGGCTACATATCCATGGGAGCAGTTGGAAAGGATTCCAAATGACATTTTTAAAAGATATTTTATAAAAGACGAAAAAGAAAAGCACTACCGTTTGGTAGACGAAATTAGAAAAGCTGTAAATTTTAAAAAGCACGATTTACTATCCTTAAAAAGTCCGGGAACTGATTATGGACTTATTCTCTGCAAAAATGTACTTTTACACTTTAATGACAAGCAGCGTTTAGAAGTAATAAAAATGTTTCACTCAACACTTATTGAAGGGGGATTTTTAGCAATGGAACAGACTCAAAAACTTCCTGAAGCTGTTGCCCACTTGTTTGAACGTGTAGTTTCAAATGCTCAATTATATAAAAAACGTTGAAAACAGGCATTGATGTCCTTGAAAGAATTATAGTACAGTCAATAGTTCAACGTATTAGTTTTGTATTTTTTTCATTTGCAAAGGATGCAGGTGAATGGATATATGAAGTAGTAAGATGCCAACAAATAACAAGGAGGTTTTTTTACATGAAATGGTTTTTTAATATGAAAATAGGCAGCAAGCTACTAACTGGGTTCATATTGGTAGCTATAATTGCTGGAGTTGTGGGAGGTGTGGGTATTTTAAATATCCAATCCCTAAGCGAATCTGACACTGAGTTGTATGAAAAGATGACAGTGCCTATCTCCCAGATGTCAAATGTAGGAATTGCATTTCAGAGAACTAGAGTAAATTTAAGAGACATGATTTTAGCACAGGAACAGGTGGACATACAGGCATATATTGAGAGAATTGATCAAAGAAGAGCTGAAATTGATAAATGGTCTTCAGAGTTTGAAGGCTTAATAATCTCGGATCAAATGAGAGAGGCCTTCAAAGAATATACCGAAGCAAAAGCAATTTTTAGGGAAGAAGTGGATAATGTAATTGAATTAGCTAAACAAAACAAAGATTCGGAAGCTCTTGCTCTTATTGCTGAGGAAGGAAGCGCGGGAATAGCCTCAAGGGTTGAACAGGATGCGATTGATAAAATAATTGAAATAAAGGTTAAAGATGCAGATAATATGGCTGATGCAAATGCTAAGCAGGCAAATAGTACAACACTAGTAATGTTGGCGATGGTTGTTGTAGCAATGATTTTGTCAATATTTTTGGGAATATTTATATCCAGGATAATAAGTAAGCCACTCAAAAAAGCAGCAAATATGATAAATGAAATGGGACAGGGACACTTAGGAATGCGTCTCAAATTGGATACAAAGGATGAGGTAGGTCAAATGGCTGCCGCTATGGATGAATTTGCAGATGATTTGCAAAATAATGTAATAGGTATCATGAAAAAAATTGCCGACGGCGACGTAAGCATGAATGTACAGCCTAGAGATGCCCAGGATGAAATTGCACCAGCTTTGAAAAAAACAGTTGAGACGATAAGAGGATTGATTGAGGATACAGGTAATCTTATTAAAGCTACACAGGAAGGAAAGCTTGATACACGGTGTAATGTTAATACCTATTCAGGAAGTTGGAAAGAAATGATGATAGGTATTAATAATTTGATAGATGCTTTTGTTGAACCGATTAATGTTACAGCAGAATACATTGACAGAATTAGTAAGGGAGATATTCCGCCGAAAATTACCGATACATACCACGGTGATTTTAACGAGATCAAAAACAATCTCAATAACTGTATAGATATAATGAATGGACTTCTCACTGAAACCAACAAGCTTATAAATGCAACTAAAGAAGGAAGGTTGGATGCTAGAGGAAATGCCGGTGCTTTTGTCGGCGGATGGGAAAATCTTGTGGAAGGAATCAACGAGATGGTTGATGCTTTTGTTGGACCAATCAATGTTACTGCCGAATACATCGACAGGGTAAGTAAAGGAGATATTCCTCCCAAAATTACAGACACCTATTACGGAGATTTTAATGAAATAAAGAATAATTTGAATACATTAATAGATGCTTTAAATCAATTTATTGCTCAGATGGATAATATGGCAAAGCAGCACGATTTAGGCGAAATTGACATTTTTGTTGCTGAGGATAAGTTTGAAGGTGGCTACAAAGTTATGGCAAAAGGCGTCAATGATATGGTTAAAGGCCATATTAGTGTAAAGAAAAAAGCAATGGCATGTGTTGCAGAGTTTGCAAAAGGAAACTTTGAAGCAGAGCTTGAGAAATTCCCAGGAAAGAAAGCTTTTGTTAATGAAAACATTGAGGCGTTAAGAAAGAATTTAAAAGATGTAAATAACGAAATAAATAAGCTTATAGCAGCATCCGAAGAAGGAAATTTAAGTGAGAGAGGAAACGATAAAGCATTTTTCGGAGATTGGGCAGTTATTATTAGAGGTCTTAATGGTCTTATAGAGAAAATTGTAGAACCTATTATGGAAGCAGCAGAGGTCTTAGACGAAATGGCAAAGGGTAATCTGCATTGTATGGTAAAAGGTAATTACAAAGGCGACCATGCGCGAATTAAGGATGCTATGAACTTTACTATTACTACAATTTCCGGCTATATAGGAGAAATATCGAAGATACTTACCGAAATGGCTGATGGAAATTTAAACGTTGGAATTAATGCCGATTATCTTGGTGATTTTATTGATATTAAGGATTCGCTAAATAAAATAATAAGATCATTAAATCAAATTCTAGGAGAAATTAATGTTGCGGCAGAGCAAGTGGCAGTAGGTTCAAGACAGGTTTCAGATTCGAGTCAGGCTTTATCACAAGGATCTACTGAACAAGCAAGTTCAATACAGGAGTTAACAGCTTCAATGAACGAAATAGCTGACCAGACTAAAAAGAATGCAGTGAATGCCAATTTGGCAAACGAATTGGCTTTATCAGCAAAAAACAATGCAGAACAGGGAAATGGTCAGATGAAAGGCATGTTAAAGGCGATGGAAGAGATTAATTTGTCTTCGTCAAACATTTCAAAAATAATAAAAGTCATTGATGATATTGCGTTTCAGACCAATATCCTTGCTTTAAATGCAGCTGTAGAAGCTGCAAGAGCAGGTCAACATGGAAAAGGCTTTGCGGTTGTTGCTGAAGAGGTACGAAACTTAGCCGCAAGAAGTGCAAATGCTGCAAAAGAGACAACGTCTATGATTGAAGGATCTATCAAAAAAGTAGAAGAAGGTACTAAAATTGCAAATGAAACAGCTGATGCACTAAATAATATAGTTGAAGGTGTATCAAAAGCAGCTGATATTGTTGGAAATATAGCAAACGCATCAAATGAGCAGGCAACGGGAATAGCTCAAGTTAATCAAGGAATATCTCAGGTGTCGGAAGTGACTCAGACAAATTCGGCAACAGCACAGGAGAGTTCGGCTGCGAGCGAAGAACTTTCTGGACAGGCAGATATGTTAAAAGAGATGGTTGCAAAGTTTAAATTAAAAAACGGAGACACAATGGATAGAGTTAATGAGCTGAGTCCGGATATGTTAAAAATTCTAGAAGATATGGTAGGGGACAGAAAAGCAAATAGAGGATATAAAGTACCAAAGAGTAAATTTGATTCGGGAAAAGGTACAAAGTCAAAGATCATGCTAAACGATATGGATTTTGATAAGTATTAAAAATAAAAGTACATTTTGTAGAGGACAATACTTCTAAAGGAGCATAGAGATATTCTGTGCTCCTTTAGAAAAACACTTTAAGTATTGGTGAGGATATAAAATGAAGATTAACAGTTATGATAGTCAAAAGATATTGGAATACATAGGTGAGGGTATTCTTTATACGGACAAAACAGGAAAAATACTTTTTATAAATAGCGCTGCAGAGAATATAACAGGATGGACTAAAAATGAGTCCATTGGAAGAAGGATTGAAGAGGTTTTTAGGATTAAGGTCATATCTTCTCAAACTAAATTAGATAGTTATTGTTATGATGTGTTGAAAGGTGATACAGAAAAAGGACTTCCTAAAGATACTGTACTTGAAAAAAAAGATTTGTCCCTTGTTTATTTGTCAGCAAAAATCACTTCAGTTAGGGATGATATGGATAAAATATGTGGGATGGTAATTGTATTTAGAGATATATCAAGGCTAAGAAGTATTGAAGATAGACTGAGTTCGGAACAAAGAAATTTTAAGACACGATTTGAAACAGCTCCTGTGGGAATGCTTTTAGCAGATAAACAACTGAATATCAAAGATTTGAATAGATCGATGTTGCGTATGATGGACAAAGAGATGGACGAGTGTATTGGAAAAAGATTTGGAGATGCCTTTGGATGTAAAAACGTTTTTGATGAGGGCTGCGGAAAAAGTAAAAAATGTTGTGAGTGTTTAATTCAAGGAAGCTTCATAAGTTTGGTCAAAAATAATGAGGAATATGTAAACTTTGAGGTTTCGATGGAAATTATAATAAGGAATAAACCAGTGTTGAAATGGCTCGAAATAAACGTAACAAAATTAGATGTTGAGGAACCAGATTGCTATTTACTTGTTATTGACGATATAACAGAAAAGAAAAGGATGGACGAAGCATTAATTCGATCAAGGAACTATTATATCTCGCTATTTGAAAACTTTCCAATACTTGTGTGGAGAACAGATGTAAATTTTAAAGGGGACTATTTTAATAACAATTGGTTAATGTTTACAGGAAGGAGTATCGAGCAAGAAATTGGGGATGGATGGATGGAAAGTATACACCCAGATGATTTTAATAAGTGTGATCATATCCATAAGATGTGTTTTATTAACAGAGAAAACATCGAAGTGGAATTTAGATTAAGGCATAATGATGGAAGTTATCATTGGGTAAAGGAGTATGGTCGTCCGATATATGATTTAAATGGTGAGTTCGCAGGATATATAGTTGCGGTTAATGATATATCCAAACATAAAAATATGATGCATGAGCTTAAAAAAGCAAAGGACGAAGCAGAAGCAGCTAACAAGGCAAAAAGTCAATTTTTGGCTAATATGAGTCATGAAATTAGGACACCGTTGAATGGTATGGTTGGAATGATTGATTTGACTTTAATGGGAGATATGAAGCAGGAACAGAGGGAAAATCTTAAGACGGCAAAAGCTTGTGTGGATTCACTATTAAACATTATAAACGATATACTAGACTTTTCGAAAATAGAAGCAGGAAAAATGGAAATTGTCAAATCAAGTTTTCGACTGGAAGATTTTTTGGAAGAAACAGTTAAACCATACAGAATAAAAGCTCACCAACAAAATGTAAGGGTTGATTATAAAATAAGCAAGCTATTGCCGGAATATATAGTTGGTGATAAGTTCAGAATAAAGCAGATTCTAAATAATTTGCTAAGTAATGCCTTAAAATTTACATTGGTTGGCAGTATAAACCTGAATGTTGATTTGAATTCAAAAGATAGCAGTTATTTGCTTTTTGAAGTTTCAGACACAGGAGTAGGAATTGCAGAACATGAAGTAGGTAAGCTTTTTAGGAGTTTTACCCAACTAGATAGCTCCTATACTAGAAAATTTAATGGTACCGGTTTGGGTCTTGCGATTTCAAGGAAACTTGTAGAGAAAATGGGTGGGAATATATGGGTTGAAAGCAAAAAGGATGTAGGGAGTAAGTTTTCATTTACCCTCAAGCTTGAAGCAGGAACTATACAAGAATCGAGAAAAAGTAAGGAAACCATTGAGTATAAGTCATCAAAAAAACTCTATATACTAGTGGTTGATGATGATAAAGTAAATCAAACAGTACTTGAGAGAATGTTAATAAAGTTAGGGCATAAAGTAGAAATAGCTAATAATGGTATAGAAGCAGTAAGGGCTATTTCAAAGAACAACTTCGACATGGTTTTTATGGACATTCAGATGCCTGAAATGGATGGTGTTACTGCAACTGAACATATTAGAGAAATTGAACAAAAAAACATTGTAGCGGACTTTGGTGATGGACAAGATACTTTATTAAAGAAATCAAGGTTGCCAATTATAGCTCTAACAGCTTATGCCATTGAAGGAGATAAAGAAAAGTTTTTAAAAGCGGGTATGGATTACTATTTATCAAAGCCAATAATTTTGTCAGAACTTTTAAATGCTATTGAAAAAGTTATAAACGATATAGAAAATACCGAAATAGAAAACATAATCTTAAGGGTTGGAAAATTTATTGAACCTGTAGAAAAAATTGATAAGAAGTTTTTTTATCAACTTATTTTAAGCTTGAAGAAAGCAATAGAGGACAATGATTTACCTTTAGTAGAAAGGCAATCCCATTCATTAAAAGAGTACATTGAAAGATTTGATGCAAAAACAGTATATGAAAATGCTTTAAAGATTGAACTTAGTGCTAGAAAAAATAAAGCAGATGGAATAAGGGACTTAATTGAAAAGATTGAAAATGATATTAATAGGAGATGGGATTATGAAGATTTTAATAGTTGAAGATGATAATGTCAGTAGAAATTTTTTATTTAAGTTTTTATCAAATTATGGTGAATGTGATATTAGTGTTGATGGTATTGAAGCATTAGACACATTTTCCATGGCGATCAGGGATGGAGAACCTTATGATTTGGTTTGCCTTGATATTATGATGCCAAAGTTAGATGGTATTAAGACCTTAAAGGCTATTAGACAAATTGAGAAAAAAGAGGGCATAGAAGAGTCAAAAATTTGTAAGGTTATTATGACTACTGCCTTAAATGACATCGGGACAATTGCTAAAACCTATAATCATGACTGTGAGGCATATGCGGTTAAACCAATTAATACAGAAAAATTCATTGAGGTTATGAAGAGTTTGAAGCTTATTTAGATGATAAGGTTTTTATACATATGCTTTACATCCCTTTTTTGAAGTAATATACTATTAGTCGGGGTGATTTTTATGCAAATAATAAAGGTTAAAACTCCGTCAAGGACGGCAATGGTTGATATAACTTCAAAAATACAGGAAATTGTAAGGAAAGAAGGTAAAAAATCAGGCATATGTCATATTTTTGTTCCACATACTACGGCAGGACTTACCATTAATGAAAATGCAGATCCCGATGTTGTAGACGATATTTTAAAGCAAATCAACAAAATAGTTCCCTTTGAAGATGGGTACAAACACTTTGAAGGGAATTCGGCTGCCCACATAAAAGCAAGTATGTTTGGATTTTCGCTGCAGGTTATGATTGAAGAAATGAGACTTGTTCTTGGTCAATGGCAGGGAATTTATTTTTGTGAATTTGATGGTCCGCGTAATAGAGAAGTTTATATAAAAGTTATTTAGGCATTGCAGAAAAATGTTTGATTGGGTTAGAAATCATTGACACCTAAATAGGCAGTGTGATATATTCTATATAAATTGAAATTAAGTATATTATCTTCAGGGACAGGTGAGAATCCTTACCGGCGGTAGGCAATGAAATGTTTGCAAGCCCGCGAGCCTTATGGCAGATCCGGTCAAATTCCGGAGCCGACAGTATATTGTGTTTAGTTTTACAAATGCAAAAAGTCTGGATGAAAGAAGATAAGTTATTATTCTTTATGTGAATGGTAAATTATCCCTGGAGAAATGATCTGGGGATTTTTTGTGTTAAGGAATTTATCAATTAGGTAAAAGGTGATTTATTTGAATAAACATGATTTCTATATGAGAAGAGCTATTGAACTTGCCAAAAAAGGATGGGGCAGGACAAATCCGAATCCGTTGGTTGGTGCAGTAATTATTAAAGATGATAGAGTGATTGCAGAGGGTTTCCATGAAGTTATAGGTTGCGCTCATGCAGAGGTGGCTGCTTTTAATAATGCTATCGAGGATGTGTCCGGGGGAACTCTCTATGTTAATCTTGAACCATGTTCCCATTATGGGAGGACTCCACCCTGTGCAAAAGCAATAATTGAATCAAAGATTAAAAAAGTGGTAATAGCAATGATTGATCCTAATCCCAAAGTATCGGGAAGAGGAGTCCAGATGCTAAGGGAAGCAGGTGTTGAGGTTGAAGTAGGAGTTCTTGAGGAGGAAGCTAAAAAACTCAATGAAATATTTATTAACTATGTTGTAAAAAAGAAGCCTTTTGTAATTTTAAAAACGGCAATGACTCTTGATGGGAAAATTGCCTCGGAAAATGGGGATTCAAAATGGGTAACTTCAGAGGCATCGAGAAATCATGTACATTTATTACGGGATAGGGTTTCAGCTATAATGGTGGGGATAAATACAATAATTAAGGATGATCCTATGCTTACCACAAGGCTTGTGGACAGAGTTGGAACTGATCCTATAAGAATAATTGTGGACAGCAAAGGGAACATTCCCCTTGACAGTAGAGTTTTATGCAAGGATTCAAAGGCAGGGGTTATTCTAGCAACCACATCTAGTATAGCTAAGGATAAGGAAAGGCAGCTTATTGAAAAGGGTGTAAGGGTAATAAAAGCAGAAGGTAAGGATGGACGTGTAGATCTTATTAAGCTATCACAAGAGCTATATATGCTTGAGATTGATAGTGTACTTTTAGAAGGTGGAGGTACACTAAATGCAGCAGCTGTTGATGCTGGTATTGTGGATAAGGTTATGTTCTTCATTGCTCCTAAGATACTAGGTGGAAAAGAAGCTGTTACGCCAGTTGAGGGAAAAGGCATACAATTAATGGGTGAAGCATTAAAGTTAAAAGATGTTTCTTTATCGAGATTTGGGGAAGATATACTTGTGGAAGGCTATTTGTAAAAGGTTAGACCGTTTCAAAAAATAACCTAACCTTTATAATTTTTTTGAGGTGCGAAATATGTTTACTGGTATAGTTGAAGAAGTTGGAAAGGTAAGAGGGATTGTCCACGGAAGCAAATCCATAAAGCTTTCAATACAATGTAGCAAAATAATGGACGATGTAAAATTAGGAGATAGTATTGCGGTAAACGGAATATGCCTTACTGTGACTAACAAAAGAAGTGATGAATTTACAGCCGATGTGATGCCGGAAACAATGAGAAAAACCGGTTTGGGAAATCTTAAGGTAGGAGATGACGTTAATCTTGAGCGTGCATTGAGGTTGTCCGATCGGCTTGGAGGACATATTGTATCCGGACACATTGACGGTACAGGTGTGTTAGTTGATAAAACTCAGGAGGACAATGCAATTTGGCTAACAATAGAAGCGGCTAAGGATGTCATAAAATATATTGTTATGAAGGGCTCGGTGGCATTAGATGGTACTAGTCTAACCGTTGCTTTTATAGATGAGAAGTGTTTTAAAGTTTCGCTTATACCGCTTACAGCAGGAATTACAACTTTAGGTTCGAAAGAAGTTGGAAGTAAGATAAATATTGAATGCGATATGCTTGGAAAGTATATTGAAAAGCTGATTTTTTACAATAATTCAGAAGAAAACAACGAAAAAGAAGTCATATCCCTTGATTTTCTTAGAAATAACGGATTCGCTTGATTATAGACTTTTGGAGGTGTGTTTATGAAATTTGATACAATTGAAGCTGCAATAGAAGATATTAAACAGGGTAAAATGATAGTTGTTATTGACGATGAAGATAGAGAAAATGAGGGGGACTTTATAATGGCTGCGGAGTTGGTAACTCCGGAAGACATTAACTTTATGGCAAAGTACGGAAGAGGTTTAATTTGTGCACCTATCACAGAATCACGGGCTAAAGAGCTTGGAATTAATATAATGGTGGAAAAAAATACAGATCAAATGAAAACCGCTTTTACAGTAACAGTAGATCATAAAACTTCCACAACAGGTATTTCTGTATTTGAAAGATCAAAAACAATAAAAGAACTTACAAATCCGGAGGCCAAACCTACTGATTTTGTTCGCCCCGGACATGTGTTTCCATTGGTTGCAAAAGACGGAGGAGTTTTGAAGAGAACGGGACATACTGAGGCAGCTGTTGATATTGCTAGGTTGGCAGGTTTGTATCCTGCAGGCGTTATTTGCGAGATTATGAATGAAGATGGAACAATGGCAAGGGCGCCGCAATTAATGGAATTTGCAAAAAAACATAACTTGAAAATTGTTACTATTGCCGATCTTATAAGTTACCGAAGAAATACTGAAAAACTTATAAGCAAAGCATCAGAAGCAAAGCTACCCACCAAATATGGTGAATTTAAAATTGTAGCTTTTGAAAATGCAATAAACGGTGAACATCATGTGGCATTAGTTATGGGAGATGTGGCAAGTGAAAATGAACCTGTTTTGGTAAGGGTGCATTCGGAATGCCTTACAGGAGACGCCTTCCATTCCTTGAGGTGTGATTGCGGTGAACAGCTTGATGCAGCGCTAAGAGAGATAGCAGCGGCAGGAAAAGGTGTTTTACTCTATATGCGCCAGGAAGGAAGAGGAATAGGTCTGGTAAATAAGGTTCGTGCCTATGAACTTCAGGATGAAGGTAAAGATACGGTTGAGGCTAACGTCCTCTTGGGTTTTCCTGAGGATATGAGGGATTACGGAATAGGAGCTCAAATATTATATGATCTTGGTATTAGAAAGATCAGATTGCTTACTAATAACCCTAAAAAACTAGTTGGACTCTCAGGACATGGACTTGAAATGGTTGAAAGGGTCCCACTTCAAATAAAAGAGAATGAAGTTAACAAGTTTTATTTAAAAACCAAAAAAGACAAGATGGGTCATATGCTAAATGATTTGTAAGGAAGTTTAGGCTAATAAAAAAACTATTAAAAAATATTAAAAAACTATATAACATTGGGAGGAAAACTAAAATGGGAATTAAGACAAATGAAGGAAAACTTATTGCAGGTGGCTTAAATTTTGGAATAGTAGTTGGTCGTTTTAATGAATTTATAAGCAGTAAACTTTTAGGAGGAGCAATTGATGCTCTCTTAAGGCATGGAACGGAGGAGTCGAATATAGAGATATCATGGGTGCCGGGAGCTTTTGAAATACCTTTGGCAGCATCAAAAATGGCAGCATCAAAAAAATTTGACGCTGTAATATGTGTTGGTGCTGTAATAAGAGGTTCAACACCCCATTTTGATTATGTATCTAGTGAAGTATCAAAAGGAATTGCAAAAGTGTCTTTAGATTCGGGATTACCTGTTATTTTTGGAGTTCTGACGACAGATACAATTGAGCAAGCTATTGAAAGAGCAGGTACAAAGGCAGGTAATAAAGGATATGATGCAGCTGTTACTGCAATAGAAATGGCTAACCTTTTAAAGGCTTTATAATAAAAAAACTAACAATAAAAAGCGATGGTGTAAAAGATCATCGCTTTTATTTAAGATATTGTTAGAACATTTCAATAAATGGTCTGGGTCGAATAGGCTAGCAGAGTAATGTAGCGAATCGACCGGAATTATTTTAATTCCTTAAACTTTTTAAGAGATTCTTCCTGTTCTTTTTTGAGTAATACCAAGTACTTCTTTAAAAGATTAGGGGTATGTATATCGGTATATACAATCTTGAGCCCGTACTCGTAGTTATATGTATCCTTTACCTTTCTTATTATAGAGGCTTTAAGATTAATTGTAACGCCTGAACCCGCATGTATCTCGAATTTAAGTTCTTGATAAAGAGGAAAATCAGTTTTTGAAAATATCATCATCCCAGTATAGCTAATATTTTTAACAATAGCAAGATGCTTTTTTTGTGATTCTCCAATTCTTGCCTCAGCATAAAGTGATACTGGAAACCTTACAAAAAGTCTTTTGTTAGTCGTAGTTTCACAATTATCAATCTTAATTTCAATTGTATTGAGTTCCTTTTCTAAATTGAGGATTGTACAGCTTGAAATATAAATTTCACTCTCTAACTCCGAACCGAGCACTAAAGGATCACCTTGTGAACAATTGAGGAGCGTTATGTCTTCAAAAAGCCTGACTTTTATTACTTCATTTTGAGATTCCAGTACCAGACTTTTAAACAGCTTCGTTCCGGAGAAATGACGAACAGATACAATGTCTCCTGTCTTAATTTCCATTAATATCACTCCATTACTATTATTGAAGTAAAATGCATGAAAAGTCCTATTAGTACTAATAAGATAAAACATATCAGAGATAGCTTATAGTTTAATAATATATCATAATACCATTAATAACAAGACAAAAATAAAAAATTACAAAATCAGAATAAGTTGTTGTATAAAAATAATAACATATTGTAAATGCACCTGCAAGTAAAAAGGAATAAGTAATTATATGGAAGTAATTAAGTGAAAGAAAAAAGGAATTAAATACCTTTCAAAAAAGTATTGACAAACTGTTTATAACCTTGTATAATTACTTTTGCGAATTGTTGATGCGCGGGTTTAACTCAGCGGTAGAGTGTCACCTTGCCAAGGTGAAAGTCGCGAGTTCAAATCTCGTAACCCGCTCCAACATGTAGGGTGTTTTATTAAAATATCCTACTGAATTTGCGGGTGTAGTTCAATGGTAGAACATCAGCCTTCCAAGCTGATTGCGTGGGTTCGATTCCCATCACCCGCTCCATTTTGACGTCGTATGAATATTTTCATACGACGTTTTTCATTTCATCAAACCCCTATGAAATTTTTATTGGAATAAAAAATTAATATGTTATAATAATTGTGTATAAGAATAGGGGGGATAAATGATGTTTTCTGTTACTTTAAAAGAAGTTATGGATGAATTTCAGCTTGAAGATATATCAAATTGTAAAAGACTTGACGATATTGTAATTACTTCCTCGGACATAAACCGTCCCGGCCTTCAGCTTGTCGGTTATCTTGAATACTTTGGTACTGATAGAATTCAGATAATAGGTAAAGTTGAGACAACTTATTTGTCAGCTATGACGAAAGAAGAGCGTTACTCAAGGTTAGATGAGTTTTTTAAATGTGGTTTTCCATGTATGGTGGTTGCCAGAGGGTTAGAGGTTTTTCCTGAAATGGTAGAGGTATCACGTAAATATGAAATTCCTATTCTTAGGACGGATGATATTACTTCTAGATTTTTAAGCGGAGTAATTAGATACCTTAATGTGCAGTTGGCACCAAGAATAACTAAGCACGGCGTATTTGTTGAAGTGTATGGTGAAGGTATCTTAATTCTTGGAGAAAGTGGAGTTGGTAAAAGCGAGACGGCCCTAGAGCTTGTTAAGAGAGGACACAGGCTTGTAGCTGACGATGTTGTTGAGATAAGAAGAGTATCGGATAAATCACTTGTTGGTACAGCTCCTGATATTATAAGGCATTTTATAGAAATAAGAGGTATTGGAATTCTAGACGTCAAAAACCTTTATGGTGTAGGTTCAGTAAAAGTTACTGAAAATATAAATTTGGTTATACAATTGGAGTTTTGGGATGAAAAGAAAAATTATGACCGTTTAGGGCTTGTAGATGAATACACAGATATTCTTGGCATAAATGTACCTTGTCTTATTATCCCCGTAAGGCCCGGAAGAAACTTGGCCATTATTGCTGAAGTGGCAGCAATGAATAACAGACAAAAGAAAATGGGATACAATGCGGCTAAAGTTTTAAATGAAAGAGTTTTAGGGGAAATTAACAAGGCTACTCAAGAATAAAATTGGAGGGAAAAAATTGAAATTTGTTGTAGATACACATACTCATACGGTAGCAAGCGGACATGCCTACAGTACTGTCCAGGAAATGGCAAGGGAAGCCTCTGTCAATGGTATTGAAATGTTTGCAATCACCGATCATGGTCCGGCTATGAAAGGTGCTCCGTATTTATATCATTTTGGTAATATGCGAGTAATTCCGGAGGTGTTGTACGGAGTTAGAGTTTTAAAAGGTGTGGAGGCTAATATAGTAGACTATAACGGAAATTTGGATATGCCGCAAGAGTATTTGAAAAGACTTGATTTTGTTATAGCGAGTTTTCATGATATATGTATTAAGCCTGCTTCAATAGAAGAACATACTAATGCCTATTTAAACCTTATGAAAAATCCCTTTGTTGATGCTGTTGGGCATCCCGGCACACCACAATTCGAAGTGGATGTTGGAAAGGTGGTATCAGCTGCAAAGGAATACGGCAAATTTATTGAAATAAATAATAATTCTTTCAGTGTAAGGGCTGGCTGTGAAGAAAACTGCGTGAATTTTGCCCTTGAGTGCAAGAAGCAGGGTGTAAAAATAGTGTGTGGAAGTGATGCACACATAAGCTTTGATGTAGGAAGGTTTGAAAGGGTATACAATTTACTTGAAAAGATTGAAATGCCGGAAGAACTTGTTATGAATACAAGGGTATCTAACTTTAATGAATTTATTGAGAACAAAAGTAAAAGAATAAGAAAAGTCTGATTTAATTCTATAAAGTAATAATAAGAAGTAGAATATATATAGGTATGTTGCAGCAAAAATAAGGAGCTGGAATAATTGGAAAAGGAAAAATATATAAAGCTTTTAGAGGATATTGCAGGTAAGGAAAATGTAAAAGAGGATGAACCTATGAGGAAGCATACTTCTTTTAAAATCGGAGGACCTGCAGATTTTTTGGTTACACCTTGTTCGGTGCAAAGTTTATGTGAAGTGATAAAGTTATGCAATAGAGAAAAAATGCCGATTTTTATAATGGGAAACGGAACAAATCTTCTGATATCCGATAAGGGAATAAGAGGAGTCGTTGTTAAGATATATGATAATTTGAACAGTTGTTTGGTAAAAGGAGATTGCATTGAAGCTTATGGTGGTATATTGCTTTCAAAGCTTTCTAGCATTGCTCTTGAAAACGAGCTTAAAGGTTTGGAATTTGCATCAGGAATACCTGGGACACTAGGTGGTGCCGTTGCTATGAACGCAGGAGCTTATGGTGGCGAAATGAAGGATGTTGTAGTTGAAACAGAGTTTATTGATAAAGAAGGAAATATAAAACTAATTCGAGAAGTTGAGCATGAATTTGGATACAGAACTAGTTTTATTCAAAAGCAGTCAGGTATTGTAGTGAGATCTGTCATTAAGCTTATAAAGGGTGACAGAGCTGCTATTAGGGCAATAATTGATGATCTTACAGGAAGGCGGCAGGATAAGCAACCTCTAGAGATGCCTAGTGCAGGTAGTGTATTTAAAAGACCGGAAGGATATTTTGCAGGTAAGTTAATTGAAGATTCTGGTCTCAAGGGCTACTGTATAGGTGGTGCCCAGGTGTCGGATAAACATTGTGGATTTATTGTAAATAAGGGAAATGCAACCTCAAACGATGTAATGGATTTGGTCAGACATATACAGAAAACGGTTAAGGACAAATTCGACGTTGAACTACAGACAGAAATAAGAATTGTAGGAGAATATTAAAGTTAAAATTATACTTTTATGTTGGTTCATAGGAGGTACAAATGAGGTTTTTAATTATAACGGGAGTATCTGGAGCAGGCAAAAGTTTGGTTGTGAAATATTTGGAGGATTTGGGCTTTTTTTGTGTTGACAATCTGCCCCCTGTATTAATACCTAAATTTGCCGAGATTTGTGTTCAAAGTAGAGGAAAGATAAATAAAATAGCTTTGGTTATAGACATTAGAGGTGGTGAGCTATTTAATGCGTTATTTCCTGAGCTTAATGCTTTAAAAGAAGCCGGATTGTCCTATGAGATATTGTTTTTAGAAGCATCGGACAAAGTACTCATAAAAAGGTTTAAGGAGAGCAGAAGAATTCATCCTCTTGCTCCTGAAGGCAGGCTGATCAAAGGTATAAATCAGGAAAGAGAGTTGTTAAGAGAAATAAAGAGAATTGCAACTTATATAGTGGATACCTCAAACTTAACTCCTAGACAGCTTAAAGAGGAGATGTCCAATATATTTGTCGACGGTAAAAAATTTGATGGAATGATAATAAATATAATATCCTTTGGATTCAAGTATGGAATTCCTATAGACTGTGATTTGGTGTTTGATGTAAGGTTTATACCAAATCCCTATTACATTGACAGCATGAGAAGGCAGACAGGGAAGAATGATGCAGTTAGGGAGTATGTTTTGGGATTTAACGAGACCATAGTATTTTTATCAAAGCTCTATGATATGCTGGAGTTCTTGCTTCCAAGTTACGTAAAGGAAGGAAAGTCTCAACTTGTTGTAGGAATAGGTTGTACCGGAGGGAGGCACAGATCAGTTGCGATTTCTGAAGCTTTATATGCCTATCTTTCCGGTAAAGAACATAGAGTGGTTATTGAACACAGAGATATAGAAAAGGATAGCAAGGGGGCAAAGAAATGAGACTTCTCAATTTAGCGAGATACAATAGAAGAGGTCGTATATATTTGCTATTGAGTTTTTCCGGACTAGTTGATGTACTATTGGGAATTTATGTGTTTTTTAAATATAGTGGCATTATTGAAAGGATTTTGTCTCTAAGTATAGTATTGTTAGGGTGTGTATTATTATACACTGCCTTTCAACGCTTAAAAAATTATATAGTTAGAAGCCGGTACAAAGAGGGCTCATCAAAACTTTCAGAGAGTGAAACAGAAATGATCGCAAAAGGACCCAAAATTGTTGTAATCGGTGGTGGAACAGGTCTTTCTACCATGTTGAGAGGCTTAAAGTCGTATAGTTCGAATTTGACAGCAATTGTGACAGTAGCTGATGATGGTGGGGGTTCGGGAGTTTTAAGGCAGGATTTAGGTATGCTGCCTCCCGGCGATATTCGTAACTGCATTTTAGCATTGGCAGATACTGAGCCGCTCATGGAAAAGCTTTTGCAGTATAGGTTTACCGATGGTATGCTAAAGGGTCAATCTTTTGGAAACCTTTTTTTAGCTGCTATGGACGGTATAACTGGAAGTTTTGAAGAGGCAGTTAAAAAGATGAGTGATGTTTTAGCTGTTACAGGAAGAGTTTTACCTGTTACATTACAAGATGTGAAGCTGTGTGCAGAACTTGAGGATGGCTATATAGTAGAAGGAGAGTCAAGGATTGGAGAACACAATAATTTTCATAAGGGAAAAATTAAAAGTGTTTATCTTGAGCCTCTATTGATAAAACCTTTACAAGAGGCAATTGATGCTATACTTGATGCTGATATGATTGTATTAGGCCCTGGAAGCCTTTATACCAGCATAATTCCTAATCTTATTGTCCCGGGAATAGTAGACGCAATTAAAAAATCCAATGCTATTAAGACTTATGTATGCAATGTGATGACACAACCGGGAGAAACAGAAAATTACAGTGTTTGGGATCATATAAAGGCTATTGAAAAGCATTCCTGCAAAGGACTTATTGAATATTGTATTGTAAATTCCGCTCAAATTCCTGAAGATTTCAAAAAGAAATATAATGAAGATGGCGCAACTGCTGTGAAAGTAGATGCAGAAGTACTCGAAAGGCATGGCATAAAAGTTTTGTATGATGATTTTGTCTGTATAAATAATAATTATATTAGACATGATACAAAGAGGCTATCAAAAACAATTATGAATCTTTGTGAGAGTGGTTGTTTATGTGAAAGAGAAGAAGAAGATATAGTTGTTTGATAACCGAAAGAGAAGAGTATACTGCGGAGGAGGCTGCAATCAAAGTTTGCTAAATAAACAAACTTTTTGAGAAGAATTGTATAGTGGGAACTGATTTAGGTGATTCCCAAAAAGTAACTGGTCAATGGGTGTTTCAAAAAACTGATTTTACTAGGTTGCAACTATATATATTGACTAACGAATTTTTTTGAAACACCTTATTATACGTTCCAAACAAAAGGAGGATATGGCATGAGATATGGCAAATCGAGTTGGAGAACTTTTGAGCAAGGTATTCAGAAAGAATGGTTACTGACTAACGGAATTGGAGGATTTTCGTCTTCAACCGTTATTGGAGCAAATACAAGAAGGTATCATGGGCTTTTAGTTGCATCCTTAAAACCTCCGGTTAACAGGCATCTGATTGTATCTAAAATAGATGAGAGTGTAACTGTAGGAGATGAATCTTTTGACTTGTTTTCCTATGAAGTTCCCGGTTTTGTTATGAAGGGGTATCATCATATGGAGGGCTTTGAGAGGGAGCCTCTTCCGAAGTTTATATATAGGATAGGAGAAGTATATATTGAAAAAACAGTGAGCATGGTATATGGCGAGAACACAGTGGCAGTCGTATATTATGTAAGAAATGGACAGGATAATGTGAATTTAAGATTGACACCTCTGGTCAATTTCAGGGATTACCACTACAGTTCAAAGAAAGAATACCTAAACTTTAGCAAAACTGTAGTTAAGGAAGATTTGGTTACACTAAAGCCACAGTATTATGATATTGATATCAGCCTGTTTTGCAGTGAGGGCGGATTTAAGCCCATTGACTATAGTTGGTTTTATAACATGGAATATGCAATAGAAAGGGAAAGGGGTCTCGGTTCATCAGAAGACCACTATATTCCGGGATATTTTGATATAAATATTAAACCTAATCAAGAAAAGTATATAACAGTAATTGCAACAGTAGAAAAAGAGATTAAGTCAAAAGACGGTCTAAAGCTTATAAACAATGAGATTGAAAGACTTAACACACTGGTGAAAAAGGCTGGGTATGAGGATGAATTCTCTCAAACTCTTGTTAAGAGTGCTGATAATTTCATTGTGCATAGGGAATCGACAAATGCTAAGACTATAATTGCAGGATATCCATGGTTTACAGATTGGGGAAGGGATACTATGATTGCACTTCCCGGTATAACTCTCGCAACAAAAAGGTTTGAAGATGCAAAAGAAATACTCTATACATTTTCAAAGTACGTAAAGGACGGGCTAATACCTAATATGTTTCCCGATGCAGGAAACGAACCTCCCTATAATAGTGTGGACGCTCCTATGTGGTATTTTGAAGCAGTAAATAAGTATATAAACTATACAAGAGATTATGATTTTGTCAAAGAGAACATTTATGACGGCCTTAAGGACATAGTAAGTTACTTTGAAAAAGGTACAATGTTTGACATCAAAATGGATAATGACTATTTGATTACGGCTGGTAATGAGCACACACAACTGACGTGGATGGATGCCAAGGTTGGAAATTGGGTTGTTACGCCAAGGCATGGCAAAGCGGTAGAAATTAATGCGTTGTGGTATAATGCCTTAAGGATAATGGCTGTACTTTCTGAACATTATGGAGAAAGCAGTAAATACTATAGCGATTTAGCGAAACAAGTCAAGAAGTCCTTTGAGACAAGTTTTTGGAATGACAAGCAAAAATGTCTGTATGACTGTCTGACCTCAACCTATAAGGACGACAAGGTGCGTCCGAATCAGATTATGGCTGTGAGTCTTTCGTATCCCGTTATTGAGGGGGAAATGGCAAAAGATGTAGTAAACAAGGTATACAAGGAACTCTATACAGCTAATGGTCTTAGAAGCCTTTCGCCAAAATGCAGGGAGTACGTTGGAATATATATGGGTGATCAATACAGAAGAGATGGAGCATATCACCAGGGGACAGTATGGACGTGGCCTTTAGGACATTTTATAACAGCATATTTGAAAGTGAATAATCATTCGCAGGAGGCAAAGAAAACTGCAATGTATTTTATAGAGTCTATTAAGGATCATTTGATGGATGCCTGTATAGGTTCAATTTCGGAGATATTTGATGGAGATGAACCCTTGATTCCAAGGGGCTGTTTTGCTCAGGCGTGGAGTGTGTCAGAAATATTAAGGGCATACGTCGAAGATATAAAGGCTTGAGCGAAATTATAGGGTGATTTAAAAAAATTCTGCATTTATATTTGAATCACCTAAAATAAGTTATGCTGGTGTTTTGGGTAAAAATGAGATATAATTTCATTACAATATGTTTTGATTGAGGTGTGCAATTTGTCATTTTCATCATCAGTTAAAAATGAACTTTGCAGATCCGATGCAAAGTTAAGTTGCTGTAAACTTAATGAATTGGCAGCAGCTATAAGAATAAGCGGTTTGGTTAAATTTATAAATCAGAATGAAGTATATTTAAAGATCTCAACAGAAAATGCTGCTTTCGCCAGACGTATATTCTCATTATTTAAAATTTTGTATGGTTTAAATGCTGAAATAAGTGTAAGAAGAAGCAAGAAGCTAAAAAAGCATGTGATGTATATATTGGTTTTGACATCTTCAATGGGATTAAAGAGGATACTAAGTGATGTTAACATTGAAAATATAAAGGCTTCACAAGTAGCTTATTTAGCCTATGATTTGGACAAGAAAAAGAAATGCTGTAAAAAAGCGTATCTTAAGAGTGCTTTCCTTGCAGCTGGTTCAATGAGTGACCCTGAGAAAACATATCATTTAGAGATAATTAGTCACCAAAATGAAATTGCTCAGGAAGTAAACGATTTGATGGTTTTTTTTGGCCTAAACGCAAAAATTATAAAACGTAAGGGATACTATGTGGTGTATTTGAAAGAAGGAGAGAATATTGTAGACTTTCTCAATATAATTGGGGCACATGGTGCGCTTTTAGAGCTGGAAAATGTTCGAATAATAAAAGAAATGCGCAACAATGTTAATCGCATAGTAAATTGTGAAACAGCCAACCTGCAAAAAACGGTGGATGCATCTATAAGGCAGGTTGATAATATTAGATATATAAGAGATAACTTAGGCTTTGATAATTTGCCGGAAAATCTTAGACAAATAGCTGAGCTGAGGCTTGAATACAGTGATGCCAGTCTAAAAGAGCTAGGTGAAATGTTAAGTCCTTGCCTAGGTAAATCGGGAGTAAATCACAGGCTTAGAAAGTTAGATGAAATTGCTGAAAATACTAGATCATTGAAAGGAGAGTTATGAGTGGTTGAAAAGACTATTGAAATAACTAATCCAACAGGTTTGCATGCAAGACCTGCTGCATTATTTGTTCAAACAGCAGGGAAGTTTACTTCTAATATATGGATTAAGATGGACCACAAAAAAGTAAATGCCAAGAGCATAATGGGTCTTATTTCCTTAGCGGTTTCTAAAGGGACAGAGATAACTATTATGGCTGATGGAGAAGATGAAGATCTTGCAATAAAAGAGATTGTTGACCTTGTTACGGCAGGTTTTGGTGAATAATCTACCAGTGTTGTAAAAATATTTCTATACATAAAAAAGAAGGACCGTTTTATTAACGGTTCTTTTGTTTTGGAAAAATTTGAAAATGGAAATTGTAAATTTTTTTTGCTATAGCCTAAAAATTTGAAGGAGAAGTTTGGGAAATAAAGAATGAGTATAATTACAATATTTCACAAATCATGAGCTAAAATAAACTAAGAGGGCTATATCTTTTTAAAAAGTACTTTATAATTCTAGACTTAAGTTCATAATTATGCGAAATATGAACATTTGGTACTGTTTAAAGAGATAATCGGGCAAAAGGAGGATAAAAATTGAAAGTAAAAATTTCTTATAAGGGAAGTACATTGATTGCGGGGATTATTGGTGAACTTGATCATCATTCTGCAGAGTATATCAGGGAGAAAATCGATTCTGAACTGATTAAGGCTACAACTAAAAACGTGATATTTGACTTTTCAAAGGTTACTTTTATGGACAGTTCGGGAATTGGTGTAATAATGGGAAGATTTAAAAACGTCAGCAAATTAAACGGAAAACTTTCTGTTACAAATGTTAGTGATCAAATGCTACGTATTTTTGAGATGTCGGGATTACTAAAAGTTATACCCACTTATGATAATATAGATATGGCGATAAATAAAATGTAAAGGGGAATAAAAATGCAGCCTATAAATCAGATGAAATTAGAATTTACAAGTAAATCAAGCAATGAGGGTTTTGCTAGAGTAGTAGCAGCCGCTTTTGTGTCACAGATAGACCCGACTATAGAAGAAATGGCAGATGTTAAGACGGCTGTATCTGAAGCTGTAACTAATGCAATTATACATGGATATGAGAATTCAAACGGGTTAGTTAGAATGATATGTATTTTGTTTAGTGATGGTGTAGAGATATTTGTAGAAGATGATGGTGAGGGGATTTCGGATGTTGATTTGGCAAGGCAGCCCATGTATACGTCAAAGCCAGAGATGGAAAGATCAGGTATGGGTTTTACAGTTATGGAAAGCTTTATGGATAGAGTAGAGGTTATATCGGAAGTTGGCAAAGGCACTAAAGTGTCTATGTATAAAAAATTTAATTCATTAAATAAGGGATAGTTGATTTAGGTGATTCAAAAAAAATAACTGGTCAATTGCCATTTCAAAAAATCTGATTTGATGGGCTTTGTGACTTAAATATTGTATAGGTTATTTTTTGAAATGGCCTTATCTAATACATTAGTCAATCTATGATAAAGGCTATTAGATTGAGTTTTTAAAGCAAATTGATAACTTAGTCTAGGAAATAACATAATTGGGTGAATAGAAGTTGTTTAAATGGAAATAATTTGTATTAAACAACTTAACATGGTAATGTTAATGAATTTACACACCGCAGCCGAATGAAAAAAACTTATGCAGTTATAGGAGTTAATATGGATGAATTATTTGATATGGAAACTCTCGAATTAGTAAAGAAGGCTAAATTAGGGGACAAACAAGCTCAGTCTATATTGGTGGAAAGAAATGTAGGTCTTGTATGGAGTATTGTTAAACGATTTCAAAACCGGGGTTATGAAACCGAGGATATTTACCAGATAGGTTGTATTGGCCTAATTAAGGCAATAAATAAGTTTGATGATTCCTTTGATGTGAAGTTTTCTACATATGCCGTACCTATGATTATTGGGGAAATAAAAAGGTTTATAAGGGATGACGGGATTATTAAAGTAAGCCGTTCTCTAAAAGAATTAGCTAATAAAATTAGAGTTACAAAAGAAATTATGACGAAAGAATTAAGGAGAGAACCCTCGTTAAATGAGATTTCTATTCGATTGGACATTCCGGTGGAAGAACTAGTAATGGCAATGGAAGCCAATTGTTCGCCAGAATCCTTATATAATACTGTTGGGGATAGTGATAGCTCAACTGTTCTTTTAATAGATAAACTAAATAATGAGAGCAACGATGAAGAAGTGGATCTTGTTGACAAGATTGACCTAAGAATGGTGCTTAACACACTAAACCCGAGAGAAAAGCAAATAATAGTGCTAAGGTACTTTAAAGAAAAAACGCAGGTCCAAATTGCAAAAATGCTTGGAATATCACAAGTGCAAGTATCACGAATTGAAAAGAAGATATTGGATGAAATCAAAAGAAAAATAAAATATTTGTAGTTAAGGTTAGGTCATTTCAAAGTTTTTTTTGAAGCACCCTATTTTTTGAAATAGCTTAAAGAAATAAAAAACAATATGTTTTTGCATATTGTTTTTTTATTTTTACAATAATAATAAATATAATGATTTGCAATATAAAAGTTAGAGAAGTTCTCAAACAAAAATTACTTTTAGGAGTGGAATAAATTATGACAGATGTTTTGCTAAAGCATAAAGGTTTAATATTTTTTATTAGCCTGATTATAATTTTAATATTTTTTCTTATTGTTTATTTGATGCCGCAATCGAGTAAAATTCCTTCTAAGGGAGTTTTTGTTTTGGAAAAAAATTATTGCCACGAAGCATTGATTTTGTAATTTGTAGCATAAAAATAATCTAAATGGAGGTAGAAATGCAGAAAACTTTAACAAAAAAGGAATATCAGAAATATGTTGACGAAAAATCGCCCAATTCAAAACTTCTGAGAAATGTAATTAGGGCATTTATAGTAGGTGGGCTTATTTGTATAGTAGGTCAGTTTATTACAAACCTACTCAAAATGAGAGGTCTAGGTCAGGATGAGACTGCTGCTATTACTTCTTTGCTGATGATATTTCTTGGAGCATTATTGACGGGAATAAATGTTTATGATGACATAGGGCGATTTGCAGGAGCAGGTTCTATAGTGCCTATAACAGGTTTTGCAAATTCTATAGTATCACCGGCAATGGAGTTTAAAAGTGAAGGCTATATAATGGGTGTTGGAGCAAAAATGTTCGTTATAGCAGGACCGGTGCTTGTGTATGGAATCTCTACATCTGTAATTGCAGGAATAATTCATTTTATGTTAATTTGAGGTGTTTTAATGGCGAATAAAAAAATAGGAAAGCAGACAATAAGATTACAAAATCCCCCAAGCATTATTGCAACTGCGTCTATTGTTGGTCCAAAAGAAGGAGAGGGGCCTCTTAGATTGTATTTTGATGAAATCATAGAAAATGAGCTTTTTGGTGAAAAAAGCTGGGAAAAGGCTGAGAGCAAATTAATGAGGGAGACCTTTTCAAAGGTGTTGAAGAAAGCTAATAAAGCAGCGGACGACTTGGATTATATTGTCGCAGGAGATTTACTTAACCAATGTATAGCTGCCAATTTTGGACTAAGGGAGTCGGGTGTCCCGTTTTTCGGTGTCTATGGAGCCTGCTCCACGATGGCAGAATCGATGAGCTTAGGTGCATTATTGATAGACGGAGAATGTGCCGATAATGTTGTTTGTCTTACCTCGAGTCATTTCTGCTCTGCTGAAAAACAATTCAGATTTCCTTTAGAGTTAGGAACACAAAGACCCCCGACTGCCCAATGGACGGTTACAGGCTCAGGTGGAGTGGTTCTTTCTAATAAGGGGAGCGGTCCTTATATTACGCATATCACAACGGGGAAAATTGTTGATATGGGTATAAAGGATGTAAACAATATGGGAGCTGCTATGGCTCCGGCTGCAATGGATACAATTGTTACACATTTTAAAGATACAGGTTTTACACCGGAAAGTTACGATATGATTGTTACAGGAGATCTTGGGTCGGTTGGGAAGGAAATATGCGATGAGCTTATACGGGAAAAGGGATATAATATAAGTAATATATATAATGACTGCGGTTTAATGATATTTGACCGTGAAAAGCAGGATGCTCATGCAGGAGGAAGCGGCTGCGGATGTTCCGCAACAGTTTTTGCCGGTTTTATATATAAGAAGCTTATGGAAGGTGTTTTAAATAATGTTTTGTTTGTTGCTACCGGTGCCCTGCTTAGCACAACAAGTTCTCAACAGGGAGAGTCTATACCTTCTGTAGCACATGCACTAAGTATTTCAAACTCCATCTCGTAGGGGAAAATGTGAACAAAGTTGTAAATAATGAGATACAATAATCAGGAAAAACAGGTGATAAAAATGGGTGAAATTATTTTAACTTATATAAATGCTTTTATAGTGGGAGGTATTATTTGTGCTGCCGGTCAAATACTTATTGATAAAACAAAGCTGACTACAGCTAGAATACTTGTAATATTTGTTACAGCAGGAGCGATTCTAGGCTCTCTTGGTGTATATCAAAAGTTGGTTGATATTGGTGGTGCGGGTGCTACAGTTCCGTTAACGGGTTTTGGGTACAGCCTTACAAAAGGGGCCTTTAAAGATGTAGAAAGTACAGGACTTTTAGGTGCATTTACCGGAGGAGTAAAAGCTGCTGCAACAGGTATAACAGCAGCAATCTTTTTCGGCTACCTAACTTCAGTTGCATTCAATCCGAAAGCGAAGAGATAGAGGAGTTGATGGTATGGAAAAACGAAAAGTAATACTGGTTACAGATGGCGATGCTGTTGCTAGAAGTGCAGTTGAATTGGCAACTTCCAACATTGGAGGTAGGTGTATTACTGCTTCGTCGGGTAATCCCACTGTTTTATCGGGAACAGAGATTGTAAATCTTATAAAGACTGCATCTCATGACCCTGTTGTTGTTATGGTGGATGATCAAGGAACAAAGGGAAAAGGGAACGGGGAACTTGCTATGGAGACAATTATAAACGATGACAGTATTGATGTTATAGGTGTAGTGGCTGTTTCGTCAAATGGCAAGGATTGCAAAGGAATTCCCATAACCTGTTCAATAACAAAAGACGGCAAAGTGATTGAAAGCGGAGTAGATAAATATGGAAACGATATTCACGGTGCAAAAATTTGCGGAGATACTTTGAGTGTATTAAAAGATGTGAAAGATATGGTTGTAGTGGGAATTGGAGATCCCGGAAAAATGGATTCAAAGGATGAGATTACAAAAGGTTCACCGATAACAACAATGGCTTTACAGGAAGTACTAAAAAGAAAATTGATGCTACATTAAACCAATAAAAAAATCCAATCACATTGCAAAATCGCAGCCTTTAACATTTAACACCTGTAAAACAAAAACACTAGAAACTTCCAGACAAAGGATGTTGTCCAAAACATAGAATTACAAAAAACTAAAAATGTGTAAAATCTTACAATTAAAAAGCTATAACAATAAAACAACGAAAAAACAAACCTAATTAAAGTGTAACCCTGTTTTAGTGTCAAATGACGCAATTACTTGACCTGAGCATTAGAATAAAAGCTACGGGGCATCGAGCCCCTTCACTTTTGCCTCTTTCACTTCGTTCGAAAGAGGCGGAAGCTGTTGCCGAAAGCTTGGTAATTTGAAGCAAAAATGCCACGGATGGCATTTTTAGCGTCTCGGGACAGGATGTCCCATAGACGCGTGCGAAAATTATCAAGCTGAGGTACGATTTTTGCGTAGCAAAAATATCGTTCATCTGTCTGCCGAATGGCATCCTACAGATTCTATGCGAAGGTCACGTAATGGAGTCGTTTGACAGTAAAACAATAGGAACAACCTTTATACAGGTTCCAAAATCCCCGCACTAAAGCTTTTCAATTCATGGCAAAGCGATTTTCTAAATGCCTTTGAAGCTTTATTGCAGTAACCCGTCTCGCATCTATGATATTTACGTATAATATTCAATTACTGATTCTGGAAAATTATTCTTTATAAGCATAGAAATATATTCCTTTATTTCATTGGAAATCTCGGCAGGATACACATACTTATATCTACCATACATCCCCCATTTTAAACTTCTCTTTGTTTCATCCATATCAAGTTTAGTATTGGGAAATCTTCTGCTAATAACATTTTTAGCCGTTGTTGTAAATCTATGTTGAATCAGCTCAAAGGTAATGGGTTCTTTAATATTATTAAAGTTCAGTTTTTGTGAAAGAGTTTCAAACAACTCTTTGTATTGCTCCTTCCAATTGTCGTAAACCATTATAGGAGCTACAATAAACCCAAGTGGATAACTGGCATTGGATATTTTTGTTGCAGCTTCAATTCTTTCGCTAAAGTTGGCAGTATTATGTTCAAAAGTATCAATAACATATCTTGAGTTTATGCTGAATCTAAATCGGGTGTGTCCTCTATGCTCAAGGTTTAGTAGTGAGTCCACATTGTCGAATTTTGTGACAACTCTAAGTCTTCCTTTGTCAAGCTTGCCAAAAAACTCTATTGTTCTGGCAAGTTGTCCTGTAATATGTTCAATTGCAAGAGGATCACCTGAACTAGCTACCTCAAAAGTGGTTATATTATCACTGTTTTTATTGATATGTTTTTTTATGGTATCAAAGATATCGTCAATGTTAACATAAGCTCTCAAATAAGGCTTAAAAGATTGCGTTGTGTGAAGGTAGCAGTATTCACAATTTCCCGGGCAGTTGGTCACAAGTGAAAATTCATAATCTGCGGAAGGTTTGCATATATCAAGATTAAGTGCTTTTTTTGTAGTAATCACAAGTGTTTTTTTAGCATGTGCATATTTATGATTTTCTGTTTCGCCTGGAATTGATTGGAGCACCTTTTGAATGGGTGCTTTAATGATCTCAACATCCCTTACTTCAAAATACTGTAATAGCTCCTGTCCTAATGGATGCTTTAAGGCTGAAGAGTCAAAAAAAACTCTTTCGGGGAAAAATAACTTCATCATAAATACATCCTTCCATTTTTAGTTTACATGTGTATTATTCCTTATGACAGGTCTTTTATTCAATTCTCCGGTTACTGTTATAAAAATAATTAAAACATGTGAGGTTAGTAGTAGAGAAAGTGCATTTTTAGCATTTTCTTTCTAGGACCTGAAGAAAAAAGGAAACGAAGTATAAAATGTTGTGAAATTTATGTGTTAAAAAGAAGGATTTTGTGATATATCTATAGAATTATTAAAAATAATATGACTATATCTATGTTTTTTACATTTAATAAAAGTCAAAAGTCAATAAAATATCCTTTCATATTTATTTTTGCCTAAAACAGCTTAATTTCCAGCCTTTGAGGGCGGACAACAGATAAAGTGCAATTGAACAAGTGAAAAATGTAATTTTGTAAAGTTAAGATAACTGTATAAAATAAGTAATACTTTTTATTTTTTTAAGCAAGATATTTATATGCCTTAAAATTTCTTTATTTCAAACTAGGTAGAGAAGGTGGTATTTATTTATGAATGTGGAATACATAAATCCATTCATAGAAGCAAGTCAAACGGTGTTAAAACAAACAGCTAACATTGATGCAAAGCTCGGGAAGGTTACATTGAAAGATTCTCCATTCATCAGTGACAGTGTTGTAATTATCGTTGGCTTAACAGGCAAGATAAGAGGTCAGGCTGTGTTTTCGATGACTAGGAAAGTTGCTCTTGATGTAGCATCTGCTATGATGGGAGGTATGACGGTAAATGAACTAGATGAGATATCAAAAAGTGCGATATCAGAGCTTACCAATATGATTCTCGGAAATGCCGCTACTCTTTTATACAAAAAAGGAATCGGGATAGAAATTACACCACCTTCGTTTTTGACAGGGGATAATTTGCAAATTTCTACAACTAAAATGAAGACTATATGTGTACCTCTTATATTTAAAGATGAAGATAAAATGGAGATAGATATTTCGGTAATTGAGTAGTATAATATTAGTAATTAATTTCATGATAATGAAAGATGGTTTTCAAAAAGACCATCTTTTTTGTGCTTTCAAGTAATCTGATTTTAATATATAATCTATAAGGTAATTCCAAAAAAAATGAAATTTTGAAATGACCTAAAAAGAATTTATAATTGGTTTTAGGAGGAGTTAAATTGGCTATAAATATAGTATTGGTTGAACCTGAAATACCTCAAAACACAGGTAATATAGTTAGAACTTGTGCTGCAGTTGGTGCGAAACTGCATATGATCAAACCTTTGGGGTTTTCTGTTGAAGATAAATATTTGAAGAGAGCAGGTCTTGATTACTGGAATGAAGTAGATATATCCTATTATGATAGTTTTTGTCAATTAAAGGATAAGTATGCCGGTTCTTTATTTTATTATGCAACAACAAAGGCTGTAAAAACATATGCTGATATTAATTACCCGGAAGATTGCTTTTTGGTTTTCGGAAAAGAGACTAAGGGTTTACCGGAGGATCTTTTGTTAGAGAATAAGGATTGTTGTATAAGGATTCCAATGAAGGGTGATATCAGATCTCTCAATTTATCTAATTCGGTTGCTATAATTGTTTTTGAAGTTTTGAGGCAAAATAACTTCAGTGGGATGACAGCTTATGGAAAGTTGACAAGTTATGAATGGTAAGAAGTTGAAAGATTATATTCGAAAATATTTGAATAGAAACTAATATATACATGAGGTGAGTGCATGATCAATAGGCAAAGAATGGTGGAGGAATTCCTTGAACTTGTTAGAATTGACAGTCTTACTTTTAAAGAAAAGGAAATGGCAGACTGTTTGAAAGCAAAACTTAATGATATGGGATTTTCAGTTGAGGAAGACGATACAGGAAATAAAATATGTGGCAATGCAGGAAATCTGATATGTAAGATTGAGGGTAATAAGAAGGTGCCTGCTATCTTGTTGATGGCTCATATGGATACTGTAACCCCAGGGTTAGGTAAAAAGCCTGTAGTAGACGGAAAATATATAAGGTCTGATGGAAGTACCATATTAGGCGGTGATGATGTTGCTGGAATAGAATGCATTCTTGAAGCAGTAAGAGTTCTAAAGGAAGAAAACATATCTCATGGGGATATATTTGTTGTATTCACTGTTGCTGAAGAAGGGGGACTGTGGGGTGCTAAAAACCTTGATGTAAGCAAAATTAAAGCTAAATATGCTTTCGTAATGGACGATGGAGGAAGTATCGGACATGTAGCTGTTACGGCACCGGCACAAAACAAAATTGATGTAATAATAACTGGTAAGGCTGCCCATGCCGGAATGGAACCGGAAAAGGGGATAAGTGCAATTCAGATTGCCTCGGAGGCAATATCGTGCATGAAGCTTGGAAGAATTGATGCCCAAACTACTGCAAATATAGGAATAATAAGCGGAGGACAGGCAACAAATATAATATGTGATAGAATTGAGATAAAAGCAGAGGCGAGAAGTCGTGATATGAAAAAGCTTGAAATGCAGACGGAGCATATGAAAGAGTGCTTCTATAATGCAGCACAAAAGTTTGGAGGTAAGGTTGTGTTTAATTCAGAACTTCTATACCCATCCTTTAGCATAAGTGAGAACGATGACATAATAAAAATATTAAGGAAAGCTTCAAATAAAGCAGGAGTTGAACTTTTGACGGAAGCAACAGGCGGTGGAAGTGATACAAACATAATAAACAGCAAGGGGATAAAAGCTGTGGATATAAGTGTAGGAATGGATAAGGTACACAGCGTTGAGGAACAGATTTGTATTGATGATCTGGAGAAAGCAGCAGAGTTTTTGGTTTCAATTATTACGACGGTTGAGTAAAGGATATTATTAGCATATGAATACAAAGGCTAATAAAAATGTAGATATGGAGGTAGCAATATGATAAAGAGAATAGGTGTACTTACAGGTGGCGGCGATTGTCCGGGTTTAAATCCCGTTTTAAGAGCTGTGGTCAAAACAGCAATTGTCAAATATGGTTATGAAGTTATAGGCTTTAAAGATGGATATAAGGGTTTGGTGGAGAATAAGTTTGTTAAGCTTGAATTGAATGATGTTTCGGGACTTCTTGACAGGGGAGGTACAATTTTAGGTACATCAAACAAGCATAATCCCTTTAAATACAGAGTAGATATAGATGGAAATACAGAGTATAGGGATATGTCCCAAAGGGTTTTGGAGAACCTTGATATGTTTGGGATTGATTGTATGGTATTTATAGGTGGCGATGGTACGTTGAGCACTGCAAATGAATTAATGAAAATGGGAATTAAGGGAATAGCAGTACCGAAGACAATTGACAACGATTTATCAGCTACAGATACAACATTTGGATTTATGACTGCTGTATATACGGCTACAGAGGCAATTGACAAGTTGCATTCAACTGCCGAGTCCCATCATAGAGTAATGATTCTTGAGGTGATGGGCAGATATGCGGGCTGGATAGCATTAGAAGCGGGCATTTCCGGAGGAGCAGATGTTATTCTGATTCCGGAAATACCTTATGACATAAACAAAGTAGCTCATAAAATAATGGAAAGGAAGAATCGGGGCAAAAGTTTCAGCATTATTGTCGTAGCGGAAGGAGCTAAAAATACTGAAGGTGATGTGGTAATCAATAAATTTGTCAACGACAGTCCTGATCCGGTTAGGCTTGGGGGAGTGGGTAACAAAATTGCAGAAGAAATTGAAAAACTTACCGGTATTGAGTCAAGAGTCACTGTTCTTGGTCATTTGCAAAGAGGAGGTGCACCGGTTCCTTATGACAGGATACTTTCAACTAGATATGGCGTTCATGCTGTAGAACTTATCAATCAGGAGAAATTCGGTATGATGGTAAGCCTCAAGGGAAGCAATATTACAGAGGTACCGATAGAGGAAGCAGTGGGTACTTTAAAGACAGTGGATCCGAAAGGGGAACTTGTAAATATAGCAAAAAGCCTTGGAGTAGGTTTTGGTGACTAATTGCATTTAGGATAGAGGAGGTTTTTAATGCTGCATCTTAGGGAAATAAATATAGATGACAAACATATATTTGACAAGTACATAACAAGGCATGTTCCGCATATTTCAGAGCTTAATTTTACTAATATATTCATGTGGCGGAACTCTTATAAATTCAGATTTGGAGAAGTTGATGGGCTGCTATGCCTGATAGCTGTACCAAAGGATAATGTGCCCTTTGCCTTTGAGCCTATCGGCACGTATACAAAAGAAGCCTTTGCGCAGGCAATTGATGAAATAAAGAACTACTTTTCCGATAAAGGCTGGAAACTGGTATTTAAGCGAGTTGAGGAGGATAAGCTCAACTATTTTAAGGCTTACTTTAAAGATGACATTAATATAGCGGATGATAGAAACAGTAGTGATTATTTGTATAATTCGGAGGACCTCATCAATTTAAAGGGTAAAAAGTTTCACGGGAAGAAGAATCATCTAAATAGTTTTAAGAAGAATTATGAATTTGAATATGTGGAATTAAATGACGATTTAATTGGTGAATGTATAAGGATAAATGAAGAATGGTGTGCAAGGAGGAGCTGTGAAGATCATAAGGGGCTTTATTGCGAAAGGCTTGCCAATATCGAAGCTCTAAGTAATTTTAAAAGACTTGGCTATGAAGGAGCTTTGATTAAGGTAAATGGGAAATATGAGGCATTTACTATTGGTGAGCTGTTAAATGCGGATACAGCGGTCATTCATATTGAGAAGGCAAATGATGATATCAGAGGGCTATATAATGTTATAAATCAGCAGTTCTGTGAAAATAGATGGAAGGATGCCTTTTATATAAACAGGGAACAGGATCTTGGTATGGAAGGACTGAGAAAAGCCAAACTATCATATAATCCTGTTAAGCTGATAGATAAGTATACTATATCTTATAAGCTTTAGTTTTCTAGTTTTTTTTTATAAGATTACCTGATTTGCATAAAAAAAAGATATATGAAAATAATATTTATGACTTTTAAGTTTGTTAAATAATTAATTATTTTAAACTTTAGTATTGAAAATGAAAATGAAATAATATAAAATGATAAATGTTGCATGAGAATGTTACCGATAAATGAAAATTTTACAGCATTCATGTACGCAAAAGCTAATATATTAATTCAATATAAATACATAGGAGGCGATTTTTAATGGCAGTTAAAGTAGGTATTAATGGTTTTGGACGTATAGGACGTCTTGTTTTCAGAGCATCATTAAATAATCCAAATGTTGAGGTAGTAGGTATTAATGATCCATTTATTGATCTTGAATACATGAAATACATGCTTCAATATGATACAGTACATGGCCAATTCAAAGGAACAATAGGAGAAGATAACGGTAAATTAGTTGTAAACGGTAAAGCAGTTAGCGTTTTCGCAGCTATGAATCCTGAAGAGATTCCATGGAAAGATTGTGGAGCAGATTATGTTGTTGAATCAACAGGTGTGTTCACTACTACTGAAAAAGCTTCAGCTCACTTCAAAGGTGGAGCAAAGAAAGTTGTTATCAGTGCACCTTCAGCAGATGCTCCAATGTTCGTAATGGGTGTTAATAATGAAAAATACACTAAAGATATGAACGTTGTATCAAACGCTTCATGTACTACAAACTGTTTGGCACCTTTAGCTAAGGTTATCAACGATAACTTTGGTATAGTTGAAGGTTTAATGACTACAGTTCATGCTACAACTGCTACACAAAAGACTGTTGACGGTCCATCAAAGAAAGACTGGAGAGGCGGACGTGCAGCTGCTGGTAACATAATTCCTTCATCAACTGGTGCAGCTAAAGCTGTTGGAAAAGTTATTCCTGAATTAAATGGTAAATTAACTGGTATGGCGTTTAGAGTACCTACTCTTGACGTATCTGTTGTTGACTTGACTTGCCGTTTGGAAAAAGCAGCTAGTTATGATGCAATAAAAGCAGCTATGAAGAAAGCATCTGAAAACGAATTAAAGGGTATCTTAGGATATACTGAAGATGAAGTTGTATCATCAGATTTCATTAGTGATGCACGTACATCAATATTTGATGCAAAAGCTGGTATATCATTAAATGATAACTTTGTTAAATTAGTTTCATGGTATGACAACGAGTGGGGTTATTCAAACAAAGTTGTTGAGTTGATTGCATATATGGCAACTGTTGACGCTAAATAATTGATTGTAATTTTATAAAAAAGGTTCGGTTATTTAGTAACCGAGCCTTTTTGTGAAAAATAAAAGGAGAGTGTTCGAGAATGGCAATGAACAAAAAGACTATTGAAGATGTAGATGTTAAAGGAAAAAAAGTTATCGTAAGAGTTGATTTTAATGTGCCGTTGGATGAAAATAAAAAAATAACAGATGATAATAGGATAGTAGGTGCTCTTCCTACAATTAAGTATTTAGTTGAAAAAGGTGCAAAGACAATATTGGTATCACACCTTGGAAGACCAAAAGAAGGTTTTGAAGATAAATATAGCATGAAGCCTACAGCGGTAAGACTTGGCGAGCTTTTAGGTAAAGAAGTAATTATGGCTAAAGACGTTATTGGAGAAGATGCAAAGGCTAAAGCTGCTGCCCTAAAAGATGGCGAAGTCTTAATGCTTGAAAACGTTAGATTCCATAAAGAAGAGACAAAGAACGACCCGACTTTTTCAAAAGAGTTGGCAAGTATGGCTGAAATATTTGTAAACGATGCTTTTGGTACAGCTCATAGAGCTCACTCATCAACAGCAGGTCTTGCAGACCATCTACCTGCAGTTTGCGGTTATTTGATTCAGAAAGAAATCGATGTTATGGGTAAAGCTCTTTCACATCCTGAAAGACCTTTCGTAGCAATTTTAGGTGGAGCTAAAGTTTCCGACAAGATTGCTGTAATAGAAAATCTAATAGACAAAGTTGATACATTAATAGTTGGTGGAGGAATGGCATACACCTTCTTTAAAGCAAAAGGCCACAGTATCGGGACTTCCATTTGTGAAGACGATAAAGTAGAACTTGCTAAGAGCCTTTTAGAAAAAGCAGAGAGCAAAGGTGTTAAATTATTGCTTCCTGTAGACAATGTTATAGGTTTAGAATTTAAAAATGATACGGAATTTAAAACAGTTGAATCAAATCACATGCCTGACGGATGGATGGGTATGGATATAGGTCCTAAGACTGTAGAAGCTTATTCAGCAGAAATCAAAAATGCTAAGACTGTCGTTTGGAACGGTCCTATGGGAGTATTTGAGTTTTCAAACTTTGAGAATGGCACAAAGGAAGTTGCAAAAGCCGTTGCTGAATCTAGTTCAGTATCAATAATTGGTGGTGGAGACTCAGCTGCAGCTGTTGAACAACTTGGTTTTGCTGATAAAATAACACATATTTCCACTGGCGGTGGAGCATCATTAGAATTCCTTGAGGGAAAAGTTCTTCCGGGAATAGATGTACTTTTGGATAAATAAGGGGAGAGGTAGATTATTATGAGTAGAGTAAAAATAGCAGCAGGAAACTGGAAAATGAATAAGACAGCTACAGAGGCTGTTGAGTTTGTAGAAGCTTTAAAAGCAAAAGTAGCGGGCGCGGACGCTGAGGTTGTTGTAGGTGTACCTTTCGTTTGTATTCCTGGAGTTAAAAAGGCAGCTGAAGGTTCAAATATCAAAGTAGCTGCACAAAATATGCATTGGGAAGCAAACGGTGCATTTACAGGAGAAATTTCAGGGGCTATGCTCTCTGACCTTGGGGTTGATTATGTTATAATCGGCCACTCCGAAAGAAGACAATATTTTGCTGAAACTGATGAGACAGTTAACAAAAAAGCTCATGCGGTATTTAAATATGGTATGAAGCCTATTGTTTGCGTAGGTGAGACACTTGCACAAAGAGAGCAGGGCGTTACAGCTGAGCTTGTTGGATATCAAGTTAAAATTGCATTACTTGGATTGTCAGCTGAGCAAGTTAAAGAAACTGTTATAGCTTACGAACCAATATGGGCTATTGGAACTGGTAAGACAGCTACAAACGAGCAAGCTGAAGAAGTTTGTGCAATTATCAGGAACGTAGTTAAAGAATTATATGGTAATGATGTTGCTGAAGCGGTAAGAATTCAATACGGTGGTAGTGTTAATGCTGCTAACGCATCAGAAATCTTTGCTATGCCAAACATTGACGGTGGTCTTGTTGGTGGAGCAAGCCTTAAGCTTGATGATTTTGAGAAGATAGCAAAATACAATAAATAAGAATTACTCAATTTTTTTGATTTTCTGTAACCCTCCGGTTATATAAGCTGGGGGGTTATTGTATAAGTGGTAGATATTAAAGGGTAAAACCTTGCAATAAAGTTGATTGGAGAGTGTATTATGAAGGATAAATTGGTTGCTTTAATTATATTGGACGGCTTTGGGAATAATCCAAAGACAGAAGGCAATGCTATAGCAGCAGCAAATAAGCCTAACATAGACAGATTGTTAAAGGAATATCCAAATACAATTGTCAGAACTAGCGGAATGGATGTTGGTCTTCCTACTGGTCAGATGGGCAACTCGGAAGTTGGACATACCAATATTGGTGCTGGAAGGATTGTTTATCAGGAATTGACCCGTATAACAAAATCTATTGAAGACGGTGATTTTTTTGATAAGGAAGAATTTCTTAGTGCAATAGAAAGCTGTAAAAAGAACAACACTAAGCTTCACCTGTTTGGACTTCTATCCGATGGGGGAGTACACAGTCACAATACTCATCTATATGCCTTGGTTGAATTGGCTAAGAAGCAGAATTTTAAAGATGTATTTGTGCATTGCTTCTTTGACGGAAGAGATGTACCGCCTGATAGTGCTAAAGGCTTTGTTGAGCAGCTTGAAGCTAAGCTTAAGGAAATCGGCGTTGGTAAAATAGCTTCTGTTATGGGAAGATATTATGCAATGGATAGGGATAACAGATGGGAAAGAGTTCAGCTTGGTTATGATGCAATGGTTCTTGGTAAGGGTCTTGAAGCTTCAAGTGCCGGAGAAGCTGTTGCAGCATCCTATGCAAAAGAAGAGTTTGATGAATTTGTTAAGCCTACTGTTATTAAAGAAAACGGCAGCCCGGTTGCAACAATCGGCAAAAACGATTCTGTTATCTTCTTTAACTTCAGACCGGACAGAGCTAGAGAAATTACAAGGACTTTCACTGATGAGGACTTTAGCGGTTTTGAAAGAGGCAATGGTTATTTCCCTGTTAAGTTCGTGTGTATGACACAGTATGACAAGACAATTAAGAATGCCTCAGTAGCGTATAAACCACAAAGTCTTGAAAATACTTTTGGTGAATACATAAGTAGGAAAGGTTATAGACAGCTTCGTATTGCTGAAACAGAGAAGTATGCTCATGTTACCTTCTTCTTTAACGGAGGAGTTGAAGCTGTGTATGAAGGAGAAGACAGGGCGCTTATTCCTTCGCCGAAGGTTGCTACCTATGATCTTAAGCCTGAAATGAGTGCTTATGAAGTTACGGATGAAGTGGTAAAGAGGATTAATTCAAAGGAATATGATGTGATAATTTTGAATTATGCTAATTCTGATATGGTTGGTCATACTGGGTTTTTTGATGCAGCTAAAGCGGCTGTTGAGGCTGTTGATGAATGTGTTGGAAGAGTTATATCTGCTATTGAGGCTCAAAATGGAGTGGCTCTTATAACAGCTGACCATGGTAATTCGGAGCAGATGTTAGATTATGAATCGGGCGGACCATTTACAGCACACACAACAAATCCTGTTCCTTTGATAGCTGTAGGACTTGGTGATGTCAAGCTCAAGGAAGGAAGATTAGCGGATTTGGCGCCTACAATTCTTGACATAATGAAGATTGAGAAGCCTAAGGAAATGACGGGGGAGTCTTTGATAGTTAAGTAGGGTTGAATTGTGAGTGGGGGGCTTTGGTGTATGCCAAGGTTCTTTTTTTTGCTGGAATTTGGGGGTATAAGTTTGTATTGTATTTCATTCTAATAAGAAAATCGCTTCTATTATTACTTAAAAGGAATTGTAGTGGCTAGCCAAGTTGGTGATACTGTGAATTTGGGAACCTGTATGAAGGGGAGTGCCTATTGTTTTAATGTAAAACGACTCCATTACGTGACCTTCGCATAGAAGCTGTAGGATGCCATTCGGCAGACAGATGAACGATATTTTGCTGCGCAAAAATCGTACCTCAGCTTGATAATTTTCGCACGCGTCTATGCGACATCCTGTCGCGAGACGCTAAAAATGCCATCCGTGGCATTTTTGCTTCAAATTATCAAGCTTTCGGCAACAGCTTCTAATG
>JAEZUI010000194.1 GCA_023421115.1 Bacillota bacterium | reverse complement strand
CATCAACATAGCAGTGGCAAATACCGTCTGCATGTCCTAAAACAGCAATATTGGAGTTCTCCATAATATATCTTACAAATTCGTTCGAACCCCTAGGTATTATAAGATCTATATAATCATCCATTTTAAGCATTTCATTTACATCATCCCTTGTTTCAAGAAGCTGTATCCAACCCGATGGAATTCCGACACTCTCAGTAGCATCCTTTATTATATCTGCTAAAATCCTATTGGTATTAATAGCTTCCCTTCCACCCTTTAGAAGCACAGAATTACCACTCTTTAAGCATAAAGTGGATATTTGAACAAGAGCATCCGGCCTTGATTCGAATATAACTCCGATTACCCCAATAGGACAACTCACCCTATACAAATCCAATCCTTCATCCAATTCCGATGAAGCTAATGTATTGCCTACAGGATCAGGAAGTTCAATCAAACTGTTTATTCCGCTAATCACTTCTGAAACTTTGCTTTCATCAAACTTAAGTCTCTTTAGCAGCGGGGACGCAAGGCTTTCTTTTTCGCTTCTATCAATATCTTCCTTATTAGCTTTGAAAATTTCCTCTTTACGTGTCTCAATAAGCTTCGCAATTTCCCTCAATGCTCTATTTTTCAACTCTGTATCTGCTGCTGCAAGTTTTATTGATGCTTTTTTTGCAAGAAATGCAACTTCCTTAATATCCATATTATCACCTTAAATCAATTAGTTTATATAAATGATACAACAGTATTAATACTTTAGCAACAAGTAAAATAGTTTAAACATCACTTTAATCCAGTATATCTGTGGAATTGCCAATTATATTAATGTTTTTAGAAAAAAAAGGAGCTTCAAAGTAGCCCCCTTTTCTATATTTATGATTTGAATTTAGTCTTTCACTATTGCTGTTTCAGAATCATCTTCATTTCTCTTGAAATTGTGATCTAATGCACTTTCAAGTATGTGACCGTATGCCCAGTGAGTTCCTTCAACATCCTTAAAGGGCATTTCTATTCCTGAAAGAGGTCCTCTGAACAACATCTTGTTTACTATAGTAACTGCTTCACTTCTTGATATATTGTTGTCAGGTTTGAATAGTCTTTCGCCTTTTTCAATATATCCTTCAATAAGTTTAACTCTGTAAATTTCTTCAATAAAGTTCCTCGCCCAATGAGTGCTTACATCTGCGAAGTTCATTTTATCATGTTCAACATTTTTAAATTCAAGATAATTTGCAAGTACTGTAGCAAATTCAGCCCTTGTAATAAAGCTGTCCGGATGAAATGAACCGTCATTATAACCTACAAACAAACCTGAACTTGTTACCACGTTTATACATTCATATGCCCAATGAGTGCTTTTTACATCGGTATAACTTTTATTAGTTGATACCTCTTTATTTATTCCAAGCACATTGTACATCATTGCAGCCACTTCAGCCCTAGTAACGTTATTAGCTGGTCTGAAGGTGTTGTCTGTATAGCCTTCAATATATTTAGCATGGAAGTTATCAACGTTTGAGTATAGCAGGAATATTGTTTTAGATGAATCATCCTCTGGCTTAGTAAGGTTTGCACTGCTAATTGTAGCAGTATTCGAGGAATTCACTTCGGCTTTGTCAAGTTTATTCACATTAACTTTATACTCAATTTTAGCTGAAGTATTCGCAGCTATTTTTTCAATTTTCCATTCAACAAATGCTCCGTTTACAGTTCCGCCAGCCATATCACTAACAGTTGTATACTGAGGAATTTCAGCTTTAATAGTAATATTAGTTGCCGCTATTGTTGACTTATTCTTATAGTCTATAGCAAAGGTAATTGTATCTCCTTCTGCATACTTCGATTTGTCCGAGCTGATAAACACTGACAAATCGACAGCTGTAACTGCTGGCACGCTTCCTTCGGGTTCTGTAACCTTTTTATCTCCACTGTTACCACTGTTATTATCATTTTTATTGCCACCACTGTTGTTACTGTTACCGCTACTATTGCCTCCGCTGTTTCCACCACCATTATTGTTGTTATCCTTTGGTTTTTCCTTGATGGTAACTGTTTTACTTGTAACAGGAGAAATATTACCTGCATTATCAATAGTTCTTGCACTAATGGTTGTTTTGCCTATGTTTTCTATTTTAATAGCTTTTCCCTCTATATACTCCTGCCAATCGTCAACTGTTGCTCCTTCTAGTCGATACTCCGTTCTATCAACTCCGGACTCTTCATCTTTTCCCGGTATAATTGTAGCTTTTATCGGTTTTGCTGTTGTTTCATCAGCACTAGTTATTATTGTCGGTGCAGTAGGTAGAGTAGTATCGATGTTTCCAACAACATATTCTCCTACCGGTGAGTTGTTTCCAGCTTCATCTTGCGATCTCCCGTAAACTGTTGTATTTTCATCCACAGCAACAGGGCCTGGATATGGTATCCAGTCACCTTCTCCAACTTTTATCTCCTGTATTACAGAATCCTTATGGTAATATACTTCTACAGTAACTGTTCCATTAGTAGGTTCTGTTATATCGGGAATCAATATTGGAGTGTCTGGCGAGGTATTGTCTATATTAGTTATAACTAAACGACCTATATCCGATACATTTCCTGCTAAATCCGTTCCTCTTGCTTCTACTGTTCCATTTTGATCCATATTTATTTTTTTGTCTACTGCTACATCATCAAAGTTCTGCCAATCAGAACCGTCAATTCTAATCTCTTTTATTGCTGCATCATCAGGATAATACACTGCTACTGAAACGCTTTGATTTGTAGGAGTTGTAATATCTGCTTTCAACTCAGGCTTCTCAGGTGGGACTCTATCGATATTTGTCACATCCAGCTTTCCAACTTCCGATACATTACCCGCTAAATCTGTGCCTCTTGCTTCTACTGTTCCGTTATCATTCATTACTATTTTTCCGTCTTTTGCTACACTATCAAACGGTACCCAGCTTCCGCCATCTATTCTTACTTCCTTTACTGCAGCATCGGCAGGATAGGTCACTGTTACCTTTACTTCCTTATTTGTTGGTGTTGTGATGTCTGCTACTAAATTTGGCTTTACTGGTGCTATTTTATCTATATTTGTAACTTCAATAACCGCCTCTTCACTTACATTCCCTGCTTCATCTTTACATATTGCATATACCTTGTCATTTTCTGCCACTGCAAATTCCTTATCATACTTCTTCCATTCTCCATCTTCTCCTACTTTATAGAGCTTTTCAACTGCATCTGTTGGATATGTAATTGTGATCTTTACATCATCGTTTGTTGGAATACTATTGTCTGGCTCCTGATTTATTACAGGCTTTTCAGGTGCTATTTTATCTATATTTGTCACATCCAGCTTTCCAACTTCCGATACATTACCCGCTAAATCTGTGCCTCTTGCTTCTACTGTTCCGTTATCATTCATTACTATTTTTCCGCTTTTTGCTACACTATCAAACGGCACCCAGTTTCCACCATCTATTCTAACTTCCTTTACTGCTGCATCGGCAGGATAGGTCACTGTTACGTTTACTGCCTTGTTTGTTGGTGTTGTTGGTTCCTGTATGAGAATTGGTGTTTGAGGTGGCACTGTGTCAACTGTAATTTTTGTCTCAACAGGAATAGATTTTTTTCCTCTTTTATCAACAGCCCACATATAAAGAGTATGAATACCATCTTCAAGTGCTAAGGGAGCAATATCAATTGTAGCATCTATATCCTGCTCTGTTCCATCAGCTATTAAATTACTTTTATAAGCTGTTCCTTTAGTACTTTCAGTATAGTTGTCAAAAGCATAATATGTATTAACTTCATCTCCAACATTATCATCTTTAGCAAATCCCTCTATAACAATTTTATCCCTGATCACTTTTCCATCAACAGGTGAGGTCAATGTCAATTGAGGTGCAACATTTAATGTATACATATAAGTTACTGTATAGCTGTAGAAATTGCATTCAGCTTTTGTCACATTTCCCTTATAAGCTGCCCAATATAATTCTTCTTCGGAGTCATATCCCGAATCTGTTTTAGCTAAGTCACCAATATATCCATCTAAATTATATGGAATCATTTCGGGAAACTCATCATAAGTATTTTCTTCCTTAATTGTTACGGTTTTTGTATGCGGTCCAACTCTTGAAGGCATTCCATCTGATACTGATATTTTAACCTTATCTCCAGTTATCTCGTAAACTACTTTTCCAGTGTTTACAGATATATCTGAGATAGCAAAAACATCCTTAATCTCCACGGTTCTAGAGCTTCTTTGATAAGGGCTTTCTGGAAAATCCACTGTTGCTGTCATTGGTTTTACATCTGCGAGTACTAAAACTACATTTTGGCAAATTAACGAAACAAGTAAACATAAACATGCCATGACTGCCAAAATTCTACTACGTTTAATTCTTTGCATTTTCTTCATACCCCCCGCTTTTTGTTAGTGATTTTTGTGGATAATGCTGGTTGTACTGCATTATTCTATTCTATATTACACAATTATCTTCAATTTTACAACTATATGCATATTAATAAATGTAAAAAATTTTCGTAAATACACCGTATATTTTGTGTATTTTTATGTAAAAATCTTCTAAAAATTAATACCATATATATTTTATTTTAAATTTTCGCCTTTCATTCTATAAGCCTTAACAAATTCTTGTATTTCTTATTATGTTGTGCTATTATTAATTCGACTAAAGATAGTTATATAAGTAATAGGGGTGCTGGTACTATCGGCTGAGAGTGGATTATTCTCCACAACCCATAACCTGATCTGGATAATGCCAGCGTAGGGAAAGAGTAAATCGCATTTTACCGCCTATGTTGGGCGGCTTTTTATTTAGCATCTTTGAGGTTTATTTTAGTACGTGAATGTGAAAGGAGGCTTTACTTGTGACTACTGTCAATGTGTCATTGCAGGTTATCCCAAATGTACCAGAAGAGCGAATTTATCCTGTTGTAGATAAAGTTATTGAAATGATAGATAGAAGCGGTGTAAAGTACGAAGTGGGTCCAATGGAAACTACCATGGAAGGTAACTTAGATACTCTTTTGGAAATTGTTAAGAAGGCACAAAGCATATGTGTTGAAGAGGGTGCAAACAGAGTTGTATCTGTAGTCAAAATTGATTATAAGAAGGAAGGCGTGACTATGGATGAAAAGATTTCGAAATACAGGTAATCCTATTTATCCATCTATTGCATTCATTCTTTTTGTGATCATATGGGAATTTGTTGTCAAAGCAAAAGATATAAAAGAATACGTACTTCCAGCTCCCTCAATTATTTTGAAAGAGTTTTATAAGTCCGGTGACCTTTTGTTTTCTCACTCCTTGACAACAATATCCGAAACCCTTTTAGGCTTTATAGTAGGTGTATTGTTAGCTGTACTACTCTCTCTTATAATGAGCAGTTTTAGAGTTATACGTAATATTTTTTATCCCTTTATGATTCTATCTCAAACTATACCTATTATTGTAGTAGCCCCATTGATTACAATTTGGTTCGGAATAGGAATTGTATCAAAACTAATAATCTGTGTTTTAGTAGTCTTTTTCCCGGTTGCACTCAACTTAACGGAAGGGCTGAACTCATACGACAAAGATCTTGAAGAATTACTCAAATGTATGAATGCCAATAAAATACAGATATTTATGAAAGTAAAACTACCCTCCGCATTGGTTCACTTCTTTTCAGGACTCAAACTGGCAGCAACATACGCTGTAATGGGTGCAGTTATGTCCGAGTGGACCGGTGCTCAAAGTGGACTGGGCATTTTTCTAACGCGGTCAATGAAATCTTTCAAGACCGCTGCAATGTTCGCAGATATTGTAATTATTTCACTCTTTAGCGTTTTGTTATTTATATTTATAAGCATAATAGAAAAGAAAACAATTAAATGGAACTTGAAAGGATGAATAAAGTGAAGAAGAATATATTTGTATTAATATGTATGTGTATAGTTTTTTCCCTGACTACTTCAGGCTGTATTCAAAAATTTGTTGAAAAACCGAAGCAAACTTTCCCATCTAGCAAAGGAGTACCTAATCTGCAAAAAGTTACCTTTGTTCTGGATTGGACTCCAAACACAAATCACACTGGTATCTATGTTGCTAAAGCAAAAGGTTTTTTTGAAGAAGAGGGTCTTGATGTGTCTATAATTCAGCCAGGCGAGTCCTCTGCCGATCAGCTTGTAGCCGCAAATGCTGCTCAGTTTGGTATAAGTTATCAAGAGGGTGTTACCTTTGCCCGCTCGTCAGGTATACCTTTAGTTTCTATTGCTGCGGTAATTCAACACAATACTTCCGGCTTTGGCTCATTAAAGGCAAAGGGTATAACCTCCGCAAAGGACTTTGAAGGAAGAAAGTATGGTGGATGGGGTTCTGAAGTTGAAGCTGCAATGGTAAAGCAAGTTGTAAAAGAAGCTGGGGGAGATCCTGAGAAAGTTGAAATTCTTACAACCGGCACCCTAGACTTTCTAACAGCTAGTGAAACAAATCAAATTGATTTTGCTTGGATTTTTGAAGGCTGGGACTATATAAATGCTACTAATAAAGGTGCAGAAATTAACTATATTTCTCTTAAGGAGCTTTCTGATATATTTAACTACTACACCCCGGTAATAGTAACAAATGAAGACAATATTGCCAAAAATCCCGAGCTTGTTGATAAGTTCATGAGAGCTACTCAAAAAGGCTATAAATTTGCTATAGAAAATGCTGATGAAGCAGCAGAGTGCCTCCTTCAACTTGCACCAGAATTAGATAGAGAGCTTGTACTAAAGAGCCAGAAATATCTTGCTTCAAAATATCAGGATGATGCTCCCTATTGGGGTATGCAGAAAAAAGAAGTGTGGGAAAGATACATGAACTGGCTTTATGAAAATAAATTTATAGAATCACCTATTGAAATAGAAGAGGCATTTACAAATGAGTTTTTGCAAGGAGATCAAAACTGATTAATGGCTATTAAAATTGAGATAAAACATTTGAATAAAACCTTTATACGTAATAAGGAAAGCCTTGAAGTACTAAAAGATATAAATTTGATTTTGTGTGAAAATCAATTTGTATCCTTATTAGGTCCGAGTGGTTGTGGTAAAAGTACTATACTAAGAATCTTAGCAGGTCTAGAAGATAGTTATTCCGGAGACATTAAAGTTTGCGACAAAAAACTATCTAGTTCTTCAACCCAATTTTGCTATATGCCCCAAAAAGATCTGTTGATGCCTTGGCGAACTGTATATAGAAACATTATCCTGCCTTTAGAAATAGACGGTCGGCTTGATAGTACCGAAAACTTAAAGTTACCAAAACTTATAAAAGAATTTGGTCTTGAAGGCTTTGAAAATTTCTATCCCTCGGAAATCTCAGGCGGAATGAAGCAGCGAGCAGGGCTTCTTAGAACCTTTTTGATGAACAGTGATATAATGCTTCTAGACGAGCCCTTTGGCGCCTTAGATGCGATAACTCGCATGAACATGCAGGAATGGCTGCTTTCAGTACTGGCCGAACACAAAAAAAGTGTACTCTTCATTACCCATGACATTGACGAAGCTATTTTTCTATCGGATAGAGTGTATGTACTATCCGATAGACCTGCTTCTATTGTCTCCACAGTGGATATAGAATTTATTAGGCCAAGAACGAAAGAAATGCTTTCAACACAAAATTTCTTTAATTATAAGAATCTCATATTGAAAGCGCTTCGATAACATTTAGTTGTTTTTAAGATTATACTAATTTAGCTTCAACCTCACGAGCTTTAGAATATTTCCATTTACCAGAACGATATCTAAAATACACAATAGCTGCCCTTGTATATTGGTCTAATACTAAAGCTACCCATGCACCTATAAGGCCCCAGTTAAATATGCTTACAAATACATACGCAACAAACACCCTAAAAATCCATATTCCAAAGATTGAAGCATATAAGGGGTACATTGTATCTCCCGCTCCCCTCAATACACCTGCAACAGAAAGCTGTGTTGATTGTCCTGGCTGAGATAAGGCCACTATCTTAAGTATAATGGCAGCACTAGATGCTACTGCAGCATCTTTGGTATATAAACTCGCAAGCTGGTATGAAAACAGAATAAATACTCCGCCCATTATGCAAGCAACAAACACAGCCATGTGGTGTATCATATCAGCATATTTTTTTGCCTTTTCCGCATCCTTAGCACCAAGACTCTGACCTACCAAAGTTGTAGCAGCAACTCCAAAAGCCATACTCGGAGAAAAAGTCAAACCACAAATATTCAGACCTATCTGATGTGCAGCAAATCCTACTGTCCCCAAGCTCGAAACCGTTCGTGCAAACAGCATTAATCCGCTTTGCAAAACAAATTGCTCTAAAGCTGACGGCAAACCTATGGAAAACACTTCCTTCATAATACCCAAATCAAGTTTGAATCTACCTTTACGTTCAACTGAAATAATTGATTGATTTGATAAATAAACTACTCCTACTCCAATAGAACAAGCAACTAATCTGGATATTGTTGTCGAAAGCGCTGCACCAGCAACCCCCATTTTTGGCATTCCAAACTTACCATAAATAAGTGCATAATTTCCGAAAACATTGAGCAGATTGCTCCCAATATTATAAAACATAGGTATTTTTGTTTCTCCGGCACCTCTCAATGCTGCCGTAACTCCCATTGTAATGGCTTGAAACACCAGTCCGGAAGAAATAATCTGGAAATATATTGTTGCATCTTTTATCGTATCTGCCTGTGCCCCCATAAACACAACTATTTGATGGGATAGAATTACGCCTACGGCACTTAAGATTATCCCTAATACAGCATTTATTACAACAATTTGTCTAGTGATAAGATTGGCTTTCTCTTTATTTCCAGCACCTATATTCCATGCCACAAGAGTGGTTGTACCTACATTAATTGCTGAAAAAATCGCCAGCAAAAGCATAAAAGGTTGATTTGTAAGTCCTACAGCAGTTATCGAAGCCGAACTGAGCTGTCCTACCATAATCATGTCCACCATACCAAACAAAGTAGACATAACCAGTTCTACAAAGGCAGGCCATGTAATAGATATTGCTTCACGCCGCATAGGATTTGGTTTTTTGAATAACAACTTAAAATACCTTCTTTCGTCTACAATAGCAATACTATTAATTATACTATTGAAAATTGATTACTTCAAATTATTATTAGGTAATGGGTGTATTTTAAAATTGAACCATATTACCCCAAGAAGTTAAGCTTCAAGTCTAAGCAATTGATTTTATGTGCATCATAAATGATAGATCGGTTCTTTGTATAAATAGCCTTATGGTAAGTTGTTTTGATTTTTGTTAAAATAGCATATATCGATTAGCCATTAGACTTTTATGTTACATTTATTTATTTTAATTTTAAACTCTACGAAGCGTTTATTGATATATTTTCAAAGTTGTATATACTTAAATTATGGAGGAGATAATTATGGATCTAAGTAAAGTAGGAAATCTAATATGCTACTTACGAAAAGAGAAAGGCATGACACAAAAACAGCTCGCAGACACCATGAATATTAGTGATAAAACCATAAGTAAATGGGAACGGGGTCTTGGCTGTCCTGATGTTTCACTACTTCCGGAATTGTCTTCCCTCCTTGGTGTGAATATCGAAAAAATATTGACGGGTGAGTTAAACCCAAACGATTACGTTGGAGGTAATATGAAAAAGATAAAATTTTATGTGTGTCCCGAATGTGACAACATAATTACAAGTACAGGTACTGCTTCTATTTCTTGCTGCGGCAGAAAGCTTAATGAGTTAGAACCTGTCAAAGCAGAAGAAAATCATGCCCTCAAATTAGAAACAATAGAATATGAATGGTTTATTACGACTGACCACACAATGACAAAAGATCATTATATATCGTTTGTAGCCTTTGTAACCGGTGATAAAATCTTAATGGCAAAACAGTATCCTGAATGGCCTATACAGCTGCGCTTTCAAAAATTTGGTCACGGAAAGCTTTACTGCTATTGTACAAAACACGGTTTGTCTTATCAACTCCTATAATAAAGATACAATATGAAATTTGTACCTTTAGATATTTCTTTAATTTACTTTCTATGACTTAAATATTGTATGGGTTATTTTTTTGAAATGGCCTTAAGAAACAAAAGAAGTGTGCTTTAGCTTAGAAACACACTTCTTTTACATATATCGATCGTTTCGTTAATATGTTTAATCGTTATTTCATTACTTCAATTCCCTTTTCATCCATAACCAAACTATGTGTTCTTACAGCTTCTTCAATATCCCCAAAAGCCCAATGACCACTTGTCATATCAGGAAATGAATTACTTACATTTGTCAGCGGTCCCCTAAATAATAGCCGATTAATCATGACAACTGCTTCCTGCCTTGCTATATTCTTTTGGGGTCTAAATGCCCCGTCATCATATCCTTTTGCAATTTTATATCTTGTTACCTCTTCAATATTCCCGTGTGCCCAATGGTTTGTGACATCATTGAAGGACGACTCAAAAGGCTTCTGCTCACTAGTTCTCGATATTCCAAGATAATTTGCAATAACAGTGGCGAGTTCTGCCCTTTTAATAGGGGTATCAGGATTAAAATGGGTAGTATCCACACCTTTAAATAAACCGGCCTGGACTACCGCATATATATGATGTTCCGCCCAAAAACCTTCTTTTACATCCACAAACTGTTTTGCATCAGTTATGTCAATATCATTTAAACTCAGTATTATTGCAAATATTACCGCTGTCTCCGCCCGGGTTATATTTCGTTCCCCTTTAAAGGTATTGTCCGGATATCCTGAAATATATCTTGAATGCGTATGTACAAACCTGTTTGAATATACCATTATTCCTAACTTTGAAGAGTCATCATAGGTATTTGACAAGCTTGACCTTCTGCTGAATATGTTTGCAACAAACTCCTTCATTATCTCACCCTTTTCAATCGAATTAGGTCTTACTGTAAAGGTAATTTCCCCTTTTTCATCTGCTTTAAGCTTGCCAACTTCCCATAAAATCTTATTTCCGTTCCGAACTCCTCCTGCATTATTAACAACCTGTACATCAAGTAATTCCATTTCAATACATACATCCTGTACTTCTATTTGAGTTTTATTTACATACCTGATAGTTAACGTAATCTCTTTGTCTTCACCTACTTTTTTCTCATCTGAAATCAATGAAACTGCAACATCCATCAATACAGCACTACTAGACGGCATATCCTGTTTTTGTACTTTTATTGTTATCGAATCGGTAGATGATAATTTCCCATCGGATACAGTCAACGTTATTTTATTATCTCCAACAGGAAGTTTTACACTTGGAGTAACGCCGCTCCCAATTGTTAAATTTGATTCATTCTTCCATTTGTAGGTCAATGAATCCCCATCCCGATCGGATGATTTACTTCCATCAAGCTTAACATCAGCAACTTCATCAGCTGTCAAAACTATTTGATCAGCTCCTGCATTCGCTATAGGTGCATCATTTTTATTACTAACTGATGATATTGCATCAGATTTGTCTGTAGTCTTTGTTTCTTTGTTGTTTGATGCCGGTTTTATTGTGAATGTAGCTGTCACTTTTGTACTGGGTGTTGGTTTGATTGTTGTTGTTACATTTGATGTTGATGTTGGTTTGATTGTTGCTGTTACCTGTGGTGTTGATGTTGATTTAGTTGTTGGCGTTACCTTTGGTGTTGATGTTGGTTTGGTTGTTGCTGTTAACTTTGGTGTTGATGTTGATTTAGTTGTTGGCGTTACCTTTGGTATTAAAGTTGATTTGGTTGTTGCTGTCGTAGTAGGCGTTTGCTTAGCTGTTGGCTTATTTGTTTGTATTATCTGCTTTTCTTTCACATTTATGAAAACAGTATCGGTGTCAGTCAATTCACCGTCTGAAACTGTCAGCATTATTTTGTGTGTTCCTATTTCAAGATTTATTCTAGGATTTACACCTGTTGCTATTGTCTTTCCAGCTTCATTCTTCCATGTATATGTCAATTTATCCCCATCGGAATCTTTCGACTTGGTTCCATCAAGAACTATGCTGGCTTGGTTTTCGTCAGTCTCTTTATTTTGATCATCTCCTGCATGAGCTTTTGGGGCATGGTTGTTTGACAATACAATGTTTGTTGTTATCTTTAGATTTGACTCCGATACATGCCTCTCTGCAAAAAACAAATCTAAGCTGTAAGTCTCTCCTGATACCAAATCCAAAAGTCCAGAATAATCATCAAGATGAATATTCATAGACTGAGTTTCGTGTATGCCACCTAAATCCCCTACTAATTTCTTATTAATAAACAACCACACATCATCATCTCCGGAAATTGAGAAGCTTTGACCGGCTTTGTAAGTAAACTTCGTATGAAGTTCTAAAGTGAAATGATAATTTTTTCCCTCATAATAGTTTCCAAACCCTTGATCATTAATTGGAAAAAATCCATTAGTTAATGCCGAGTCAAAAATGTAATTTTTTCCAGTCTTTTTGAAAACCATATCATATCTGATATTTATGTTTTTTGGTGTATCATGGTACCAATCGTAAAAGGATTCCTCGTCGGTAATTACTTTGGTGGTGTATCCCGACTCTGAATAAACAGGTGTATTGTCAGACCCAAGAGTTGATTTGACAGCACCTTTTGTGCTTTTACTAAAATAGTCGGGGTTTTCAAAATCAGGATGATTGAGTTCGGGATATTCATCATTAACCGGATCAAAATCACGAATTGTGGATTTTAGTTTGTAATTGTCGCTTTCTGCTGCCTGAATATTTACTACTGCAAAATAAAAAAAATTAACCAATAATGTCACTGCCATGAACATTGCAAATCTTTTCATCATATTCGTCTTCTCCCCTAAGAATATCGTTATCACATCTCTTGATTCATAGATATCTGAGCAATACTTTGTATACATGGACTTATTGTGAATTCAAACCTATTGTATCATATAAAGGAGCTACCAACAGGATTCCCTTACCTGGACGATCTAATTGTAAATCTTTATTGATTTTGCTACATATATCCGGTATCTTGTTATCCTCAGCAATAATTAATACTATTTCACGCTCTGGCTCGACGCCAGTGAATAAAGGGGCTTTACCGTAAGGGCACGAGCCTCGTGCATGAATGATAGTACCGCCGGTTGAACCAGCTGATTCAGCACTTTTTATTACTGCTTCATCCATATCATTTTCTACAATAGCAAATATCGCCGAGTAGCTGGATTTGTTTTTCTCCACAAAAAGCTCGTTCTTTCCGTGGCTTTCAGGTAATTTAAAATTAACTCCCACCAATTGTCTTAAATTTAGAACAGCTAAAATTCCACTATTATCTGATTTCAAGTCTAGATAATCTGTAATTAACATAGTCAGTCTACGTGCTTCCTCTCGTGTTGTTATGACAAGAAAAATATCCTTTTCTGATTCAAGCATTAAATTTAAAAGTGCATTTGATTTATCTGCAGAACCATGAGCATCTATAACAGTACCTCTTGGAAAGCCGTTATCTTCAAAGAAATCCAGAATGTTGTCCGTGCAACCTTTATCAATAATGGTCATCACTGCCTGATATTGTAAGTCGTTTATTGCTTCGGTTGTATGCAATGGTTCTTGAACAAAGTGCTTGCTTCCATATACAGCGGAGAGTGCAATTGAAAAAACAATTCCTTTTCCAGGTCGATCGAAGTGAAATCTATCTTTCAATTTTTGAACTATATCATTTTCATAGCGAATTGGAAGAGCAATCATTATGACTTCCTTTTGCCTTTCGCCTAACTCAAGGAGTCTCAAGATTTTATTAGGTACCGTTCCATGCGCACGAAATGCAGTTGCACCACGGATTCCAAATTCCAAAACATAGTTCAGGATCTCGCTTCCTTTTCCTTTATCAATGATTACAACTAGTAGACTGCTTCCATAAATATTATCATTTTTTTGCATGTTTTACTTCCCCCTCAATATCTGACTTAGGTCTTGTTTTAACAGCTTTCTTTAGCTTTAACTTGTATACAAACCCAAAAAGTTGTAAAGCAACCAAAGGTGTCATCGATACAAGAGAAAGCACACCGAAACCATCAGTCATTACATTTGCCGATGGAATGTATTCCGCAACCCCTTGGGCAAATGGCAATATAAAGGTTGCAGTCATTGTTCCGCAAGCAACACCTCCAGAGTCAAATGCAATCCCGACAAAAAGTTGTGGAACAAAATATGATAGAATCACTGCTAAGGCTATGCCCGGTAATAATATATGCCATAATTGCATTCCAGGCATAATAATGCGCATTATAGACAGGCCAACCGCTGCTCCTACACCAACGCAAAGTGTTAGCAAAACTGTCCGAGCTTTGATTGATCCTGCTGTTTCATTATCAATTTGCTGTGTCAATATGTGCACAGAAGGCTCTGCAGGTATAGTCACAATTCCAAAAATAACTGCTATCAGAATTAACAACCAATGTTGTTCCATTGCAGCAAGCTGATATCCAAATTGCCTGGCAGAATCAATAAAACCAACATTCACTCCAATCAGGAAAAGTGTGAGTCCCATCAAGGTATAAACTAAGCCAACCACTATTTTTCTAATTTGTCTCTTTTTTAGTTTAAGCGAGAAATGATTTGCAATAATTAATAAAATTATTATCGGTAATAGAACAAAAAAAGACTCTAATGCTGTTTTAGGTAACTCTAAAAGAAAACTGGTAAGTATATTGTTGGTTGTCGTTTCTGTTACCGGAAGACTTCCTGTCATTTGAGGATTGCCTGAAAGAACACCAAGAACCAAAATAGCCACTATAGCCCCCGTCGAAGCTACCCCTAGTAAACCAAAACTATCAATGTCCTCATCACTATCTGTCCTAGTAGATTTAGCAATACCACTAGACAAAGCCAACAAGAATGGTACAGTGATAGAGCCAGTTGTTGAACCATTTGCATCAAAGGCAATTGCCAAATAGTCTCCATTCACAAACAAAGCCATCACAAAAACAGCCGCATAAACTATGGTTAGAAAACGATTCAAAGGCATATTCTTCAGCATGCGCAAAATTCCTAAAGAGACAAGTAATCCAACACCAACAGAAACTACTATTAATAACAGATTCTTACCAATTTGACCCATTGATACGGCTTCAACCTGCCCTGACAAAATATGCATATCCGGCTCAGCAACGGTTACAATAAATCCAAAAATAAAACTGCCAATTAGAACCTTTTTCAAACTGCGGGTCTTAATCAACGACTGGCTCATCATCTCACCCATTGGGCTGATGCTTAAGTCTATGCCTTGAAGAAATATCGGCATTCCAACAGTTATAAATATTGCCCCGATTAAAAACTTGATCAATGTTTGCTTCCCTAGTGGTGTAACAAACAGAGATATCAATATAACAATAATAACGAAGGGTAAAACTGATGTAATAGTTTCTTTAATTTTCTCTTTTATATCATTCATATCTTACCTCCATTACAACCATAGTATCAGTGCAGTTCAAGCCGCAGCATAAGTTACAATAAAGGGAGTTAATCCCTTTGCAGTAATCATCGGAACGAAAATAATAAGCTGACTTAATAAAAGCTTTACAATAATTTACCTTTGAAAAATAACTAAAGAGTTCATCCATTTCATATGAATAATATCACATTATAACAATAGCTTCAACCTCTGCTAAGAATACAATTCTATTTATCTGAATTTTAATGAGACCTTTTCCTTAATATGCAAAAAGGGCACTGCGCATTTACTACGCGTGCCCTTTAAAATCATAATCTTACCATATTGGGTCGTCTATAAATTTAGTCATCACTTCTTCACCCTTATCATTTATAACAAATTCATGGGATCGAACTGCTTCTTCAACATCTCCAAATGCCCAATGAGCACTTGTCATATCAGGGAAAGAGCTTGTAATATTTGTTAATGGACCTCTATAAAGTAGGCGATTTATCATAGTAACAGCTTCCTGTCTCAATATTTGCTTCTGTGGTCTGAAGGAGCCATCGGAATAGCCTTTAACTATATCATATCTAGCAATTTCTTCTATATTTCCTTGTGCCCAATGATTTTGAATATCATTGAATGTGTAAACTAAGGGAACTTCCTCATTAGTTCTTTGTATTTTCAGATAATTCGCAATTACCGTTACAAACTCAGCCCTCGTTATAGGTACATCAGGATTGAAATGACTGCTATCAACACCTTTGAATAATCCGGACTGAACTGCTGCATATATATGC
>JAEZUI010000080.1 GCA_023421115.1 Bacillota bacterium | reverse complement strand
CAACCCAGTTGCTTCCATTGAAATTAAGCTGCGAATACCTTGTTATGCTCTCTGTTGTAAACCTTACAAGTACTGTTATTTCTTTCGTTCTGACTGTTGTACCCTTTGCCTCCGGAGCGTTTTTACCCTCAACATATATTCGATACAATCCCTCCGCACTTGGGATAAACTTACATGTTAGGTTGTTCCCCTCTTGCACAGTAAATCTTTTGCCGTTTACATACGCATAAATATATGCACAATTCTTTCCTTCTGCTTTTATGGTTATGCCATCTATCTCATTGTATATCGCAAGCGTGTCAGGTGAAATCAATTTAATCGAAGGACTTCCCATTTTACGTGTAGATATCAACTCATCCCTTGGCATCAGGATATACTTATCTATAACATTACCTCTAAGCAAGAGCTTTGAAGGTGCTACACAAATTGAGAAATTATCTATAACCTCAGGAATAGCTCCAAGTTCGTAAAACTCAGCTGCAAAGTCTATATACAGGTCTTCGCCTGACAAGTTTACCAAATTCCTTTTATCAGCACTCAATCTAATATTTCTATGAGTCCCCAGGTTGTTTGCAGCCATCTTTATCCAATTGTACAGCATATCCTCATCCTGACCTCCAGTGTCACCAACTACAGCACAAAAAACACAACCAGTATATCAAAATGCTTTGAATTTAGTGGAGTGGACTTCTAATATTCTCTGCTGGTCTTCGCCTGGGCAAATATGGTAAATTCTCTTATTTTCTTATGATGCCTGACTAATCAAAACTGTAATTTTTATAGTAAACAAAGTTAGAACCAAGAAAAAAGAAAAACCCCAGAGCCGTTAATATTACGGTCGGGGCTAGATCATTTTTAATCATTTCCACCCGGTTTGTCTGGTAGCATTCCAATGTCATGCCACTTATTTTATCCTCTTTGCTTACTTTATTGTATAAATTTTTGCCCCTCTCTTTACAGAGTCTTTATCTGTTTTCTCCAATAGGAGGCTTCCATTTTCTCCTTTTTTCATTATAGTTGCTCCGGAATTTATTGAATTATCAACCTTGACTATTTTATCTCTATATTCCTTGTTATTAAACTTTATTACGACTTCATCGTTTTCTTTAAATTCACCCTCAATGACATTTCCTATTGCAACGACTTGATTCCCAATGGAAAAAACATCAGTTACTTCATACTCATTTTTCTGACTTGTAGCACCATCGGATGATCCATTACCCTCACATCCACTATTTGACTGACACGCTGAAAGAATAAAAACAGAACAAAGAATCATTATAAAGACTAAATATTTTCTCACAAACATACATCCTTTCTGTCACTTTATCATAAACCTCTAAGAGTTATTTTCAGGCAATCTTCTTTCTCACATCTTACCGTGCCCGAATTTCCAGTTATTTCTTGAATCAACTTACTTCCGCAGCGAGGACAAGTTATTAAAGTTGTCCCATATTTTGAAAAATCCTCACTTGCTTTTATTAACAGACTAGCTTCGTCTTTGGTAATTTTTAGATTATTTTTATTAATACCCATACAATATACTCCTCATAAAATCATTAAGTTCAATTGTTACACCTGCTTCTTGAGCACGTGTTATAGCATCCTGAATTAAATTATATCTATCTATATCAGTAAGATTTGGTGCATTCTTCGCAGCCATGTAGCTTGCACGAAATTCATCGTTCCACATGCCAGCCGGAACTGGCGTTCCAGCGTTAGCTGCATGCCCATAGTACTCATGTGCAAGAACAGCGCGCGGACTCATTGTAGAACGTGGGTGTGCAGCATCTTCAAGCGGGAAAACATCTCCTCTGATAAAGATTTGGTCAAGTTCATCAACATAGCATGTTCCTCCACCTTGATTAAAAACTAGTTTTGATGGGTCGCCCCCTATTGCTTCAAATTCGCTTTTTATGAATGCTATTTCTTCATGTGAAAGTATATTCAATGCTGATCTTCTCGCTCCGCTAGCAAATCTAGCAAGGTCACCGGATGCATCTGCTGCTGCTTTACCAATCCGCATAAGTTCATCTGCATCAGTAATTCCCCTTGACTTTGCTATGCTTATTGCATCATCAAATCCTTTAGCCATTTCTTCTGTACAGTCACCAGTTACCAACAACCCATTTTTGCCTACAAGAGCTGTATGCATTTCATCTGTCAAATCGCTTTTGAAAATCTTTACTTCTGTGTCATCTACAAGCTTGAACAGTATGCTGTCATCAAGATTCTTTGTTTCCTTAACCAACTCAAACAAGGCTTCTGGTTTAGTCTTTAAACATGTTATTAATTCATCTGTTGAATTAGCCATTGCTTTTATAACACTTTTGGTAGAATACAGCATATCGTCATCTACCATCTTGAATATTATACCATCTGCAGTAACAAATTCATAGCTGTCTCCTATCCTTTTAACACTTGCAATATCGTCCAACACATTGCCTACTCCCGATTTCACTCTGCTAATGCATCCACCGAGTTTCTTGGCTGCTATTTTTGATACGCTATCACCATTCTTTAATGCTATCCTTAGTGCATAACAGCCACCCCAAAATTCTATCGTTCCTAACATTGATATACAGCCATTTAGAACGTCACCCTCTATAAAGTATATGACCGCATTAACTCCATCAAATACTGCACCTACTACTGGTATCATGCCTGCTAAATCAAGCAAATTATGTATCAGTTCTCTAATGCTTATCTCACTATTTATGTTAGCACATTGAATTTCCCATTGTGGACCCATCGCATTTATAAATTGTTCTAGTGTTACGTTATCTCCTGTATCACACAACATCTTTGCGTATAGAGGTGCACAAGCCACATTGTAAAGGTACTGACTTCCTTCCAGCTCATACTCTGTAAGATATACCCCTTCAGCTGACTTTTTCGCAAGGAAACTTGCTATACTGTTCCTTAGTGCATCTTCTGTTGCATAATAGTCTCCGTCTAATAGTCTTACTTTTATCGGGAAGGTATATGTGTATTTATATATACTTCCATCAGGTTTTAGTAGTTTCCCACCTGTAATGCTTATCGTATTCACATCTGGAAAGTCTACTGAGACTAAGTGGTCAAAACTCAAGTCACTTAAAATATACTCTATTGCTTCAACCTCATTTTTTACGAAGTTTGAGGAACTGTTTTGGCACACCTGTGCGAGTCCATATGGTTTTGCCTGTGGTCCGTTCTCCATCACAGCCGCAATTTCTTCAAGCGTCAATTGCCTGTCCCATATTCCCACCTGATGCATACTTCCTTTATAGCCTTCACTTCCAAGATATAATTGGGTGTCCTTCCAATTGATTTCCCCATACGAGTACTCTATCTTTTCTCCACCATTTAATATAAACGATATTTCTCCGTCCTCTGAAACACTGACTGCAATATGCTGCCATGCACCAGCATTAAGGCCTATACTTTTTGTGCTTTTCCACTCCTCACCATTCCAATACTTAAATGCATAATTGCTTGAGAGCTTTCCTGTCTGTT
>JAEZUI010000072.1 GCA_023421115.1 Bacillota bacterium | reverse complement strand
CTTGGTCAAGTGATCTGCCTGAATCTTGCAGACTTCATGATAAAATTATACAACAGAAGGAGCAGTAGTTGTAGACGGGTCGTATTTTACGCTTACTTAAAATCCTGCTTTATCAACTCAAAGGTTTGTGAATCCTTACCTTCCTTGTATTCAAAAGCCTCCTTATATCGAAGCTCTTTAATACAATTCAAAAGCCCTTCACTCTCGTCACTTCCGTGGTTCTTCAGTCCCCTGTAATACTTTTCTGCCAACTGAAATATCTCTTTTTCCTCAATCATCGCCTTATCCTTTAGTGCTGTTTTGGTTTCTTCCATCAAAACATTGTCATAGATATAACTGGCATAAGATTTATCATTATGATTTTCATTAACCAAATTTACCAGTGTTACAATTCCTTTTTTACCACTCCATTCACGGTTACACCTGCCTGCAGTCTGATTGATGCTGTCCATTGGTCCAAAATCTCTGTACACTCGATCAAGGTCAATATCAACTCCCGCCTCAATCATCTGTGTTGACACAATTATCCTCCGATTTTTGCTTTCCTTTATTCTCTTAATTCTGTCAAGCCTCTCTTTAGGTATAATGTTGGTGGATAGGTAGTATATCTCTGCCTCTCCCTCAAACTCCCTTTTCAAAAATGAGAATATTTCAATGGAAGTCTTAATTGTGTTTAATACAATTAAAAAGTCATCTTCCTCATACTCGTATATCTCATCTAGTAGAAACACCTTGAATTCCTCAAGTGTCATTTTGTAATCAAGCCTGCTTGCATCAATTCTTATACGGTCAAACTCATCGAAATATTTCCTTTTGCCTTTTGCTAGTTCGTAGATTTCCCCTTCCTCTTCCGAAAAAATCAAGGGCATCGTTGCCGTCATAAATATAAAATGGCAATTCAAATATATAGCCATTGACTTTAGTGTTTCACGCACCAGCTTCCAATACCTATGCGGTATACTCTGAACTTCATCGAGTATAATAATTGAATTTGCCATGTTATGAAATTTTTTTAGCTTCCTGTTTCTATTTGTAAATATGGAATGTAAAAGCTGGACGAAAGTACTAACCACTATTTCAGAATCCCACGATTCAACCAGATGCTCTGAAATCGCATCACTGTAGTTTTCTATTTCTCCATCCTTTTCCCATTTATAAATACGCTCTGACAGGTAATGATGTTTGAGGATCACATTTGACTCCTCAATACCTAGAACCTCCCTAAAAACATCGAAATTCTGTTCAATTATTGATGTAAAAGGAAGGACATAGATAATTCTTGGGTTATAGTACTTTTCGTACATTATACGCTCTTTTAGCTTTAATGCAGTTTTCAGCGCAATAAGGGTTTTACCCGAACCGGTGGGAAGATTTATTGAAAATATTTTTTCTTCAAGTTTAATATTATCAACGCTTTCCATAACATCATCATAAATTTCATCTCTGCGCTTTGCCATTTGTATATTCTTTATATCAAGACTCTCTTTGTATTTTTCAACACAAGCTGACAATAAGTTTGGTCTCTTGGTACTTTTCTCAATAAAGTCCTCAATGCTCATATTTTCACTGTTATATATAGCCTCAAGTTTGTCTGAAAAAATAAGCATGGAAAAGAGCAGGTTAATCAAAAGAAACGTTTCAAGTCCTAATGCTTCTTTCACCTTTTTTCTTACTTTTCTGTTTGTCAGATAATCAATATCCGCCATAAATTCATCTGTTGAGTAATTAGATAGGGAAAAATCAATTCCAATCTCTGTTATTACTTCCTGCAACTCTGTTTTGTTGATACTTTCAAACTGAAGTTTCAAAAGCTCGATGTTACTTTCATTTCCATTTAAAACGGATGTATAATCTGCAAAATCAAGCAGTTCTCCGTGGTGTTTGGAAACCACCATATATGAAAAAAAAGCAAGGGTCTCGTCCTTTAAAATAGTGTTGACAATTTTAAAGGCCAAGACCCCTGACAATAACCCGTGACTTTTCTTTTCATCATTTCTTTTTTTGTTATTCACACTTCTTATATACTCTTGAAAATAGGAAGTAGCTTTACCAAGATCATGAGTCAAAAGATTTATCCGATTTAACTGTCGGATTTTTTCTATCGAAAAACTTTCAAAATTAATGCTTTTTTGTGAAAAAATGCAGTCACCTATCAAGGAAACATTTTTCAAATGTTCTCGTAGCAGCTTGTCCGGATGTGAAAGCAGCACAATACTTCTCCCCTTTATAGTACCATGATATTTTCATCTAGCTCTATAATTTCAATATAGCCCTCAAGTTTTGCTTTAATTTTCCCACTGTTTCTCTCAAACAATACCTCTTTATACTCTTTCACATTTCTATCATCATCCATTTCAATGGGTATGGTTTCAGTAAAATACTCCCTTTCGTCCTCATATTCTACATCACCTTTCCTAATCCCCTCCACAGGCAAAACACTTGAAAACTCATTAAACTCCATGCTTCCACGTACCTCTCGGCCTTCAAACTCTCCAACAAAAGCGAAGTTGGCAAGATTTTCACTAAGCCCCATACTGATTGTATATACCGTGCTGTGATTTGAGAGAAGTCCTTTTAGTTTGCTATATATTTTTTCATCTTTATGTGTGAAATAAATCCTATAACATACATCTTTCAAATACTCAACCTTTATTTGAGTACGTTCCTGTATTCTATTTATTGACTTTTTTGTATTTATTAAATTTTCACTGATTCTAACCTTTTTTATAGGCTTCTTGATGCCTATCCCTATTTTTGCAGCCTCTTTAGTAAAATGCTTTTGATACTCTTCCTTTCCAAACCCCAACATAGCTGCAATCATACCGGCAACAGCGGTCCTGGTCGGAATTGAATATGTAAGGGGAGATGTAGTTGTATAAGGTTTTTTGAAGTGTCCGTAAAAGGCACTTATATCAAAAACCAGATATTTTTCAGCCATTTGCCTCCCTCTCTCTAATAAGATTTTTCTTCAAATTTTATTTCATTTATATCCTTTAAGTTAACGTTCTGACCTTTTAAAGTCAGTTTTAAGTTTTTATCCGCAGTGTAAATCACTTTTTCAACTTTATCCTTATATAAGACCAGCTCGTTAACCAAATCATCCATTTTTATTGAAAAGTCCTTGATTGTCCTAAGTTTTTCCTCCGCCATATCAAAGTTAATTTCTATCTTGTTTTGCAAATCTCCTATAAAGAAATTCTGTTCCGCCTTATATACCACTCTTAACAATAGCCTTGGCATATGTCCCATCTTTGAGCGGGTAATAAGGTTTTTAGTACCGTTCCATATAGCCTCATCCATCAAACCCACATCTTCGTCAGTAAGTTTCGTCTCCTTAGCTGCATTTTCATTTACTATGCCATGAAAACCTATTAGTGAATATGGAATAATATATTCCTCTCGGAAAGTTTTCTGAGCTTTTCCATCTTCAGATGCAAAGGCACCAGTTCCTTTAATATGCTTTAAATTGACCTTGTTTAACGACCTTCCCATATTGAACTGTACAGGTCCGGTAAATGTTATTGATGCCTTATCCAAAGGGATTACCCCACCAAAAAGTCTTATATCGATTGCTTTATCAAGAATTTCGTCCAAGTTCTCCTTAAAGTCCCTTGCTCTAGCTTTACCGTCTTTAATACCACCACTTACCTTTTCAGATTCAAGTTCTCTTACAAATATGTCCTTTCCATTTGAACCATCATAACCTTTGTAGCTGTATAAATAATCCCTTATTGTTCTTTTCAGCCTAACATCCGTTACAATATTAATACCTGTTTCCTCATCTATACGGGGCTTATTATCATCCAACGGATCACCATTAGGATTTGCATCCGTTACATCATACAAAAATAATATCTCCTGCCTGTTCTTAATCATTGTTTAACATCCTCCTCGCTCTTTTTTTCTTCCTTAAAGTGCTTTGCCAGTGTCATACCCAACACAAAGTAGAAGCTGATATCATCATTTGAAATATTCTTTTCAGTCTCCTCTCCCAATATATACATTCCAATCAGATATTCTAGTTCTTTATATCGATAATTCTTATTATATTCATTCAACTTATTGATAGCTTCAGCATATATCCTTCTTACTATATTCCTATCTAGTTTCAAACCATTTAGTCTACTATAAAATGGTCTATTCTTTTTTTCCTCAAACTCCTGCACATTCAATAGCTTTTCTGCCAATATACCAGTTAGAAATACAGCCCTTTTATAGTCTGAACTAAAAGCATTTCTGTAGCTTTCGTTCTCAAAAAAGTCTAGATATTTCTTATTCTTTTCTGTCTTTTCAACCATTATTTTGTGCACCCCTCTCCCTTTGTCATTAAACAGATTAAGTTTGTCAATAAACATAATGTTCATCAATGCTTGAAGTACTAATGCCTCCAGATATTCTTCCCTGGCGAAAGCAACTCGTATCTTTGAGATCATTTTGCCTAAAAGAAATTTGTAGCTTATCTTTTTGTATGTAAATACATTGTTTAAAATTTCAAGAAAACTTTTATCAAAGTTGCCTTCCATCTTGTTATTAGGGAAAAAGGTTCTTATTTTGTCAAAACCGAACTTCAAATCATAGGTTGTCTTATCTTTCCCCGGCAAATTTTTAAATAACTCAATTTCATCCACTACATCTTTTACTCTCAAAATGTTCTTAACCTTGCTTGGAACAATATCCTCAATATAGAGAAGAATTCTAAAAACACTGCCTGATTGCTCCTCTTTAAAAACAAGCATATTGTAATTAAGATAGTTCTTGCTGTCTTTCATTATGTCAAGAAAATCTCTCTCGCTCGAAAGAAGGTTTTGCTTTGTATTCTTTTCGGTAGAAAAGTTTTTGTGCTTCTCAAATTCCTCTAGTGTCTCTATAAACTCCTTTTCATCCTCCGAATCCCTTATTACAGCTTTAGGTACTACAAAGTAATTGAACCCGGAAAACCTTGAAGTGAGATTCTCCCTCAAATACTTTTTCCCCTGTTCTAATTTTTGCGCACAGCTACCACAAACAGGATAGTTCTTCCAAGCTTTTTCCTGTTTGAAACCTCCGCTTACAAAGCCTATTTTGTCAACAGTATAGGAATTATAGGTATTTACAAAGCCAAAGACTTCAGTTTCTTTTGTACAGTAATAGCAAATGCCGTTCCCCTTTGAGGTTTTGCCATACTTACTATAATACTGCTCATCGGAAATTCTACCAAGATGCTTCTTTATTATCTTGAAGTCCCCCATATACTTTTCATTACCATCTTCGAACAATGTCACAGTAATAATAAAGGTTTCTCCCTTTTCCAATGTTATTGATTTAATTTTTTCACTGATTTCAATTTCGATCTTTTCTTGATTTGAAGATATGTACTCACATATATTTTTAAATATTATTCGATCTGAATTCTTATCGTCTGAGCTTTTCAGAATATCATTTAGAGATATTAAAATCTTATTTACAGTTTTTGACGGGTCAGTGTACTTTGAAGTGGGTGTTATGTCACCACCTCTTGCACTTCCCCTTTTGTAAGCATACTTATTTATTTTGTCGTCAGAAAACTCCTCGTATTCTACACCTCTGTATAATACGCTCTCATCTTTCAAGTTAAATGCAATTTTCAATATATGCTTATAATTTCCTTTTTCATTGGGATTCTCAATGACTTGGACATATTCTTCCGATTCAGTGCTTTTGTTATTGAGTACGTAATCCCCTATTTGCAATACACCTGCAAGCAACGAGTCACCTTCTCTCAAAGCAGTAATATTTTGTATTTCAATACAATATTACAACTTCAGATAAGAATTGTCAAACATTTCATGCAAATTTCTACAAAATAAGTGTACCATAATTATTTTTTTGTTACTATAAAAAGCCTTTTTAGTGCTTGTTCTTTTGCAACAGCATCAAATTATGTGGAAGTATATAGGAAAAGGAGGTTTCAATCCTTGTTTTACTGGAAGTCTTACTGTAACATTGTTCAAGATTTAAAAGATGATATAGACTTTATGTTTCAATCCTTGTTTTACTGGAAGTCTTACTGTAACATGTTAGATTTTGTAATTGTGGAAGAGTACATTTTAGTTTCAATCCTTGTTTTACTGGAAGTCTTACTGTAACCTAAAATTTTCTTGAATGTTCCCATGTCTTAATAGTATGGTTTCAATCCTTGTTTTACTGGAAGTCTTACTGTAACAAAATATACCTTATCTCCTTCCTTTACATTACCGAGTTTCAATCCTTGTTTTACTGGAAGTCTTACTGTAACAAAAAGATGAATATTTAAGCCAGTTATATTATTGTATGTTTCAATCCTTGTTTTACTGGAAGTCTTACTGTAACATATTCGGATCTAACTTTATAATGTATGGTGATGTTGAGTTTCAATCCTTGTTTTACTGGAAGTCTTACTGTAACTATTTGGGAAAGGCATAAAACCAAGAAGGTAAAAATGTTTCAATCCTTGTTTTACTGGAAGTCTTACTGTAACTTCTTTGTCGTTTCTCCAAATAGTATTTTTAACAATTGGTTTCAATCCTTGTTTTACTGGAAGTCTTACTGTAACCTAAAACTTTTCCATATTTTATAATATTAATTTTCAGTTTCAATCCTTGTTTTACTGGAAGTCTTACTGTAACTGTTAATTATGACAACATACATATTAAATCAGTAATGTTTCAATCCTTGTTTTACTGGAAGTCTTACTGTAACATATTCGGATCTAACTTTATAATGTATGGT
>JAEZUI010000019.1 GCA_023421115.1 Bacillota bacterium | reverse complement strand
TCTCAAACCATCAAAGCAGGAGCGGTAGAAACACTTGAGGTGACTACACAGCCTGTACCGGGGGCAGCAAGCGGTGAGGCATTGGCAACGCAACCTGTGGTGAAACTGAAAGACCAATACGGAAATTACTGTACAACAGGTGTTTCATCAACAGCAAACGTAGTGGCAACAGCAAAGAGTGGAACAGGTTCATGGAGTATAGGCGGAACGACAACGAAAGCTGCAGTGGCAGGAACAGTAACATTCACCGATCTGACATGTACATTGGCAACAATAGGGAATGGAAACATAACTTTTACAATCGGAATTAAGACAGTGGACAGCTCAACATTTACCATTCCTCAAAATGTGGGAAAGGCACTTACCGCAGATACAACAGGGAACAGCGTGGATAATGATTTGGAAATCACATTTGCTGCGGATGCAGCTTTTGAAAGTGCCATCACAGGTGTAAGCTATAACGCAAACACATTGACTGCCAATCAATACACGGTATCTAGCGGTAAAGTTACTTTGAAGCCAAGTGTTGGGGACAATACATACCTCCAGACACCGGGTACGGCAAATGTTGTGGTTACAGCATCAGGATACGGCAACTCAATAGTATCTCAAACCATCAATCATGGTGCAATATCGGATTTGACTGTTATCCAAAACATTACAGCTCCTGTAGCCAATGGTGGGCAGTTCGCCCAGCAGCCGATAATAGCTTTAACGGATCAGTATGGAAATACCTGTACATGGGATAACAGTACGGAAGTTACTGCAAGTAAAAAAGATTCGGGTAAATGGACTCTAGTAGGTACAACCACTGGGTCAGCTGTCAACGGTGTGGTTATTTTCAACGGTTTGGCAGCCACTAACGGAACCCAGGTAATTAATGCCCAACTGGCCTTTAATTCGGGAGTACTTGCAGAGGTAACCAGTGCTATGGTGACTCTGCCGGCACCACAGAAAAGCAGTGGAACCAGCTCAAGTGGAAGTATAAAACCAACACCAAAGCAAACAACAACACCAACATCAACACCAGATAGCGGAGTAGAGATACTAGTTAACGAAAAAAAGGAAACAGCTGCAACGGTGACAACCAAAAAAGAAGGTGATAAGCTAATTACAACAATCACTCTGGATGATAAAAGGATAGAGGAAAAGCTTCAAACTGAAGGTAACAATACAACTGTAACCATACCTGTGAAAAATGATGCAGATGTGGTAGTAGGTCGATTAAGTGGTGAGACTGTTAAAAACATGGAAAGAAAAGAGGCTGTTTTGGAAATAAAAACTGAAAATGTGATTTATACACTGCCGGCATCACAAATAAATATTGATAATGTTTCAGAGCAGATAGGTGAGCAGGTTGAACTAAAGGATATCGAGGTGAATGTTGCTATTTCAGCACCACCGCAGGATACGGTAGATGTGGTTCAGAACACTGCAAATAAAAACAATTATCAGGTGGTTGTAAAGCCAATAGAGTTTAACATCACCTGTTCAAGCGGTAATAAAACAGTAGAGGTTTCCAAATTCAACGGCTATGTTGCGAGGACTGTGGCGATTCCAGAAGGTATAGACCCAAGTAGAGTAACCACAGGAATAGTGTTGAATTCGGATGGAACATTCTCCCATGTACCGACAGCCATTACTATTATAAATGGAAAACACTATGCAAAAATTAACAGTTTAAATAACAGTACTTATACAGTTATATATAGTCCTAAGACTTTTAAGGATGTAGAAAACCATTGGGCAAAAGATGCAGTGAATGATATGGGTTCAAGACTGATTATCAGTGGAGTCAGCGAAGACAGGTTTGAGCCTGACGGAGACATTACAAGAGCGGAATTTGCAGCAATTGTTGTTAGGGCACTTGGAGTGATGCGTGCTGGAGCAGGGAGAGATGCCTTCAGTGATGTAACTAAAGATGCATGGTACTATGATGCAGTTTCCATTGCGTATGAACATGGTATTATATCAGGTTATGGTAACGGTATATTTGGGCCAATGGATAAAATTACAAATGAGCAGGCAATGACCATGTTTGCCAGAGCTATGAGCATTACTGATCTAAAAGCTAATCTTAAGGCAGATGAAGCAAAACAGCTGCTTGCAGCTTTCCCAGCGTTTGAAGAATCCTCTGAATGGGCAAAGGGATCCATTACAGATTGTATCAAAGCAGGTATTGTATCAGAAACAGTAAATAAAATGATTTCGCCAAAACACAATATAACCAGAGCGGAGGTCGCAGTAATTGTAAGAAGACTTCTGCAAAAATCAAATCTAATAAACTGATGCAAGACTTTAAGACTTAGTATTGGTGAACCTGTGAATCGCAAAAATTCCATCGGGAGCATGTGCTATAACTATAAATGGAATTGGATACAATGTGAAACATTAACGCAATAGCATTAAAAAAAATGAAAAAACGGAATTTCTCGATAAGCAACTGAGGGATTCCGTTTTAAATGTATAACTATGTATGATCTCGATTTCTGAAATTGTATCAATTAGGTTCGTTTTAGACAATGAAAGCCTCAATATTAAGCATATAACTCTTTAATGTCCCATTCAGAATCAAATAGTGAGTCTCGAACAATAATGCCTTTTTGATCAAGTGTCGCTTTTAATTCATCTGACAATTTATAATTCTTTTTGAGTTTAGCCTTTTGTCTTAAATCCATTAGTTTTTTAACTTCTTCCATATCAATATTACTAAGCTTTATATATTTTTCTTTCATTTCTAAGATAAATACTTCAGGTGCTTCTAAGAAAAGACCCAATAAGTTTGCTACTGCTAAAATATCTTTGTGTATTTTATTTAACGTGGTAAGTTTGTGAAGAGGATTTTCATTAGCATTATTTAATAAAGCATTTGAATACTTAAATACCTGTGCAAACTCGGAAATAGCTAAGGAAGTATTGAAATTATCGTTGATAGCGGCAACAAATAATATTTTAATATTGTCTACTACATCTGGTTTGATAATCCTACCATGAAGAGGAATGCTTTCATTTAGCTCTCTATTTTTATTTGCAAAGTTATTGATGTTATTTAAAGTCTTATAAAAATAGTAAAGTTTCTTTTCTGAGGCTACAAAATCAGAAGCTGTAAGTTCTTTCGAATCCTGAGAAGAGTTTAATAGGATACTAAACCTTAAGACTTCGAGGTGATAACTTGATAATAATTCTTTTGATTCTAAAATATTACCTAAGGATGCACCCATGATTTTAAAAGCTTTACAAGCTTGAAAGAGGGCTCGAAATCCACAGTAAAAACTATTAATTCCTTAGATATTATTGAAAATGGTATGGTTATTGAAATTATAGTAAATAGTGATGAGTTTTTACTTCATATGGCAAGACTGATTGTGGGGATTCTTTTAGAGGTTGGTAAAAATAAATTAGTAGCTGACGAAGTGAAAAAAATATTAGATGGAAATAAACGCACTGAAGGCATTCCAATGGCTCAACCAAAAGGGCTTTGCTTAAGATATGTTCAATATAAAGATGCAGTGAGCGCTCCTTTGTGATTGAATGAACTTTATGCTGAAGTTTTAAGCCAAAGATAATTGAAGAGCTTATTTTATGGGCTCTTTTATGGCACTAAAGATGTCCATAATCTAAGGTACTAGTAGTTCAATTCTTCTAGAACATTACGATCTTTTTTATGCTAAAATGTCAGCCGCATATCAAACCAAACAGCACCACCATGTGTTGATTCTGACTTGCCTTCGTTCACAAAGCCTAACTTCTCATAATAAGGTACTAAATCTTCCTTACAAGTCAGTACCAGTCCCTTTCTTCCTTGAGAGTGAACTTCGGAAATCACATGTTTCATTAATCTCTTCATGCAGCCTTGTTTGCGATACTCAGGAATTGTTGCAACTCCGAAGATCATCTGCCATGCCCCATTTTCATCATGCATCGATGCATCCTCAAACATCTCATCTTGTAACATTTCCAGGTTTGTAGACATTCCATTGACAATGCTGACGAGGCGTTCCTCATCTGCTAAGAGCCAGAAATGATTGGGAAATACTTCAAGCCTCTTGCGAAAGGATTCTTTTGTTGCTGCTTCTGCATGTGGAAAGCAGAGGGCTTCTACTTCGGTAATTGTGTTCAAGTCTTCCATAGTCGCTAATCTTATTCTCATCTTGTACCTCGTTTCTTGCATTCGTAGTTTTTCTTGTATCATAAAAAATTTGATCCCGTTTGTCAATAAGTTCTATTCATTTGATGAGCTGTTTGTCACTATTGAAGTGTATAAAATGATGTTAGAAAAAGGCACAGCTTTTGGCTATGCCTCCAAAAATAGATGAAATTAAGAAATACTAAAATGGATCAATGCCATACAACGTTCTAGGCTGATCTGGCGCAATACCATACAGTGGTCTAGCCTCTGGCTCAATACCATACTTTGCAATGACCTCCGGCTGAATACCATACTTAGTAGTAGGAGTTTCAGGCTTAAATGGAAAACGCTTACAATGAGTTTTGCAGAACCTGTGCCCGCCTGTCATTTCCATAAGTTCATCATCTGTTAATTCTTTACCTACGGATAATTTCTTTGAGTCTGACATAATTTAACCTCCTTTCTATCTTGGTAATCTTTATATGTAAACAAAAGCAATTTCTCTTTATATTGCTTTTGTATTCATATCAGCTTCATTAGATATTGCAACACTTTCTGTGTGCTGCCACATTTTATAATAACAACCTTTCTGGGCCAAAAGCTCGACATGAGTTCCGCTCTCTGCGATTTCTCCTTTATCCAATACATAGATTTTGTCACAGCTTGAAATGGTACTTAATCTATGTGCTATTATAATTACTGTAATATCGGCGGAGAAAGCATTTAGAGTGCCTTGAATATAATTTTCGGTAATGCTGTCTAAATTGCTGGTTGCTTCATCTAAAATCAATATATCCGGGTTTTTTAGCAGTGCTCTTGCAATGGCAAGCCTTTGTTTCTGACCTTCTGAAAGGTTGGAACCACTTTCGTGTAAGAAGGTATCATATTTTTGCGGAAGTTCTTCTATAAAGTCATGGGCTTTAGCCATTTTACAGGCGTTCACAATCTCCATCTCATTAATATTTGTAAGACCTAAGCAAAGGTTTTCAGTAACTGTGCCGCTAAAAATGAAAACATCCTGGGAAACAAACGCAATTCTCTTTCTTATCACATCAAGTTTTATAGCTCTTATATTATGTCCTGATAAAAGAATATCTCCTTTTTCAGGAATGTAAAAATCCATCAGTAGTCTTACCAAGGTTGTTTTCCCTGAACCGCTTTCACCTACTAGAGCTATTTTTTTGCCTTGGGGTATAGTCATATTAATATCCTTTAGTACAAGCTTTCTTGTTCCATATCGGAAATCAACATTTTTGAACTCAATATCACCTTTTAAGGAATTCGGGGAATTGTCAGTTTCGTGTTTTAAATCCTTTTCAGTGCTGAGTTCAAGTATTTCTCCAAGCCTGTTAGATGCAACAATTGCTGTTTGAATAAGCGGCTGGAGATCAATTAAATTTTTGACCGGGGAAAGAAAATATGCTAAAAGTGCATTAAACGCCAGCAACTGACCGGAACTCATATTACCCAAGATGACACTATACGCACCTGCCCACAGTATAACTATTCCTCCAAGGCCGGCTATGAAACCTGTTAGGGAAGAGAGGTTTATTTGTAGTAGGGCTTCTTTAAAAGAGCTTACCATTAACTTTTCTAATTTCTCACCAGTGGTTTTTACTGTATGTTCCTCAGCGCAAAAGGACTTAACAGTTTCTACTCCTTCAATGGTTTCCACTAGGGAAGAGGCCAATTGTGCATTATCTTCCATAATTTTTCTGTTGGCATTTTTTATCGGCACGTTAAAACAGGTTACAATTATTCCATACGATAAAATGACAATAACAGCTATAAGAAACAGAAATGGGTTTTGCATGTATAAAATGATTCCACCGGCAAAGGCCATAAGGGTATCAATCATTATTGTCAGAGTAGCGCCGGAAATTGCATCCCTTATTTTTGAAGCATCAAGAAATCTTGATATAATTTCTCCTACCTTCCTTGAGTTGAAGAAATTCATCGGGAGTTTCAATACATAGGAGTAATACTCCATCATTATTGTTTTATCAATACTTATACTAAGTTTTGTGAGAAGGACGTTTCTATATAGATTTAAAACAATCTGAATTACAAATATAGCAACAAAACCCATTGAAACTCTATTGAGATCCGCAAGTTTTTCAAATTTTATAAGGTCGTCGAAAAGATACTTTATGTAAAAGGAGCCCAAAAGCCCAAGAGCAGTATATATTAATGACGCAACAAAAATACCTAGAAGAGTTCTTTTCAAAGGCTTAAGAACACATGCAAATTTTAAAAGCATACTTTCCGTATGGTTGCCTTTTTGAAAGTTCTCATCCGGCTCGAGCAAAATAAGACCGCCGGTCCAAATGGAACAAAACGAATCAAGGGTATACTTAACTATTCCCTTATCCGGGTCGGCAGCAATAATGGTATTATTTTTTATTGAATAAATTACAACAAAGTGTGTGAGCTTGTTATCTACCAGTACATTCGCTATTGCAGGAAGCTTAAAATCAGTCGCTAATTCTTCCTTCGAAGCTTTAAAACCCTTTGCACAAAAGCCCAGATTTTTTGCAGCACTAATTAATCCGTAAGCATTTGCCCCTTGAGTATCGGTGCCAGCCATTTCCCTTATTTTTGTCAGAGAAATTTTAAGTCCGTAGTAGCGGGCAATGCTAGATAGACAAGCAGCTCCACAGTCTGTGATATCATATTGTCTTATGCATATGTATCTCTTAAACAGATGCTTTTGCATTTATATCACTCCTAAGAGGCATTTGTCAGCATCTCATAAAGATCTTTGCTAGCATCTTCAAAGCTTTTATATTTGTTTCTTCCTTCTTCAATAACACTTAAAGCTTCTTCTTTTCTCCCGTTTTCAAAAAGTATAACTGCAAGATCATAGTAAGGATCAGTAAAGTTTTCATCGGATAAGCTTATTGCCTTTCGTAAAAACTCTATTCCTTTATCTACTTCACCAAGTCTCGCTATTGAGAGGCCCATTCCTTTATTGGCATACGCACTATCCGGATGAATTTTCAGTGCTTCTTCATTGGCTTTTTTTGCATCTGAATAATTACCAAGCATAAAGCTCACAAACCCATAAAACTCATATAACTCCTTATCGGCTTTTCCAAGGTCAATTGCTTTTGAGAGCAATATTTCAGATAGTTGGAAATTACCATTGGCTGCAAACTTTCTTGCTTTTGATTTGATTACATCAATATCTTCTATTTTCTTAAGCTGTTCATTTGCTGTACTAATTGCAACATTGTATGAACAGTACTTGTTTTCAGCGTATACACTTCCCTCCATGGTCAACCTGGTGTTTGAGCAGCCACCAAGGCATTGGTTTCCGTATTCGCATTTTTTACATACCCCACAAAGTTTATCCTTGGTCATATTTCTGTTCCAGCTGAAACTATTTGGATTTTCCCAGATGTCCTTAATTGGAGTTGTTTTTGCATTTCCTTCAATAAAGCTTCTGTCTCTAACGGATGTACAACCCAAAATATCAGCGTTATGGAGAATTCCAAGGTTGTATTTGCCAGCACCGCATCCCATCCAGCTATAGGTATCGTTGCCACTGTTATTTTTCCTTACTTCTATTTCTTTTAAATCGAAATAGCCTATACAGTCAGCAAGTTGAATAATAATATTGTGACCTTCCTTTACACTTTGGTAAGAGAAGTCAATTACTTCACTTATATGGTGAGGCTGCGCAACAAGGTCACTGTTTTTGGCCATATTCCCCATAGGAAGTCCAAGTTGAAGTTGCCAGCCTCGAACTCCTTTTTCTATCAAGATGTCTCTTAGCTGAGGGAGTTCCTTTATATTTCTATTGTTTATAGTGGTTATGGCAGAAGCATGGATGTTGCTTTTTTTCAGGATATCGAAAGCTTGCATGATTCTTTTAAAAGAGTCTTTTTTTCGAATATAGTCATGGGTTTCTTCAAGACCGTCAATACTGATGGCAATAGTATTTATTCCAGCCTTTTCTGCTCTTTTGGCTATTTCTTCACTCATAAGCCATCCGTTGGTTATCATATTAGGTATGATTCCATTTTCATTAAGTCTCTTGGCAATGAGATCCCAGTCTTTCCTTGTGGTTGGCTCACCTCCGGATAGAGTGATCCACTTAAAGCCTAATTCACCTAAATCATCGCAAAGTTTTAAAGCCTCATCAGTTGTCATTTCACCATCTAAAGCATTTTCACAACTAGAGCCACAGTGTTTGCAACGCATGTTGCAACCCATAGTGATTTCCCAAACAGCAGTAATCGGATTGTTCATAAATATACATGCCTCCCCCAAAATAATATTCATAGGACTTATAGGATTTTAATTGGAGAGTTTTATGGTAGGGTAGTGTGAAAGGGATGAGGAGGAAGCTACATAATTTGAGTGGATGTAAATTTAATTTTTGTATAAAAGGTGTACTGAATTCTTCTCCAAAATATGTATCTTATAGTTTTTATTTTATATCATTAGCTTTTGTTAGTCAATGATTTGCTTGGGGAATTTTTTGTGTATAAAAGTGCATTTTAGGGCTTGTGGGTAGCTAGGGCCTCTGGTAGAATGACTCATGTTAGCGGCACATCCTATGCCTGCGCCTTTGTAAGTGCAGCGGCTGCAAGGTATCAATCTTAAGCTGAAAATTTACTATATATATCAGAAAACTCAATTTTTGCTCTTTCAACGCGATTGTTAATTGAATTATTTATCAACTTATTAAGAGTTTCTTCATTTTTATGTTCCAATACCTTTACCGGTAGACTTATAATGAATTTTGTTCCTACTCCATATTCGCTCTCTACACAAATAGTGCCTTCATGCATTTCTACCAATGATTTGACAATGGATAAGCCGATACCACTTCCTTCATTTTTTCTTGTAAATGAAGTATCTATTCTTCTGAACCTTTCAAATATTATATCCAATTTTTCCTTCTCGATGCCTATACCGGTATCTTCAACGGTGATTGTTACAGATTCTTCTCCATCAGTAATATTTACAAAGATACTCCCCCCTGAATCTGTATATTTTATAGAATTAGACAGAAGGTTATAAAGTATTCTTTCGATTTTATCTAAATCACATGCAATTATTCGTTCCTCTGTATCCGTGTCAAATATTAATGTTAAATTATTTGTTTGTATATAATCAGCCACTGATTGAGTGATTTCTTCCACAAAAGAAACAATATTACAATTAGTCATATTGAGTTCAAAAACTTTTGAATCAAATTTTGTAACATCAATAAGGTTGTTGATTAATTTTAGCAGCCTAAAGCAATTTTGTTTTTGAATAGTAATATTATTTAGTATTTTTTTTCGGTCTATTGATTTTTCTTCATCTTGAAAAATCAATTCATTGATTTGTATGACACCTAAAATAATATTGAGTGGGGTTTTAAATTCATGGGATATGTTTGCGAAAAATTCCGTCCTTAATTTTTCTAGTTCAAGAGTTTCTCTAATTAACTGACGGTTTTCATTTATGATTTCCTGTTGTTTAATTTTTTCTGTAATATCATTATACATTACTGCTATTTGATCTTGTGAAAGTTTAAATATGTAGAAATTATCTCTCCAGCCTTTTGATTTGGTGTTTACAGTGGGTATCGGACCGAAATGCTGAGGGATACCAGTTCCCCATACTTGTTTCATCATTATTAACATGTTGCTTTGCAAAGCAGGAAAACAATCTTTTAAATCCCTGCCTATAAAATCAGCTTTATTTATTTTTTCGATACACTCTGTGGCTTTATTTAAATCCTCAAAAATGAATGTGCTGCCTTCATTTTTTACGTTAAAGATAATTATTGCACTTATCATGTTGTTAAATAGCTCAATATACTTTGACCTAGAGTGCTGCAACTCTTCTGCTCTTTTTCTTACCTTTGCTTCAAGTTGGTTATTTATATCTAAAATTTCTGACTCAACTTTTCGCCTTTTCCTGATATTAACAATAAGTGCTGCGATCAGAATAATTAAGAAAACAAAAACAGACACAACAGATATTACTAAAGTTTTATATCTTTCAAAGAGGCTCGGGTCCTTAAACATCAATCTGGCATCTTTAGGGAGAAGGGATTCATCAATGCCGAATCGCTTAAGTGTTTGAAAGTTATAAATGGGTACATACTTTTGAGGAAGAGAAACTCCTCCAATAATATTATAGTTACCTCGCAACACTTCTAAAGCGTACTTGCCGGCCTGAAGACCTTCATCTTGAAAGCTTACCATAGAACCACCAATGCTTTCGGTGGTTGACATTTGTTCATACAAAGTAAAAAGTGGAACGCTAGCTTTTTTTGATAAAACATATGCGGTTTGATATGGGGAATATTCATTATTGTCAACGTCTTTGAAGTATGTTAGGAACAGAATAATAGTATTTGGAAGTGGAGAGGAAACTTTCTTTTCTATTTGAGAAAAAGAAAGCTCGGTTAAAAATTGTATGTCCAAACCACCATAATTTGCTAAAAGTTCTGATTTTATCTTTTTTTCGGACACAGCTTCAGGATATGAACTGCCGTTTACAAATAGGATTGTTTTTGTGTCAGGAAGCATATGTATTGCTTGATCAATTGTACCTTTGATATCATAACTGCTTGTTAAAAACAGAGTATTTCTTGCTTTGTAATCGTCAGTATTTATTTCACTGGCGGTAATTGAAATAAGAGGTGCATTTTTAAAGAGGTCTTTGCCCTCTTTATTGAAAAAAAACAGAGAAGAGCTATCAATTGTAATTATCAAGTCTATTTTAGTATGTTCATATTTGTTTTTCAGGAAATCCCTATATTGCATAAGAAATTCAGGACTGCTGTTTCTCTGATTATCCATGTACTCTATGTTGATATTTAAAGGATATATCCCACCATCCTCTAATGTTTTATATAAGGTAGAACTAATAAGCTTATTTCCAGGGAGGAGTTGGTTAGTTGAATGCACAATTAAAACATTTTTCTGTGAAATATCCGGAAGGATACTATTTTCAGAGTAAGCAGTTAGGGATTTAGAAAACATAATACATATTAGCAAGCTTAATAGACAAATAAGCTTTTTGTTTTTAAAGTTTTTTATAAGGTTTTTTATTTTAATCATATAGCACTACTCCTTAATAAATAAAGTTTCAACGATAGATTTTGTGATACATTGATAATTATGTAAAGCACTTTAGCGAAGTTGTGACATAAATAATACAAAAAAGAATCTTGCTATATCAAAATTTTTGGCATACATACAGAACTAAGTTTCCATATGGTAACACAAAAAAAATATATACTAAATTAATGTTTAAATATTCAATATATTATAATAATACAAAACAACCAATATATCAAAAACAATTCATCGACAAAAAATAGTACAATATGACATAATGTAGAATATTTTGTTGTAGTATTCAAATGGCGTGTATGTATGAATGATAGCAACACTTTAAAGTCCATAAAATCGTCAAAGGCAAAATTTTTACTTTACTTTGACATCAAGTTTATACCTGACATACTGTTGTCTATGATAACTCTAAGATTGACTTAAATACCGTTTTTGATCTTTATTTTTATGTTTTCAAGCTCGTTCTTATTACTTTGCCTTTGACTAAATGGAATATCAATATCTATTTGTCTTTCTAATACCAAGGGAGGACCTTTAAATATATAAATACTATCTGCTAAGTATACAGCTTCTTCCACGTCATGAGTGATAAAAAAAACAAGTTTATCGTGCATATTATTACCAATATAATTCATAATCTCTTTTTTTATCTCTAAATGCAGTCCCTTAAAAGGTTCATCCATTATAAGAATATCACCTCCATAAGCAAAAGCACGGGCTATTGAGACTCTTTGTTTCATACCCCCACTTAACTCTTGTGGATAGCGATCTTTAAAATCCTCCAAATCCACCAATGAAAGATATTTGTACGTAAGTTCCTCAGCTCTTTTCTTATCATAAATACTTTCCAGTACAAACATTATATTTTCTTTTATAGTTGCCCATGGTAACAATCGATCTTCCTGAAATACATATGAATAACTCACATTCTCTGTTCCCATAGTGTTGCCTTTGTCAGAGGGTACAAGACCTGTCATAAGGTTTACCAGAGTGCTCTTGCCACATCCTGAAGGACCAAATATGCAGTTTATCTTCTTTTGCGAAAAACAAATACTGAAGTCTTCTAAAACTTTCAGGTTTCCAAAACTTTTGCTAAGATTGTCTATTTTAATCTGCAATATTAGCCCTCCTTTTTTAGTTTTTTACCCATAACTATTTTGTTAAATAAATACTCAAAAAGCATACTGAGTAATATAACCACTATAGTCCAGGCAAACAACTCTGAAGAATCCAAGTACACTTTTGCACTGTACAAATTACTTCCGATAGATTTTTTAGGATGGCTTAAAACTTCAGCGGCAACACTGACTTTCCAACCCAAACCAAGGCTTGTTATACAAGCAGCTGAAAAATAGGGTAAAACAGATGGAAAGTAAATTCTTTTTATTACCAGTAGTCTTTTAACCTTATATATTTTTGCCATCTCCAATAAATTTTTATCAACATTTTCAATACCTGTAAGTACGTTTGTCCAGATAACTGGAAAGCACATCAAAAAACAAATAAATATAGGTACATTTGAAGATGAAAACCAGAGGAGTGCAATAATTATAAAGGATAGAACAGGAGTTGACTTTATGGCTATCATTAATGGCCTTAATAAATCATGTATATATCTGTTAATGCTCGAAGCTACAGCAGCAATCAAGCCTAACAATACGGAAAATGCCATTCCCAAAACAACTCTGTATATGGAATAAAACACAGACTCCCAAAAATGGAGCATAAAGATCAAATCTTTGAGTTTAAGAAGTACACTGTAAGGAGACGGAACATAAATATCCCGTCTTATTACAAGATGAACTATCTGCCAGACACCTAACCAAAATAAGAGTATAAAAATTTTATTGAGAGCTTTTTTATCTTTGGTAATAGAACTGGTCATCCCCTAGTTTTCCCCCCACAGACTTTGGATCAAAGCTGAACAAAACCTCATAGATATCATTTACAGAATCTTTTACATCTTTTGCATCTATATATACAATATTAGAGTAGGGTATAGCCTTTTTTGCTATCTCTTTGTTAGGAAGTATTTTATACTTTGCTATTAACTCAGAGGCTTCGTCTAGATTTTTATTAACAAAATCTACTGAGGCTTTGTACTCATCTAAAAAGGTGTGGAGAGTTTCTTTATTATTTTGGGCAAATTCTTTCTGGACAATAATTGCTCCCATATATAGCTCACCTTCATTGTTGAAAGCCTTCTTCCATTCCTTATTAATATCTAAGGCAATACCCACATTCTCGTTTTTCATCATTGCCGTACTCACATGAGGTTGGGGCAGTAAAGCAATATCTGTATCACCTGCAGCAACTGCAGCTGCTAAGTCTGCATGTTGCAATTTAAAGTCAATTTCAACATCTTTATTAACCTCAAGGTTATTTTTAGTTAAAAGGTATTGGAATACATACTCGGGCATTGAGCCTTTTCCACTAACATTAACCTTCTTGCCTTTAAGATCCTCAAGGCTTTTAATGCTATTACCGTTTTCCAGAACATATAAAACTCCAAGAGTATTCACAGCTGCCAATTGTACTTTTCCACCAGTAATGTTATATAGTACCAGGGCCAGATTTATTGGAACTGCAGCAACATCAACCTCACCATTTACAATTTTGCCAACCAACTCATCAGGACTACCAACAAGGTTAAAATCATAATTTACTGCACTTTTTCCATCTTCGTTATCTTTTATAAGCTTTACCATTCCCATCCCTGTGGGTCCATTAAGGGCGGAAACTGTCATTGAGCTTTTTTGTGGGTTTTCATTCTCCTCCAAAGGTGCAACTGGTTTATTACATGCTGAGAATAGAAAAATAAAACTTACCATGACCATTGATAAAATTGACTTTTTAATGCCTGACATCATATTCCTCCTTGCGTATTTTAGAAGCCATAATCTAAGTCCAAAACACATTATATATGTTTTAAATAACTTGGAAAATTTATTAGTCTTCCAGACTTCTATTGAATTATACATTATATAAATTTTTTCGTAAAGGTGGGAAGATAGAATACGCTGAACCTCTAATCTGTAATAATATCATCAATATATTTGTCTATTTGTGACGAAACTTTTAAAACGGATTGATAACATAAAATAATGGGAAAGAATATTGAGTTAGATTAAATTTTAACTTTTGAAAGTAATCAGTCATAAAATTTGTAAGGAGGTTACCTGTGAATACCAAAATTTACAAATTTGAAGCAGTCATTCGAAAGGTACCCGGTGCGTATGTAGAATTTCCGTACGATTGAGAATTGAGGGGGTGAATCACTATGAAAATAGAAAAAAGATTTGGTTGGAGCAGTTTTTTGAAGGGTGTATTTATTTGTTCGTTAGGAGCATATGGGGGGCCTGAGCGTCCCTAGAGGATGATGTAGGGTGACCTATTATAAGGGACAAAATACCGTGACGGCCTTTTGTCCCTTATTGTGATAGAAAATAGATATTAATCCACTATTACATGATTTTCGCTAAAGGTCTCAACCTCTCCGATTAGAGCAAAGGAAACCGGTGATGCAGCTAGGTTTTCTAGAAGCTTTTTGGAATCTTCCTTTGCAACACTAATCAATAATCCTCCTGAGGTTTGGGGATCAAAAAGTATATCTTGCAGGTAGGTTGGAACTCCTTCGCCTATGGAGATTTTCTTGGCAAAAAAATCCCTATTCTTATAGGCACCACCAGGAATAAGCCCCATATTAGCATAATCCTTTGCTTCACTAATAAATGGGATATCTTTGCTGTGTATGCGAAGGGTAACTTTGCTACCTTCCGCCATTTCAACGGCATGACCCAACAACCCGAAACCTGTAATGTCTGTGATGCTATGCACTCCGCTTAAGTTCTCAGTTGCTTTCTTTCCAAACTTGTTAAGCGTTGTCATGGAAAGTACTGCTTCACGGACGGCCGTTTTGCTGGCTTCTCCAGCTTTTATTGCGGTGTTTATAATTCCTACACCTAAAGGCTTTGTCAAAATCAGCACATCTCCTGATTTTGCATTTGCATTTGTCATAACTTTAGAAGGATGAACAAACCCTGCAACCGAAAGTCCATACTTAGGTTCGTCATCTGATACACTGTGACCTCCAACTAAGATTGCACCAGCCTCCAGAACTTTGTCTTGTCCGCCACGCAAAATTTCTGACAGAATGGAAGGTTTTAAACAGTTGGGAAAACAAACTATATTTAGAGCCAGTATCGGATCGCCACCCATTGCATAAACATCGCTGAGCGCATTAGCCGCAGCAATCTGGCCGAAGGTATAAGGGTCATCCACAACAGGAGTAAAAAAGTCAAGTGTTTGGATTAAGGCAATTTCATCATTAATTTTATAAACTGCTGCATCATCGGATGTCTCGATGCCTACAAGAAGATCCGGATGATTAGGTTTTTGTATTTGACACAAGACCTGTGTCAAAATCTCTGGCGAGATTTTAGCTGCTCAACCTGCGCTTTTGGTCATTTGAGTTAGTTTTAAATCCATGACATCCATTGTATACTAAATAGGCTTTAGCATACTCTCCTTTCTTAGTTTTGGTATAGCTAATTGTAGCACTATAAATCTTTGTTTTCCAGCTTCAAAATCAATGGCCTAATCTATATATTTTACATAGCCGAGCCATAATATTAGTTCTCTGAATCAAAAACAAGAGTATAGTTGCCATCATTATTTGCAAAAATCTTCTCAATTTGATCGCTTATTAAATTATCCACTTGTCCATCATAGTAAATTCGGGCACTGACACCACAGTTTGAGCTCAGTGTTCTTGGAACGGGCATCAGTTCACAACGAATTTTATCTTTTTTCATACTTCTATCAAATTTTATTGCTCCAGTATGTGTGAAAAAAAGTACTTGATACTCATGACTCATTTTCTTGCCTTCAGCACAAAATTGCCGTCCTTTTCTTCAATTTCAACAGAATATCCTGCATTTTGCATAAAGCGATTTACATTTTCTTTTGCAGTATTGTTGTCTACTATAACATCTATACCCTCTTTTTCCACATCTAAAGCTTTTTTAGTCATGAGTACCGGTTGTGGGCAACTCATGCCACAAGTATCAATTGTTTTCATATGTTCCTCCTCGTATAAGGTGATTTAAGAGTTTTTGGTTTTTAATAGAAACTCTGAATTTACCCAAGATATTATCAAAAGAATCAATATGCAGATTCCTACAGAGATCTTTCCGTTAATTGTAGCTCCGTTTGCACTAGATGCCAATCCGAAGTTATGGCTAATAGCTGCTCCAACAAGCAATCCAATAATACTGACCACAGAATCCGTATTGCCTTCACCGGATAATACCAACTGACGCATAGGGCAACCACCAAGAAGAACAGAACCCCATCCTACCAAGGACATACCTAGAAAATTCCATAACCCATCTGTATGGGCAATAGGTTGTCCTACAAAGCCTGGCTTGAAGTAGCCAAACAACAAATTTGCTATAAAGCTGACTGCTAGAATCGCCAATAAACCAAACAGCAAGTAAGAGTCACGGAAAAGAATCATGTCTCTGGTGCCACCGACAGTACATAACCTTGACTTTTGAGCAAGTGCTCCAACAATTAAGCCGGCTATAAGAGAAATCCAAATTGGAGCAGTAGAAGCTCCGGGACCGCTTTTGCTAAAAAACACAAAAGCTGGTGCCATAATAAGAAGAATAAGCAGACCAATATTTATGATTGGAAAAAGGTAGCCTTCAAAATTTGTCAGCTTATAGCTTCTTTTGAGATTGAATCCCTTGTTGAGAAAGAAAATCCCAACTATTATACCCGCAATAAATCCAACTAATCCAATAATTGCATTGAAATCGCCTCCTGCGATTCGAAGAACCATCCGAAGAGGACAACCTAAAAAGATAAGAGCACCAATCATTACAACGATTGAAAGTACAAATCTAGTAAAAGGAGATGATCCTCCCTTAGATGAAAACTCCTTGTTTTTCGAAGCCAAAAAGAAGGAGCCTAAAACAAGCCCAATAACTTCCGGACGTATATATTGTACAACTTCTGTACGATGAAGACCTAATGATCCTGCTATGTCACGGAGAAAGCACGCAATACAAAACCCCATGTTTGCCGGATTGCCGAAATAGACAAGTAGAACAGCAAATAAACCAACTAAGCCACCTGTAATAATAATTCCCAAATTTCTTTTCATGAAATAAATTCTCCCCCTAGACAATATAAATATCCTTATAATTTTAACAACGTTTATAACAATAGTAAAATAACAAAAACAAATACTTAAGACCTGAGATATTATGAATAAAAATACAAATTGCTTTACAAATTAAATCTACTATATAATATTGAATAAAGAATGCTAGAAGAGGTGTATAGTGAAAACAATTTACATGGACAGTGGAGCAACATCCTTTCCTAAGGCTCCGGGAGTTGCTGAAAGTGTGTACGAGTATTTAATTAATATAGGTGCGAATGCCAATCGTGGTGCTTATGTGACTTCTTTTGAAGTTGAAAATGTCATATTTGAAACAAGGGAATTATTGTGTGAGCTTTTTGGTTTTAACAAGCCTGAAAATGTTGTATTTACCAAGAATGTAACAGAGAGCCTTAATGCACTTATAAAAGGACTCTTTAAAAGTGGTGATCATGTAATAGTATCTTCTATGGAGCATAATGCTGTGATGAGACCGTTGAGTGCTCTTGAAGATGGTGGAGTAACTTTTTCAAGAGTGTTATGTAAAAATGATGGCAGTCTTGATGCAAAGGATTTACTTCCATTGATTCGTTCTAATACAAAAGGAGTTGTTATGACCCATGCCTCCAATGTATGTGGGACGATTTTGGATTTGGCAGAGGTAGGTAGAATTTGCAAAGAAAAAGACCTGTGGTTTATTGTGGATACTGCCCAGACGGCTGGTGCTATAAGGGTTGATGTTGATGAATTATACGCAGATGCCATTGCTTTTACCGGGCACAAAGGCTTATTGGGACCCCAGGGAATAGGTGGTTTTTTAGTTAGGGATGATTTGTCTAATGAGCTTTCTACATTTATCGAAGGAGGTACGGGAAGTTTATCTGATGGAGAAATACAGCCCTCCTACATGCCGGATAAATTTGAAGCAGGAACTCTTAACGTGCCTGGTATTTATGGACTAAATGCTTCGCTAAAATATATACAAGAAATAGGAATGCACGTGATTTATGAAAAAGAGATGCTGCTTATGTCGGGGTTTTTAGAAAAACTAATGAATATGAGTCACATTGAAGTCGTCGGAAAAAAGGGAATTGAAGGAAGAACAGGAGTCATCTCTATCAATTTTAAGAATGGGGATAATGGTGAGATGGCACACCGTCTCTCATCAGAATTTGGTGTTATGACCCGAAGCGGTATGCACTGTGCACCTTCTGCACATAAAACCTTAGGCACTTTTCCAAGGGGTACTGTGCGTTTTGGATTGAGCCACTTTCTTGAAGAGGCAGATATCATATATGCAGCTGATTGCTTATATAAACTTAAGTAGTTTAGGTGATTTTAATAAACTTTGAAATGGCCTTAAAGGAGAAAAAATGGAATTTAATCAGGTGAAAATCTTTGTTGCAGTTGCTCATAAAAAGAGTTTTTCAAAAGCGGCAGAAATGTTATTCATTTCGCAGCCGACTGTCACAAGTAACATACAAAAACTCGAAAAGGAACTTGGGATTACATTAATAAATAGAAAAAGTAAGAATATTTCCTTAACCGAAGGAGGCCTGCTTTTTTACCGTTATGCAGTGGAACTGGTCAATATTTATGCCCAAGCAGAGGCCTCTCTTAGCAACTATAAGAAGGATATTGAAGGCGTACTTGAGATATATGCCAGTACAATACCTGAACAGTATCTTCTTCCTTACATTGTCAGAGACTTTAAGCAAGAATTTCCCCTAGTTCATTTTTCTATTCGGCACAAAGCTTCAAAGGATGTAATAGATGAAATTCTTTCCGGGACTATTAACTTTGGATTTGTTGGGGCAAAGTATCCTTCGGATGTACTCCAGTATATCGACTTTTTTGATGACAGATTGGTACTTATAACATCTCCTGAGAAAAAAATTGATACAGGCTCTGTTAATATTGAAAGCTTGGCAGGAGAAGATGTTTTGCTTAGGGAGGAAGGTTCCGGTACAAAGCTTCTGTTTGAAAATGCTTTGAAAAAAAAGAAATTGGACATGACGCTGTTTGGTTCACAGACAATAAATGATAGTCTAGAAGCAATTAAAAGAATGGTGGCACTAGGTGTTGGCATTGGTTTGGTGTCCGAAATTGCTGTAAAACGTGAAGTTGCTTCCGGTCAATTAAAGCAATATGAAATTAAGGATTTGGAGCTTAAGAGGAAATTTAGTCTGGTATATTGCAAAAACAGATATCTTTCGCCTATTGAAGAAAAATTTAAGGACTTTATTGCCAATTGGAAATGGGAGGATATAGACCTTGTTTTATAATTAGGAAGGTGCTAGATGTTAATTGTTTGTTTATTTTTAAAATTTGAAATAATAATTGTAAGTTTTAACAAAATAAGCTTGTGTTAATTAATTTGGGGAAAAAGCCGATTAATTATGTGTAATATTGAGTTGATACCAATATGAACTAAAGCTTATAAAGAAATTTTTTTATGGTTTTTTAGCTAAAACCATAAAAAAGTGGAGGAGTCTTATGAATGATTTGAAGGGACTTATAAATAAAAAGAACCTTATAAAGGTAGTTGTTTTTTCTATAATAATTTTTTTGTTTGTATTTATAACACTTACAATTTTGGCTTTACTTTTAGGATTTTTATCAGGAGTTTCATTAAAAATTATTCTTATTGCAGCTTTGATTTTTGAAGTTCTGTCCTTCATTACATTAGCGGTCGTTTTATTTAAGCTGTTCAATTCTATTGACACAGTTAATTGTCAAGCTGAATTGCTTGCCCAAGGCAAACTAAATATAAATGATATAGATAGGAAAGAAAGTTTTGGAATAGAGATACTGAACGAAGCGTTTAGGGATATGAAATTCAATCTAATAAGTTTTATTGAGTTGACAAAGGTTAATATAGTAACTATTTCTGAGGCCATTGACAATGTATCAAAAAGTATGGGAAGTAGCTATACAAGTAATGAACAAATTTCGGCTAGTATGGAAAATGTGGCTGAAAAGTCACAGGATCAAGCTAAGCTTATGGGCGATACTATGTCTAGAATTGACGAGGTAAAAACTAGGATAGAAATTATTACACAGAGTGTTGAAAAAGTTGAAAAATCTGTTGAAGAATCGGTGCTTGCAACGGCATCAGGGGTGGAAAACCTAGAGGAGTACTATAAACAAGTTAATATTATATCAGATAATTTGAATAATACTTCAGAATACATTAAAAAACTGAATGCAGACATAACTCAAATAGATGAAATTGGAAGATTTATTACAAAAACTAGTGAACAGCTAAAACTTTTAGGACTTAATGCATCTGTTGAAGCTGCCAAAGCAGGTGAATCAGGAAAAGGGTTTAGCGTTGTTGCTCATGAGATGAATTTACTATCAAAAGCGACTAAAGAGAGTATTGGTAAAATAAGTTATATACTAAATAATATCCAAAACAGAAGTGAATATGTAAGTAATAGTATAGATAATTGCGTTGAGAGTTATGATATTAGTAAGGATATATTTAAATCCATTAAGCGCTCTTTTGATATTATCAACAATAGTGCAAATGTGCTTGAAGCCGATATAAAAAAGGTTCACAATGAGGTGTATTTAATTAATTCAAGAACTCATGAAATAAATCAAAAAAGTCAACAGCTCTATGAGGTTTCAGAAGACATATCACACAAAACTAAAGGAGTTTCGGCAGTTACTCAAGAAGAATTATTAGAATTACAAAAGATTAACACAAGCACTTCATCCTTGCAAACTATGCTTACAGGGATTGAAAAACTAATCAAAAGATATAACACATCTATCGCTCCTGTCGAAGCTGATAGCAAAAGTCAATTGCGCATTGCTTTTATTAGTCCTTTAGATAATGAGTTTTGGCATGTTGTGCGTAAGGGTGTTTTGTATGCAAGGAAGATGTTGTCTCAAAAAAACGTAATAATAGACTATTATGGTTTTGAGCAAGATGTAGGCTTCCAAATTAGGGAAACAGTAAAAGAAGCTATAAAAAATAGTGTAAATGGAATTGTCGTGACTGGTTATGACCCGAAACTTGTTGAGTTGATTGACATTGCTTATAAAAAAAATATTCCTGTTATGATAATCAGCGAAGATTTACCTGTAAAATCTAAACGCATTGCCTATTTTGGTCCAAATAATAATGCTACTGGAGCAATCGCTGTTCAAGTTATGGAAAAAGCTTTGAAAGGAAAAGGTGAGGTGGCTTTTTTAACAGGGGAACTAGATACATATGGAAGAGATGCTATTGCGGCTGAGATTAAGAGGTACAAGGGTATAAAAGTTGTAGCACAGGAGCATTGTGCAGATAGCATCGATATTTCATATGCTGTAACAAAAGACATACTCAAGAAAAATATTAATATACGTGCCATATTTGCTCTTGGAATCGGATTGATTGGTGTTATCAGAGCCGTCGAAGAGTTTGGGAATATAGGAAAAACTTTGGTGATAAGTCCTTTTTACAGCAAAGAAATAGATGAGTATATCAAAAAAGGGATTGTTTATGCAGCAATAAGCCATGATCCATTTGGACAGGGGTACGATCCAATAATTTATCTATATAATATGCTAATTACCGGACAGAAACCTGAAAATGAAATTGTTTGGTCACGCATTGATATAATAGACAAGAGAAATACCTATGAGTTGCTTTAGGTCATTTTATAAAAATAGAAAGTCATTTCGTCTCGTTTGGGGGATGTTTTTTTGCATAAATCAAGTCTTATCATTTATTGACATTTTATCTTAGCATATATAAAATCTACTTAAGCGACTTTATAGTTGCTTCTATTTGTTATAAATATTTAAATACTGTTCTGGGAAGAGATAAAAATGATATTACTTAAGAAAATTCTTATAGCTGGCTTATTTATTTGTTTGTTTTTTATAAGTAATGCCACTACATATGCCGTATCAAATAATGAATATGGAGAATTTGATGTGGATGCTGTTGCAGAGATAGGTTTAGAGAATAGACAAGTAGCTAGTTTAATTGATGAAATTTCAACACATTTAGATAAAAAGCAGTACGACAAATTTATCTCATTAACTTCAGGAGATTTAAATTCAGGTTTCTCTGATTTGTTTTTTGGACAGGATAGTCATGAATATAAAAAGGACAATATTGGGCTATGGAATCTCGACAAATTCAAAATGATAACCTGTAAACAAGTGCCGAAAGATCAAATACCAGTTAGAAATGTTAACTATAGTGAATATATGGAGTATACAGAGCTTGTTACATATTTGGCTTACTGTGACATAGTTGCAAAAGAAGATACTACTGACATGTTCAGTGGTATGAATTGTTTTTTGTTTGTTTTTGGCAAGGATAATAATGATGAATACAAATTGTTGCAGTGGTCACAGCCCCTTATCAATGAAGTTCAAAAGATTGATTTTCAGCTTCATAGAGAGTTAGTACATACAAGCAAAGATATATTATCTACTAGATTAAACGAAATGGTTTTGAAGGAAAATAAAGAAAAGCTTGAGAATTGTTTCTATTCAATTCAGGCAATAAATGATCCTTACTATTGCCCTATGCCCTCAAAAATCAGGGTCAAAATAAAAAGTACAGGTAAGATTTCTACTGTCGATTTCTATTACTATTTAAAGAATGTTTTACCAAATGAGTGGACTGCATTAGCTGACCCGATGGAATCATTAAAGGCAGGAGCTATGGCGGTAAAGATGTATGGATGGTATAGATGTTATAATCATAAATACTTTGGTCTGGGTTTTGATGTTTATGATACCATAGTAGATCAAGTTTATAGAGCTGGTAGTGAACATGAAAGAAGTACAGAAGCGATTAACTCTGTAGGCGGAATGGCTATTATAAACACTTCTGGGTTGATTTTTGAGACTCAATATAACGCTCGTGCTCAGACTCAACATAGTGGTTATATGAGCCAGACAGGAGCAAATGCTTTGGCTAAAAATGGATATACATGGTTTCAGATTTGCGACTATTATTATTCAAATTCCTGTAAATCTGAGGGAAATATTTCAAGTTTTAATTATTACTCTTTATGGGGAAGCAAGAGTAAACTTGAATTAATATTAAAAGCAATATTTGAACAAAGGTTTTTCCGAATTTTGAATTTAAACATAAATCATATATCTTTGCAAGTAGAAATTAGGCGACAAAATGAAATGAACAAATGTCTAGTAAGTATTATTGAAGTACCGTGTACTATTTAGATGGGAATACATAAATTTTTCTTGCGAATATACCGTTGAGATAAGTTTCTTTGGAGTAAATTGTTTGTTTGTATTATTCGCAATAGTGATGTATAATGATTTTAGTAAATTTAATGAGGTGTTAAGCATGGAATATATATCCGCTTTGGATGTTGCACGAAAATGGGGAATAAGCAAAAGACGAGTACAAATTTTATGCATAGAAGATAGGATTGCCGGGGTTAAAAAAGTCGGCAATATGTGGCTGATACCTGAAGATGCGGAAAAACCAAAAGATGGACGGACAAAGGGGCAGAAAAATGACAAATGAAGAATTTAAGAAATTAAAAGATGACCTGTGGGCATCTGCCGATCAATTGAGAGCGAATTCAGGCTTGAAATCCACAGAGTATGCTACTCCGATATTAGGACTTATATTCTTAAGATTTGCTGAAAGCAAATACTCTAAGTTTGAAGCTGAAATAAATGCTGAATACAATAAATTAAAAGGAACACGTATTGAACGTGACCTTCACGAAATAGCCATCGAAAAGTGTGGTTTCTATTTGCCGGAGGAAGCAAAATACAACTACCTGCTTAATTTGCCAGAGAGTGAAAATCTTCCGCAAAAGGTAAAGGAAGCTATGATGGCAGTAGAAAAATATACGCCTGAGTTGGAAAACACTTTACCCAAAGAGGAATATTACAATATCAACGGGGCAGAGGATAAGACTGTATTAAAAAAGTTGCTCAAAACCTTCAAGGACATTCCGGAAGATATAAGTATTGATTTATTTGGTGAGATTTACGAATACTTTCTTGGAAACTTTGCACTTGCAGAGGGACAGGGTGGAGGAGAATTCTTTACTCCTTCAAGCGTTGTAAAATATATGGTGGAAGTACTTGCACCGATAGGAGGCAAGATACTAGACCCTGCCTGTGGTTCGGGTGGAATGTTCGTACAGACGGCACATTACATACAAAACCATAAGAAAAATGGAAATGATATAAATTTAAGAGCCTACGGAGTTGAAAAAACCGGAGCAACCGTGAAGCTTGCGAAAATGAATCTGGTACTAAACAATATCAGAGGAACTATAACAGAAGCCAATTCATATTATGTAGACCCTTATGATTCCTTTGAAAACTTTGATTATGTTATGGCTAATCCACCTTTTAACGTTGACGGTGTGGAATTGGATGCAGTGAAAAAGCAGCCACGCTTCAATACTTATGGAGTACCCCAAAACAAGACTAAAAAGTCAAAGGGTGATCAGGCAGAAACCGTTCCAAACGGTAACTACCTTTGGATTAATATGTTTGCCACTTCCTTAAATGAAAAAGGAAGAGCAGCACTTGTCATGGCAAATTCTGCATCTGATGCGGGGCATAGTGAAAAAGAAATACGAAAAAGGCTTATAGAAAAGGGACTTATCAGTCAGATGCTTACACTGCCTAAAAATATGTTCAGCACTGTTACACTTCCAGCAACTCTGTGGTTTTTTGACAGGCAAAAGAAGAATAAAGATGAGATCTTATTCATTGATGCTAGAAATATTTTTACAGTGATTGATAGAGCACATGTGAAATTTTCAGAGGAGCAAATCAAAAACCTTGGAATTATAACAAGGCTGTACGAGGGTAAAACAGAAGAGTTTGAAGCTTTGCTTGAGGAATATAAGACAAACCTTGATAATGCAGAAAATGAAGCGGATAAGAAATATTGGCAAGAGAATATTGACTGGCTGACAGAGCGCTTTCCTGAAGGTAAATACTGCGATGTTACAGGTCTTTGCAAGGTTGCGCAGATTGAGGGTGAGGATGGTATTGCCGAACAGGATTATTCCTTGAATCCCGGACGTTATGTGGGTGTAGTGATTGAAGAGGACGGCATGACCAAAGAGGAGTTTAATGCTGAAATGCTGAGGCTGAATGAGGAATTAAAGGCGCTTAATGAATCTGCTCACGAATTGGAAAGGAAGATAGAGGAAAATCTGCTGTCTTTGGTGAAGGGCTGATGAGTAAAATTACTGATAGTTCTATTATAAATGAAATTAAACAAATTTTATTTTCTGCACGTGAGAATGTTGCAAAAGCTGTGAATAACGAACTTTTGACAGCTTATTGGAACATTGGCAGAATTATCGTAGAATCTGAGCAGAATGGAGATGTAAAAGCTCAATATGGAAAGCAATTATTGAAAAGACTTTCAAAAGAACTCACAGCTGAGCTTGGAAAGGGATTTTCGGTATCAAATTTACAATATATGAGGAGATTTTTCTTATCATATCAAAAACAACAGACACTGTCTGTTAAATTGAGTTGGTCACATTACTGTGAGATATTAAATGTTTCTGACAAAAATGCCAGAGAGTTTTATGAAAAGGAAACTATAAATTCCAACTGGTCTGTAAGAGAGTTAAAAAGGCAGATTGATACTTCGTTGTTTGAGCGATTACTCTTATCCGAAGGAAATACAAATAAAGAAAAGGTTTTAGCTCTTGCAAAAGAGGGAATCTCATATTCGAAGCCAGGTGATATACTTAAAGACCCATATGTTTTTGAATTTTTAGGAATACCGCAAAACAAACCTATGCTTGAAAAGGATCTTGAAAAAGCACTAATTACAAAAATTGAGAATTTTCTGCTTGAACTTGGCAGAGGGTTTATGTTTGTAGGGTCACAGCAGAGGATAACTTTAGGGAATGTTCACTATTATGTAGATATGGTCTTTTATAACAAAATACTGAAAGCGTATGTGCTAATTGACTTAAAAATGGGAAGCTTGAAGCCGGAAAATATCGGTCAGATGAATATGTATTTGAATTATTATGCAAACGAAGTGAATGACGAAGGCGACGGAAAGCCAATTGGTATAATCCTGTGTGCTGATGCCTCTGAAATAGTCGCTGAATATGCTTTGGGCGGTCTGGAAAACCAGATTTTCGCTTCGAAGTATGTGTATTACATACCGGACAAGGATGAATTAATCAGACAGGTCCAGGATGTAATTGAAGAGAGCAGACGGCTTAAGGGTGGTGAGGTTTGATGTGGGAAGAGAAAATGTTAAAAGAATTAGGAACTATTATAACAGGAAATACACCTCCTACAGTTAACAGAGATTATTATGGAGATAAATATAAATTTATTAAACCAACAGATATGACAGAGGGATTGCGATACGTTTTTAAAACTGAAGAAATGTTATCAGAACTTGCATATGAAAGATATAAAAAGAGTATTATTCCTTCAAATACTCCTTGTGTTGTTACTATAGGTTCTTTAGGCAAAAAAATGTGCTTAACAAATGAACCTTCATTTACAAATCAAGCTGTAAATTCAATTTTGGTTAATAGCGAAAATGACGGCAGGTTTATTTACTATTTAATGAAGTTGATGTTGCCCACAGTTAAGCATCTATCAAGTGGAACTGCTTCTGGTAGGGAAAATGTTAGCAAAAGTAGTTTTTCAAATATTAAAGTTAAGGTTCCCCCACTATCAACCCAACAAAAAATAGCAGACATCCTTTCAGCTTACGATGACTTGATTGAGAACAACAACCGCAGAATAGAACTCTTGGAGCAAGCGGCTCAACAGTTATATAAGGAGTGGTTTGTGCGTTTCCGCTTTCCGGGGCATGAAAAGTTTCATTTTACAAAGGGAATACCAGATGGATGGGAAGAAATACAGCTTGGTGAGGTTGTAGACATTAGAGGCGGAAAAAGACTACCAGCAGGAAAAAACTTAACTAATATACCAACAAAGTATCCATATATAAAGATTAAAGATATGACACGAAATAAATACTTAATTAAAAATTATGATTTCGAATATGTAGATGAGGAAACCAGACACGAAATCAAAAATTATACAACTCAAACAAACGATATTATTATTTCTATTGTTGGAACAATAGGTTTGGTCAATATTATTGATGAAAGTCTTAATAATGCAAGTTTAACAGAGAATTGTGTCAAATTTATAAATATAAAACAAGTTAATAAAAACTATTTATATTATTTATTAACTTCCGAATATGGAAAAGGTGAAATTAACAGTGGAACTGTTGGTGCAACGCAGCCCAAATTACCTTTGTACAATATTAAAAGAATTAAATTATTAAAACCCGAGGGGTATTTATTAACTGAATTTGATAGGATAGTTTATAATTTTGATATTGAAACAATTAGTTTACAGTCGCAAAACCAAAACCTCATCAAACAGCGTGACCTGTTGCTTCCACGTCTGATGAGCGGAAAGCTTGAGGTGTCAGATGGAAAATAAAATTATTTTATACAGCTCAGACCAAGGGAAGGTTTGTATTAATGTAATATTCAAGTACGAGACTTTCTGGCTAACACAAAAGCTTTAGGTGAGCTTTTTGGAGTAGATAGAAGCGTAATTACAAAACATTTAAAGAATATCTTTTCTGAAGATGAATTGGATGAAAAAGCAGTATGTGCAAAAATTGCACATACTGCAGAAGACGGAAAAACATACAATACACTCCATTACAACCTTGATGCAATCATTGCAGTAGGTTACAGGGTAAATTCAAAGGAAGCTACACGCTTTCGAAAATGTGTGAAACCAACAGGTTTCTCGAAAACAACCGCAGGAAGGTGCTAGACGGAAAAGGAAGCATTAGCCATGAGGAAGCATTAGCTAAGGCAACCGAAGAGTATGATAAATTCAGAGTAAGGCAGGATCAAGAATATATATCTCAATTTGATAAAGAAATGGAAAGGTATCTAAAAGGAGAAAACTAAACTTTGGGGGTATATCCAAATGCCAAGAATCATCACAGAGGACATGATTGAAAAGGCTGCCATCAAGCAACTTGTGGAAGTAAATAAATATGACTCCATTAACTGTTATACTGCTGATAAGGAGACACTTCCAGATGGTACAGGCAGGGAAAATAAAAAGCAGGTGGTGCTATTTGACATACTTTTTAAAAAGCTGTGTGAAATCAACCCTGCTATTCCAGAGGACACAATTAAAGTAGTTGCCCAAAATCTACGTTACACCCCAAGTGCCGGAGATTTGATGACTGTTAACCATGCTAATTATCAACTACTCAGAACAGGGATAAAAGTCGACTATGAAGTAAACGGCAAAAAGGAAAGCAATATTCTTAATATCATTGATTATATAAATCCCCTCAATAATAATTATACTGTTGCCTCCCAAATGTGGATTAAAGGAGAGGTTCACTGGAGAAGACCTGATTTGATTATATTTATAAATGGTCTGCCCCTTGTTTTCATAGAATTAAAAAATTCAAATATACTGGTAAAAAACGCATATGATAAGAATTTGACCGACTATCTCAAGGACATTCCGTACTTGTTCAATTATAATCAGATTTGTGTGCTTTCAAACGGAGTGGAAACAAGAGCTGGTAGCTTTAAGGCAGGATATGAGCATTTTTTTGAATGGCTAAAAGTTGACAGTGAAAAGGAAAAGCCCGATAGAGAGCAGATTAAAGAGGCTGCCATAAGCCTTGAATACCTAATAAATGGTCTGCTGAGAAAGGAAACTTTAATAGATTATATAGAAAACTTTATATTGTTTGATAGAAAACGTACCAAAATTATTGCGAAGAACCATCAATTCTTAGGCATTAACAATGCCTTTGACGCCTTTGTGAACCGAGAAAAACTTGATGGTAAATTGGGTGTTTTCTGGCATACACAGGGTAGTGGAAAAAGCTACTCAATGGTCATGCTTGCACGGAAAATCAAGCACAAATGTTCAGGAAACTTTACCTTTTTGGTGGTTACAGATCGTGAGGATTTAGATGACCAGATATATAAAAACTTCCTTCGTACAGAATTTATGTCGGAGGATGAGGAAGTCAGGCCTGCAAACAGTGCCAAATTGAGGGAGCAATTAACAACCAATAAGACGATATTATTTACCTTGATTCATAAATTCAGATTTGAAAAAGGTAAGAAATACCCATTGTTGTCAGACAGGAAGGATATCATAGTTATTGTAGATGAAGCCCACAGAACACAGTACAAAGATTTAGCCGAAAACATGAGGACAGGACTTCCAAATGCCCAGTTTATAGCCTTTACAGGAACACCACTTCTGGGCAGCAAACGACTGACAAATTCATGGTTTGGAGATTACGTGAGCGAATATAATTTTGCACTTTCCATTGAGGATGGTGCGACTGTACCGCTATATTATACAAAGAGAGTTCCTACTGTAGAGCTTAAGAATGATTATCTTGCTTCGGATTTTAGTGAAATATTGGAGCAGGACAATTTGACTGACGAAGAACAGAAACGGCTTGAAAACCACTATGCAAAAGAGCTTGAAGTAATAAAACGTGACGACAGGCTTGAAACCATTGCACAGGATATTGTTTACCATTTCCCACGTAGAGGATTTCTTGGCAAAGGTATGGTTGTATGTGTAGATAAGTTTACAGCGGTTAAGATGTATGACAAAGTATCTTACTATTGGAAAGAGGAAATTAAAAAGCTAAATAGGGAGATAACTGCCCAAAGAGACGAAGAAAAGCGGCTTGAATTAAAACGCATTGTTGACTATATGCGTGGAGTTCAGATGGCTGTTGTTATAAGTCATGAGGAAAATGAAGAAAAGAAGTTTGCCGATCAGGGGTTGTCAATAAAAATTCATAGGGACTTAATGAATTCGGTGGATGATAATGGATTCGATATAGAGGATCACTTCAAAAATGAAAAGCATCCCTTTCAACTTGTTTTTGTTTGCTCTATGTGGCTGACAGGTTTTGATGCACCGAGCATTTCAACTATGTATCTTGATAAGCCGATGAAGGGGCACACGCTCATGCAGGCCATCGCAAGAGCAAACAGGGTTTTTCCTGGAAAGGACAACGGGATTATTGTAGATTACCTGGATGTCTTTAAGTATATGAAACGTGCCCTTGCCGATTATGCTACTTCTGATAGCGAAGATATGCCTGTAAAGGATATTGAAAAGCTGGTAGAACTTTTAAATGAAGCAATAGCTAGTACAACTGTTTTTTGCAGTTCAATAGGAGTTGATTTAAAGGCTTTAATTACGACCTATGATACCTTTAGGAAGCTGGATTTATTTGATAAGTACGCAAACACTATTTTAATGAATGATGAATGGAAAAATGAATTCAAGGTTTATTCAAATACCGTTGAAATGCTATATGAATCATTGCGCCCTGATATTTTTAAAATGGATTGGCATAATCCGCTCAAAGAAGCAATTTTATACCTTCGAGGGATTATTGAGGGAAAGATCAGACCGGAAAAATTGGAGGAGGCCCGCAAAAAGATTGATTTACTGCTTGACCAAAGCGTTGTAGCGGAAAAACAAGAAGCAACATACGGTATAGTTAAGGCATCGAAAGCCATCGATCTTTCGAAACTGAATTTTGATGAATTAAGAGAGCAGTTCAAGAAGGTCAAGTATAAAAACATTGAAATAGCAAACCTTCGTGAGCATATTGAAAAAAAGCTAGAACAAATGCTAAAGCGAAATATTACAAGAGGCAATTTTGCTGAAATGTTCAAAAACATCATAGATAATTATAATGCCGGGGGAGCTTCAAATGATGACTTCTTTGAAAAACTAATTAAGTTTATGGAAAAGTTGAAAGAGGAAGAAGAACGTCATATAAAAGAGGATTTATCAGAAGAGGAGCTTGAAATTTTTGATCTTCTCAGAAAGGAAAAGCTGACTGCTGCTGAAGAAAAGAGGGTAAAGCTTGCTGCAAAAATGCTTTATGATACACTTGTTAAAAAGAAAGAGGAATTATTTGTTGTGGGCTGGCACAACGACCCACAGCCAAAGGAAAAGGTCAAAAGCGAAATTATAACTGTTTTGAATGACTATCTTCCCGATTCTTATGGTAGGGATGTTTTTACCCAAAAGAGCAATGTAGTGTACGAACATATTATCGACCAAGCTATAACGGGCTTTGGGTGGATAGCAAGCTAAATAGAAATGCAGGAGTTACCATGTTGTTGCAGGTACTTTAGTTATAGAAAGTGAGGACTTATTATGGAACATAAAAAATATAAAGAAATTAATTGTGAAATTGCATTGAACCAGCTTAAACGGCGAATACCCTATAGCTTTGATTTAAACATTTACCGTGGCTGTGAGCATGGCTGTAAATATTGTTATGCTATCTATACCCATGATTATTTAGCATCGGACAATTACTTTGGGGATATACATGTAAAAACAAATATTGTAGAACAACTTGAAAAACAGTTGAGTAGTCCTAATTGGAAAAGAGAAGTTGTAAATATCGGTGGAGTAACTGACAGTTACCAGCCGGCAGAGGAATACTATAAATTAATGCCTGAGGTCTTAAGATTGCTTATCAAGTACAAAACTCCTGCCATTATTTCTACTAAATCTGATTTGATTCTAAGAGATTATGATTTGGTTGATGAACTCTCTAAGATAACCTACATTAATGTTGCTGCAACAATTACAACAGTTAATGAAGAGCTAAAAAGGCTTATTGAGCCTGGGGGTGTAGAATCAAGCAGACGTTTCAAAATGCTTAAAGAGTTCAGAAAGACAAATGCTTCTGTGGGTTTGCATGTAATGCCCATAATTCCATATCTAACAGATAGCTTTGAGAATTTTGATATGCTTTTTAGTAGTGCAAGGGACAGCGGTGTTCACTATGTTTTACCGGGGACTTTATATTTAAGAGGAAAAACAAGAACAGTGTTTTTTGATTTTATTAAAAAGGAGTTTCCGCACCTTTATAGTAATTTGCTGGAATTATATAAAACCGGCGGTGCAGACAAAGAATACAAAAACACCTTATATAAGACTGTAAATGAACTTAGAGATAAATATTCTCTTTCAAGTAGTTATTCTAAGCCAATGAAGGAAAAGTTGAATAAAGGTGAGAAAAAAGTGTAGTTTTTCGCACTTAATGACGATGTTATGGTTACTGATGGTAGTGTTTCTTTTATGGAAATGACTTTTTACCCGTATACTGCATAGCTATTCTGTTTTCGGGATTAGAATCGGCAAAGTAAAGTATAAATAGGAAGAACCATTCTAGTTGGTTTTACAAGCTTTTTGTGGCCATTTAACGCAACAGTACAAAGATAATGACCATTATATTAAATTGGAGGAGGAGATACTTTTAGTGATAAAGTCCAGTCACTTGTTTCTGTAAATGCTTTAATAATTGAGTCGGGTGATTGGCCAAACAACACAAGAATAACAAGTAAAACGCCAAGCATTGGAATTAATATAACAAAAGCAGCAGTATACCAATTTTCACTTTCGTTAAGTATCATCTGACAGAAATTGAGAAATTTATTTTCATAAACAATTTTATTCTCATTTTTATTTTTTGATTGTATACTAATAATTTGTCTCAAAAGTCTGATGGAACAGAGTATGTAGTTTAATGGTAATAGCGATAAATAAGCTATATCAAAGGGTAAAAGAGTTTCCTCACTTAAAAAGTTCTTTGACAGTTGTAGTATAAATAAAATTCCTAAAGCCATTCCTAAATAAATTGCACAAATACATATAAGGCTTATAATAGGTGACGTTTTGCCTTTTTTTATCCGCAGAGTCAAGTATCCTGCTATTGCAAAAAAAGCAAAAACTATAAACGTTACGCCATGTTCATGTGAGATAGGTGTATATGCAACTTCTGGTTCCTAAATCATCTCCAATTATATTATACAACGTTTAACTTTCAACATTGTTTGACAACAAAACCAATAAACATACATTAGCAAAGTTCATATTCTATCCAAAAGAGAATAAAAATTTGAATGAATAAATGTAATATGCTAAAATCAAAACAGTTTAATTTATTTGAATATTTCTATAGTCTTTTTTTGTTTTTGCAACTTCCTTTATAGAAACGATAATGAGCATATTATATGGGATTGTATTAATAAAAGTATTACAGTATTAATAAGAACTACTTCAAAAGGCTAATGAAGTAAGTTTTAATAATAAATAATAAAGAGATTGATAAATTAGGGGTAAACATGGGTAGAAAAAAACAAAGAGTGAGGTATGAACTTGACACCGGTGATATACGTCACCTAACAGATGAAGAAATAAAAGCTATTCTTCGTGCAACTGATGAAATTATAGCAACTGGTGGAAGGAGTATACTTGCCAAAATCCTAAAAGGTTCTAAAGATAAAAAGGTACTTGAGCATGGATTAGATCAATGTCCAGTCTATGGGTATTACAGGGAGTTGACCTTGCAACAAATAACTAACCGGATTGATTGGATGATAAAGAAGGGTTACATTGAAATTGAATATAGGGATAGGCTTCCAATGCTTATTTTTTCAGAAATAGGATGGGAGATTGAGCGGGAAACCTTTGCCGAGGAATTGTTGCAAAAACTTACAGAACTGTTGCAGGGCAAGGACTACAGTTTTGTTCAGGAGTTGAAGGATCGGAACAGGGGAATGATATTGTTATTAATTGATAAAATAAGATTAACCGGCAATGCAAGGTTTATACTGCTTCTTAAATTCTGGAAGGAAATTGAGTACAAAAAAGTACAGGAAAAAATTCAGAGAACTATAGATAATCTTATGAAAACCGGCACAATATTTTGATAAGACCATTTCCGAAGATAGCTTGATGGATTTAAAAAGTGGTAGTTGCAATTTTATTAGAAATGAACTTAAAGTAAAGAAGTGACGAAGAATTTTTTTTATATAAATAAGTATATACGAAGGAGGAAGCACAATGAAAAAAATAAAAATAGCAGATGGAATACACATGTTATCTATGAATGTGGAAGATATTCTCTTTGAAGGTATGTGGGATTTAGCTAATGGAGTTACATTGAATTCTTATATTGTTAAAGGAGATAAAACCGCTATTATAGATGGGGTAATAGGTTGGGATGGAATACCGGAGACTTTGTATAAAAATCTTGAGGAAATTGATGTGAATCCTAAGGAAATAGACTATTTGATAGTAAACCATATGGAACCGGATCATTCCGGATGGATTGAGAATTTTAAAAAGGTTAATGATAATTTCACGATAATATGTACAGATAAAGCCGCTAAATTAGTAACGTCCTTCTATGGCAATGAAGAAAGAATAAAAGTTGTTAAAGAAGGCGATACCTTAGATTTGGGTAAAGGAAAAAAACTGAGTTTCCACCCTACACCAAATGTGCATTGGCCTGACACTATGCTCACTTATGAGTCGGATACAAAAACTCTATTTTCCTGTGATATGTATGGGGCGTTTGGTAAAATAGACGAACATTATTTTGATGATGAACTGACAGCTGAAGAAGTTGAATTCTTTGAGGTGGAAGGTATAAGGTATTTTTCAAATGTTATGGCTACATTTATGCCTATGGTACGAAAGTCGATACAAAAGACAAAAGAACTTGATATAAATATCATAGCCCCCGGACATGGACCTTTATACAGACAAAACCCACAAAAGATAATTGAAGATTATTTAAGGTTTTGCCAATATTCAGAGGGTTCTGGGAAAAAAGAAATCTCCATATTGTGGGGCTCAATGTATGGCATGACTGAAAAGGCAATTGCTTTTGCTGAAAAAGTTTTAGAAAGAGAAGGTATAAAAGTAAATAAACTTAAAATGCCCCTAGAAAGTGAAAGTGAAATGCTTGCTACGGTTTTCAGATCAGCGGGTATAATAATTGCTGCACCTACCTATGAATACAAAATGTTTCCACCGGTAGCAGCAGCCTTAGAAGAGGTAGGTAGGAAAAAAGTTTCTGGAAAAGCAGCCTTTTATTTCGGTTCTTACGGATGGTCAGGCGGAGCTGAAAAAGAGCTTAAAGAGATAATTGAGAGAAATAAAATGAAGTGGGATTTTGTTGAAGGTGTTGAATTCGAAGGTTGTCCAAAAGCTGAGGTTCTCAATAAGATTGAAGAAGGAGTTTTACAGTTGATTGGAAAGCTGAAAGAAAAGATAATATAAATTATCAGCATAATATGCCTATCATGGGAATACTTCCATGATAGGTGATTTTTTTATAATATTTTAAGCAATAGCATTTTAAATATATCTAGCACTAAAGTATGCCATTGAAACTTGATAGGCAATATTAGTATAATAATATAAAGGTTTAATCATATTTACAGTACATAAATGTTTTATTGAAATTTGAGTATTGGTACACAAGTGCCGGAAATAAAATATGTGATATTAGCCATACAATAGTTTGGAAGAGAATAAATTTATATGTATTTTTTCTAAGAAACTTGAAAATATGTTGAGTTGTGCCGCAACAAGCTTTGAAAGCCACAATATTATTGGGCTGAAAACGGTGCGTGTATAAGAAATAAAACCCCGTAAGGGGACGAAAAATGATGTAATAAAAAGTATACATTTTACATTGTTTGTTGCAATTATGTAAAAGCAAGTAGTATAATGTATAAAAAGACCATTAAAATTGTTTCCGCTGAGCATGGAATAGGAAGCATGTCTTAAAAAAGTACCATTTTTAATTATGAACTGAATAAAGGGATGGTGATAATGTGGATATCGAGAAAGAGTCTCTTATTGCTGGTGCCTTGTTGCATGATATAGGTAAAGTTGCATTAAGAGCAGGCAAGTCATCAAAAGGTAAAGATCATTCTCAAGCTGGTGCGGAGTGGGCAGAGAGTTTTTCAAAAGAAAAAACTATAAGAAGAGAATTGATTGAATGTATCAGATTTCATCATGGTAAGAATTTAAAGGATTCAAGCATAAATGATGATAGTCATGCGTGGATTATATATGAAGCCGATAATATTGCAGCTGGTACAGACAGAAGAAATGATCCAGAAGGAAGTGAAGTCGGAGGTGCGAAATTTCGCCAAGACAGGGCTTTAGAGTCTGTTTTCAATGTCGTGTTGACCTCAAAAAAGAAGGAAGAAACTAAAAAAGCATTTAGTTTTAAGGGTACATTTGAACAGGAAACTAAAATTATGCTTCCGGAAATGGAAGCTGAAAATTCTCGAGTAAGTACTTCAGAATATGCACAGATTTATGAAAAATTCAATAAAGAACTTTCTGATGGTGGCGTAGATTTTTCAAATTCGGGGTATGTTAATTCAGTAATAAACATAATGGAAAGCTTATTGTCATTTGTACCTTCAAGTACAAATACCGAAGAAGTATCAGATATATCATTATTCGATCATTCAAATCTTACTGCTTGTATTGCAAGTTGTATGTATGACTATTTTCAAGAGAATAAAATTAAAAATTACAGAGAGTTTTGTTTTGAAAATAATAAGAAATTGAGACATGAAGAAATATTCTTATTAGTGCGTGCTGATATTTCAGGGATACAGGATTTTATATACACTATTTCCTCTAAAGGTGCACTAAAGTCACTGAGAGGGAGGTCTTTTTATCTTGAGTTAATGACTGAATATATAGCTGATGAAATACTTAATGCTTTGTCTTTGAGTCGTTCTAATATTTTGTATACCGGGGGAGGAGGTTTTTATCTCCTTTTGCCAAATATTGAGAAAAGCATAAGGGTGATAAAGACAATGAAGAAAAGAGTAAATGACTTTTTTCTTGAAAGGTTTTCAGTGAATTTGTATATTGAATTTGGTTGGAATGCCGCTTGTGCTGAAAAACTTATGAATAACAGTGAGAATGAGAATGATGGAATGGCTCCTGTATATAAAAAGGTTTCAGAAATGATTTCTAAAGGCAAGCTGTCTAGATACGATCAAGACCAATTAAAACAAATATTTACACCTAAAAAACCAGTAAATGAAGAGAGGGAATGCCGTATATGTGGTGTTTCTTCAAAGTTGATTAAAAATAATGAAGAACAATATGAGTGTATTAGCTGTAATCAATTAATAAAATTAGGAGACAAACTTGTACGTTCAGAAAGTGACGAGGTGCTTGTTTTCAAAGTTTGTAAAGGCGAACAGGAAGGCTTGAGTTTGCCCTCTTACGATGGAAGTCAATGTGTTTTGAAAATTGATATGTTGGAAAATGTCCAAAAAGGTGTTGAAGATGAAAAGGTTATACGAGTGTACTCTAAAAACAAATATATTGCTGGGCTTAAATCCTCCACTAATATAATGGTTGGGGACTATAGCAAGATTAGAGGGGAGAAAAACAGTAATAAACCTGTTGAATTTGAAAGTCTTGCAAGGGATTCGGATGGAATTCAAAGAATTGGGGTATTTCGTGCAGATATTGATAATTTAGGAAATTTGTTTTCCCATGGATTCAGACCTGAAGGTAAGAACAAAAATCTTCAAACTTTAGGCAGGTATACGGTAATTTCCAGAAGCCTAAGTTATTTCTTCAAAAGTGCTATAAATTATATTGCGATGGAAGCAGACTATAGCCTTGTTATAGTCTATTCCGGTGGTGATGATTTGTTTGCTGTGGGTGCTTGGGATCAGATTATTTGTTTTGCCGATGATATGAGGGAATATTTTAAAAGGTTTTCTTGTGATGCTTTGAGTTTTTCAGCTGGAATAGGGTTTTTCAAACATGATTATCCGATAGCAAGAATGGCGTCTGAAGTTGGAGAATTGGAGAGTTTCGCAAAAAGGAAAGATGGAAAAGACAGTGTTTCGCTTTTTGGAACTGAAAGAATATACTCGGCTTCTGATGGAAATAACGTAAAAAAGATTTGCAGGCACATATATTCCTGGCAGGAATTAAAAGACGTACAAGCCTTGCGTGATAATATAACTGATTGGTTTTGTGATAAAATTGATAACAATTGGGGAAAGGCAGCACTTTATAAGATTTTAAACCTGATACTTGAGGAAGGGCGTGAAGGTACGGGTATTTCTATAGCAAGACTTGCATATATGCTTGCTCGAATGGAAAACAAATTTACACAAAGCGAAACTGAAAAGAAACAGTATAATGCTATGAGGGATTGCATATTTAAAAATGCCTTAACTGAAAAGGGACGAAAGATGCTGGCAACGGCAATTCAAATGGCTGTATATATGACGAGAACAAAGGGGGATGAACATGAGTAATATGGGAGATGCCTTTGAAAAGGCAGGATTTGATAAGGGAAAGCCAAATAGTGTACCAAATAGGCAGCAAAATGGAAGGCAACCATACGGTGGGGGTCAGCAGCAGCGCTATAGTAATGAAGATATGAGTATTGATTTTAAAAATAGTTATGATCCTGTAAAAGAAGGTGCAAAACTCGTACTTAAGATGAAGGAAAAGGGAGAGCGATATTTTACAACAACACAATTAAGAAAAATTCATTCCTATGCTTCTATTGTCAATAATAAACTGCAAATGGAAGAGAGTAATTGTAAATCGTCAGGTTATAAAATATCGGAAGATCTTCAGAGTGATGTTCAATACATTAAACTAAAACTCATATATCAGATGGGTAGGGATAAAGTTGTTAAGAAATGGTTTGGCTCAGAGAGTGTTGATGGATTAAAAGGTATTGGGCTTGAAAATATTATTTCGGATATTGGCGATAGCAAAGAGAAATTTGATAAATTTTATAGGCTTTTGGAATCAATTATAGCATACAAAAAATACTTGATAAGAGAATAGTGAGGAGGATTTGATTATGAAAAATATACCTTCATTAAAAACCAAAATAAAAATTACAGGAAAATTAACTTTAGTTACAGGATTACATATAGGTACGTCCGGTGATTTTTCTCCGATAGGAGCTGTTGACAGTATTATTGTAAGAGATCCGATTAAAAGAGAACCTATAATACCAGGTAGCAGTTTGAAGGGGAAGATGAGATCATTACTTGCAAAAGTAGAAAGTGATAAACCATGGAACCTTGAGATAAAAGAGGAAAAGCCAGTTTTACATCGCTTATTTGGTTTTAGTGGAAAAGATGTTATCATTCCTTCAAGGCTTCAGTTTTCAGATCTATTTATGAATAATAACTCGGTAGAAGAATTGAAGATGGCTGATACTGACCTCTACTTAACTGAAATAAAATTTGAAAATACAATCAGCAGGGCTACTTGTGTAGCCAATCCAAGGCAAATGGAAAGAGTACCTGCTGGAGCGTCCTTTGACTTTGAACTGTGTTACAATGTGGAAAATGAAGATGATATTAATGAGGATTTTGAAACAATAGGGAAGGGTATGAAGCTATTAACGCTTGATTATATCGGCAAAGGCGGTAGTAGAGGAAATGGCAGGATAAGTTTTGAAAATATAGATGTAAAAGAAATGCTAGATTATGAGGGAATTGATATTAAAAAATTGAAAGAGGTGCTTGTAAATGCACTTTGAATATAGTGTTTTCAGGCTGAATTTCACAACTCCTGTCAGGTTTGGGAATGGTAAAGGAGCATCAGGGCTTGATACGAGAAAAATATCTTTGTCTTCCGATTCTTTGTTTTCAGCTATTTTTTCGGAATATATAAGTTTTTTTGGTGAAGAGGCATCAAATAAGCTGGTTTTAAGCTTTGAAAAAGGCGAAACAGCTATCAGCTCCCTGCTTCCTTGGAAAATTACCGAAAAAGGTTTCTCATACTATATACCTAAACCTATTTTCCCAAGCCTTAAAAAGGTTGGGGAAGATAATGTTAAAAAGCAGCTAAAGAAAATTAAGTTTATTTCTTTGAGTAACATTAACAGATATATAGATTTTATTAATGGAAAGACTGGTCTGGGCAATGAAAAAGACTGGGACTTAGAAATAGGTGCAGAACTATTGACAGACAGAGTTAACCTAAAAGGTGATAAACCTGAACCTTACAGAGTTGCAGCATACAGATTTGTAGATGGAGCAGGTCTTTATTTTGTTATCAGATACACGGATAAAAATATTTATGATAGTTTTAGAAAAGTAGTGGAATTGCTTGGAATATCGGGAATAGGCGGAAAGGTTTCAAGTGGAATGGGAAAATACACTTTGGAAATATGTAATATGGACGGAGAAGGTGAAGAAAAACTCTTATACGATATGCTTGAAAATGAAAAGGCTAATGTACAGATGTTAATGGGTGCCTATCATCCAAAGGAAGAAGAAATTGAGAACCTCAAGCAGGAAGGGTACACTTACATACTTGAAAACAGAGATGGATTTTGTACATCGCTGCATTTTAGTTCCGCTAATGGAGCTTTAAAGAGAAAATCTTGCACGATGGTTGCAGAAGGCTCATGCTTTGCTAAAAGATTGGAAGGACAAATTCTTGACTTGTCTTATGGCGATTTTCATAAAGTATACAGGCTTGGCAAAACACTTTTTGTGGGGGTGAGTTTGTGAGTGGAAGACTGAAAAAATATGTATTGGAAATTGAGACACATGGGCCTGTACATATTGGGAATGGCGAAAAACATTCTCCATATGAGTTTGTATACCAGCCGGAGAGCAAGAGGTTGGGCATATTAAATGAGGGGAAATGGTTAAAATACCTTAAGAATAATAAGCTATATGAAAAGTATGAAAAAGATGCGTTGACTAGAGATTTTAAAGTGTATAACTGGATGTGTCGTAATTCAGTAGAACCGTGGAATATTGACGTTTACAGATATGTAATAGATGATGTTGAACAGGACAAGGACAAAGGTTTGAATGATGTAAGTTGTCTTATCAAAAACTATAAGGGTGAACCATATATTCCTGGAAGCAGTATAAAGGGTATGTTAAGAACTGCAATTCTCTGTTGCCATTTAGCAAATAGGCGGGGGAAATACGAAGAAGATTGGAATTCAATCAGCAATTGGATCAAAAATGCTAAAGCAAGAGAAGTAAAGAATTGTATTCAGAACATAGAAGAAAAATGTTTTGGAAATTTACCTAAGAAGGATGAAAGCAAAACACTTCAAAGCCAGCTTTTAGATGTTTTCAGAGCTGTTCTTGTGTCTGATACAACTTCTGTTTCTGTTGAAAATATAACAGTTGTACAAAAGAATGATTGGGGTAACAAATCCGTTAATGGCGGTAGGACATTACCACTTTGGCGTGAAGCAATAAAAAAGAACGCCCGATTAAGGTTTGATATTACAATGGATATTAATATGTTAAAATCTTGCAGTATTGGAATTGCAAAGATTGAAGATGTATTGGGAATGCTGAACTATTACTATGAGAATATTTTGATGAAATTTGAAGAAAATTTTAAGGTTCAAGGTCTTGATGAAGTATATAGTTTAAAAGATAAACCGCTTGTGTATTTAGGTGGAGGAACAGGACTCCATACGAAAAGTATTTTGTTCTCTTTAGCACCGGATTTACAGAGTGCAGGTAAACTTGTAGCAGAACATTTGGACAAGGTGTTCAATGGCAAGCATAAGCATGTGATTACAGATACTAATGTGTCACCAAGAACCTTAAAGCTTGCAAAAACTCAACAGGGCTTGTCTAAAATGGGAATTTGCAGCATTAAGGTGGTGGATGAAATTGCCTATATTAATTGAGGTTCCGCTAATTCTTGCCGACAATGCAATTCCATCATATAATATGGGGTCTATAATGCACGGTATGTTGATGGAAAAGTTTAGTGATTCAGAAAAAGAAAGTTTTCATTTTCAGGGTTTAAAGCCTTTTACACAACATTTAACAGTGGATAAAAATAAAAATGTCATTTGGAGAGTATGTGGCCTTGTTGAAAAGGTTGAAGAGAGATTAAAGGAGATTATTGCATTTAATTTCAATGATAAAGAATGGTATTTGAAACAAAAGGGATACAAAATAAAATCCGGTGGAGATATAAAGATAATAGAAAAGTCCTATGCTCAGATAGCCGAAGATTGTTTTGTGCAGAGTGATTTGAAAAGAAAATTTAGACTTAAAATCAGAACGCCGATGGGCTTTAAAAAAGATGGAGGATATGTAATATTTCCATCTGTCGATTTGATTGTAAAAAGTCTCTATTCAAAATGGGGAGCTTTTTCAAAAGGTCTTTACCTTGATTCTGAAGAGGTTTGCGAGCAGCTCTGTGCAAATACATTTATTTCTGGTTATAAATTAAAAAGTACAAAATTTAAACTTGAAGGTACATCAGTAAGTTCATTTATAGGTTCGCTAGAAATTGGACAGACAGGACCTGATGCCTTGGTGAGGCTTGGCAGAATGCTGTTTGAATACTCGGTTTTTTGTGGTATAGGAATGAAAGCTACTTTAGGGATGGGGGGAGTAGAGATTGAAGGGTAAAAAATCTGTTCTATTTAGTCCTATAGGTACAACTGACCCTATAAGATCACAATCGGATGGAGCAATGCTTCATATTGTTAGACATTTAAGACCGGAAGCCGTATGGCTATTTTTGACAAAAGAAATGGTAGAACATCATGATAAAGATGATAGGTACAGAAAATCAATTTTAAGGGTAATGCCTGAATGTGAGATTGAAATTATAAAAACTGAAATTGATAATCCGCAGGATTTTGATGCGTGCTATTTGAAATTTCGAGAAGCAATTAAAGCGATGAGAGAAAAGTATAAAGATTATGAGTTGCTTGTCAACATAAGTTCAGGCACACCTCAAATGAAGAACCTTTTATCCTATGAGGCAGTTGGTGGAATCTTTGGTGTTGTTGCTATTCAGGTTAATTCACCTAACAAGGGGGCTAACGACAATGAAGAACATTTGACCTCTGATTTTGACATTGATCTTGCCTTTGAGACAAATCAAGATCATATCAATCCAACCTCCGAATCAAGATTGGTAAGACCTGACTTTAAGGCAATTACTGCTTATAATATGGCTTTTAAAATTGAGTCGATGATAAATAGTTATAATTATTCAGGTGCATTAAATATGTTGAAAGGCAATACTGATCTTTTTGATGAAAAGCTTGAAATTATATTAAAACATGGTGATTTAAGAACAAAGCTTCAATATGATGAGAGTTTAACTATAATTAATAATGAATTGATGAAAAACTATAAAGATAGAATATGGTTTATACAAGATAGAAATGCCATAAAATTTTATGAGTTTTTTATGACTATGAAGCTTCGTCAAAGGAGAGGTGAATTGTCAGAGATGATTTTGAAATTAACGCCTTTTTCTTTTGAACTGGCTATGTATTATCTTAGGGATGTTCAGAAGTTTGATTTGCAGAAAGTGGCTAGGGAATATAAAGTTAATCAATTCAGATTAAAAAGGGATTTGATTTCAAAATATGACAGCAAGCTGTTAGATTTCTTGGATGGAAAATATAATAATGGTTTTAGAGACGGTGACATAAGCCTTGATAATATTGTGTATCTGCTAATATATTTGAAATCTGATTCGGAGATATATAACAAGTTTGTTGTTTTAAGGGAGGTTGAAAGTGAAGTAAGAAATAAGGTTGCACATCAGATGATTTCAGTCTCCGAAGAAAGTATAATGCGATTGATGGAAAAAAGAGAAAAGGATGTGTTTATTACTCTTCCTAAAAACTCAAGTAGGATAATTGATTTATGTGAAAGTATTCTGAAGCTTATATTTAGAAACAAAATTCAAGGTGATGATTTTGTATATGATAGAATCAATGAAATTGTAAAGGAACTTATGTTATAAATATTGTTAGGGAGATGTTTTTTGTGGAGTGGTGGCAAAGCTCACTTGAGGACGATGAATGTGAAGAAATATCAAACAAAAAATTGATACTTATAATTTATGATATAGTTAATGACAAGAGACGAAGAAAAATGGTAAAATGTCTTGAGTCATATGGAATTAGGGTACAAAAATCAGCTTTCGAGTGCTATGTAAATGATACTATGTATAAGAATTTACTTAAGAAACTGGAACAAATAATTGATGAAAAAGAAGACTTATTAAGGGTATACAGATTAACTAACCGATGTAATATTGAGTGTTGGGGAAGTATTAAGTTGTTTGAAAATAGCAGTTACTGGGTGCTGTGAACCTTGAAAACATATTGAGTTGTGCCGCTGCTTGATAACAGCGGGTTTGAAGTAAATTTTGCAATGTTGGTGTATATTGTTTATGCTAAACATGCCATTTGTGCCGCAAAAAGCTTTGAAAGTATCTATAATAGTGGTCTGAAAAAGGTGCGGTTTGAAAGACTTACCCCCGTAAGGGGACGGAAACTAATTTAGAGGAATTATTAAGAGAATCGGATACTAGTTTGAAAGACTTACCCCCGTAAGGGGACGGAAACTTTTTGGGGCCCTGGTTTACTTAGGAATATTGGTTTAGTTTGAAAGACTTACCCCCGTAAGGGGACGGAAACTGAACTAAGAAATATTTTTCACAATTAATTGTTTGTTTGAAAGACTTACCCCCGTAAGGGGACGGAAACCCTTCTGTTGCTCCTCTTACTGTTGTGATTTTTTCTGTTTGAAAGACTTACCCCCGTAAGGGGACGGAAACATATTATATGAGTTGTGTCGTCCATTTCAATAATGTGTTTGAAAGACTTACCCCCGTAAGGGGACGGAAACACAATGGTTTACGGTAGTAGTCTTTTGGATATTGTTAGTTTGAAAGACTTACCCCCGTAAGGGGACGGAAACGACAGAGAAAGAATACAAAAATGCTTTTTATTGTTCAGTTTGAAAGACTTACCCCCGTAAGGGGACGGAAACCCTCTAGCATATTCTTATTCCCCATTTTGCACAGTTTGTGTTTGAAAGACTTACCCCCGTAAGGGGACGGAAACTCTCTTTCCATACTCTCTTTTTGTTCCCCTGCCTGTCCTCGTTTGAAAGACTTACCCCCGTAAGGGGACGGAAACTCTACCTTCCAAATAATTACCATAATCATAATTAAGTTTGAAAGACTTACCCCCGTAAGGGGACGGAAACTTGAGGATTTGGAATTTTATCAATCATGTCATAAGTTTGAAAGACCTACCCCCGTAAGGGGACGGAAACAATGTTACTTCACTGTCTTTAATCCTTGTCGATACTTGTTTGAAAGACCTACCCCCGTAAGGGGACGGAAACCGTGTACCATTACTTTTTACGTACAAGTTGTTTAAGGTTTGAAAGACTTACCCCCGTAAGGGGACGGAAAATATTAAGTGCTCTAATTCTTTTGTTTCCATCCTTCCGTCTGTTATCAGCTCTATAAAAAGATCTTTTCAGTTTGAAAGACTTATTATTATAGCAGATGGAAATGTAATATAGATGTTGTATCAATAGGTTGTGGTGCAGAAGGATGTAGTATTTTAAAAGGAGTTTTGACAAATGGGAATATTATATTTAACTACTGAAGGCTCAAAAGTACGAAAAGATGGAGGAAGAATAGCTGTTTGTGTTGGGAATGAAAGAATAAATGAAATTCCTATAGAACAGGTAGATGCTGTTGTTGTATTTACGGGTGCACACTTGACAGAAGATCTCATGGTTGAATTCTTAAAAAGGGGGACAGCGGTTACTTTTTTATCTTCTAGAGGTCAATACTATGGGCGACTGGAACCAGTACAAAGTGTTGATGTTTTAAGGCAAATGAGACAGGCGACTCTTACAGAAGATGATGAGTTTTGCCTGGGAATTTCAAAAGAATTTATTACTTCAAAGATCCAAAATCAAATAACAGTACTAAGATGGTTTTATAAGAATAGACCGGACTTAAGCAATAGTAATTTAGAGTCATTAAAAGTTCTCTGCAACAAAATTAAAGATGCCAGTAGTATTAATGAGGTAGTGGGGTATGAGGGGAGTGCAGCGAAAACTTATTTTTCATGTATATCTACTCTTTGTAATCCGGAATTTAAATTTACAGCGAGAACTAGACAGCCTCCAAAAGATGCATTTAATTCAATGTTAAGCTATGGTTACACGCTGCTTATGTATGAAATATATACAATTTTAGGTAAACATGGACTATATCCTTATTTCGGATTTATGCATAGACCCAAAAGAGGACATCCGGCATTAGCATCAGATTTAATGGAAGAATGGCGTCCAGTTATTGTAGATGCGTTTGTGTTACATCTTGCGAACAAGGGAAGTTATAAGAGTATAGATTTTGAGACAGACTCAGCAAGTGGTGGAGTTTTTTTGTGTAAAGAGCAATCAAGAGATTTTTTGAAAAGATATGAAAAAAGAGTAATTACACAAATAAAAAGTGATGATGAGGGTTCAGAACAAGGTTTTAATTATAGATTACAAATTGATAAACAAGTTACTATGCTTGCAAAAGCAATTGATGCAGGAGATTATAAATTATATAAAGCCTATCGTATTCGATAAATAAAGTTTTTTGGAAGTTGGAATATCAAAGGAGAAAAATATTAATTAAGGGTAGTGTTTTTTTGATTTTTTGCATTAAAAAGGTTATATGAACTCTGTATCAGTATTACTGAGGGAAATTAAGTGTTAGCCATATCTTCAAGATAATATGTTAGGGTATATTGAGTAAAGTTTTTTGCGGTACAAATAAATATTCTTTCCAATTAATAAAATCAAAAATTGATATTGACATTGTAAAGAAATCCTAATACAATGTTATTAACAAAATGTTAAAAACATTGTATTAATAACGTATGCTTTACACAAATTACAACAGATAAATTTTATGTATAGGATAGGTGATGATTTGAAAGACGTATTAAAAAATAGACAAGGCTTAACAGAGCAAGAGTATCTTGAGAAATATGATGCGAGTGTATTTGATAGACCTTCTGTTACTGTAGACATGTTGATTTTTACTGTAGTAAATGAAGAGGAAGAAAATTATCGAAAGCTACCGGAAAAAGCTCTAAAGCTGCTTATGGTAAAAAGAGGGGAACATCCTTTTATAGGACAATGGGCTCTACCGGGTGGCTTTGTATCTACACAGGAAAGTTTGGAAGATGCAGCACTAAGAGAACTCAAGACTGAGACAAATGTTGAGGATGTGTATATGGAGCAATTATATACCTGGGGAGATGTTGGAAGAGACCCTAGGACAAGAGTAATCAGTAGCTCTTATATGGCGCTTGTAGATAGTGTTAAACTAAACATTATTGCAGGAGATGATGCGGACGATGCTAAATGGTTCAATATTAGATATAACTTAAATCAGGAAAAGAAAACAATTAATGAAAAAGGACACATTTCTGAAAAACTATATTCAATTAATCTTTGGAATGTAAATGAAGAGTTGTCTGCTACTGTTAAAGTAGTTGAAGTTGTTGAGGGAAAGGTTGTTAAAACTTCAAGAGAGGTAATAGAATCAGAGGGAATTGCCTTTGATCATGCTAAAATGATTGAATATGGAATTGAGAGGCTTAAGAATAAGATTGAGTATACCGATATAGCATTTAACCTAATGCCGGAACTGTTTACTTTATCCGAGCTGCAGCAGGTGTACGAGGTTATATTAGGAAGGGAACTTCTTGCTGCTGCTTTTAGAAGAAAGATTGCAGGTATGGTTATTGAAACAAACCAGTTTACGAAGGATGCAGGGCACAGACCTTCAAAACTATATAGGTTTAATCATAGTTGGAGAAATATGGAGTAAGAAAGGTATTTTTTAAGAATAAAACAGAGGATGTTGCACAGTATTTTAGAAAGATATTGCATGAAGATGGCTACAAACAATTTTTTGATAAAATAGTGTTTGCAATATATGATAACTCTGCAGATAAAGGCAAAATTGGGTATATCGTGATAGTAATTATCCCATAGTTCAACTTTGCAGTTAGAGTTAATTTCACCAAGATACTTAACGGATTTTAATATATCAGGACTTTCTTTTACTCCTGATAGAGCAAGCATCGGAATCTTCACATTCTTAAAGATTGGATAATCGTATATGTTTATTCCATCAGTTATAAATGCTACAATATGAGAAAGCCTTTGGATGTGAAGTTGATGTCGATTTGTTAAAAAGCATAAAAGCAGGGGATGATATATGTCTTATGAAAATTATTCCCCATGATTTGATTTGGAAATAGGGTAATAAAATAAGGGATATTATTTACAAAAATTGTAGAAGATTTCGTTATAAATTCCCAAATATCACCTTTTTCACTTCGTCAGTTGCCCTAATAACAAATGAAAAGTAAGAGAGACAGATGCAGGGTATATGAATTTTACAATGCCACACAATGTGTAACACTTGTGTTTACATTGTGCATATAATGTAGTATAATGTATATACTAAGGTAATGAAGGAGGTTTTGTTAATGGCACAGACAGTTATTAATATCCGCATGGATGAAGAATTAAAAAAACAGGCGGAATACCTTTTTAATGAATTTGGCATGAATATGACAACAGCATTTACGATTTTTGCAAAGGCAGTTGTGCGTGAGAAACGCATACCCTTTGAGATTTCAGTATCAACAGATGATTTCTATAATGAATACAATCAAAACCGAATTAAAAAGGCTATTGCTGATATTAAGGCAGGCAAGAGTACTGCTCATGAGCTTATTGAGGTGAGTGATGAATAAGGTATGGCATGATGATGCATGAGAAGATTATTTGTACTGGCAGCAGCAAGATAAAAAGACCTTGAAACGCATTAATCAGCTTATCAAAGATATAGAACGAAACGGAAATGAGGGCATTGGGAAGCCGGAGCCCTTAAAGTATGATAATCATGGATGCTGGAGCAGACGCATAGATGAAACTAATCGTCTTGTGTACTTCATCGAGGGCGAGCAAATCTATATTTTACAGTGCAGAACTCACTACGGTGACAAATAAGGTGATTCCAAAAAATAACTGGTCAATTGTCATTTCAAAAAATCTGATTTGATGGGCGTTGTGACTTAAATATTGTATAGGTTATTTTTTGACAACTTCATTTTTTGGTATACTTTCCACATATCATTGGCTGTGTTTTTGGTAGGGCTAATTCGTAGCGTATCCAGCAGGGAAGGAAAGATAAATTTTACACCAAGCAAAATCGGAGCTTATTGGAGTTCAAATATTGAAATTGATGTTGTAGCGATTGATGAAGAAAGAAAAAGGGTTTTGCTTGGAGAATGTAAATACTATGTTCAGCCGGTGGATGCAGATGTTTTATTTGAATTGAAGGGTAAAACAGAAAAAATTACTGAATTATCTTGCTTATTAAGTGTCAAACATCGGAATATATAATATTTTGATAATTTGTTGAATAGTTTTCTTAGATATTATATATCTCTTCATGGATTTATCCTGTTAAACATCCTTGCTAATTTGTCAAAAACTAAAAATTAATAACAGTAATTACGTTCTAATACGATATTGAACCTGGATAAACATCAAGTAATTCAGGAGTAAGATAATCGTATTTTAGCATATAGCAACAATATCCCATTTAACGCATACCAAATTTAGTATGAAGTTTTATAGGACATTATTGACAAATTGAGAAAACAGGAGTAGTATTAAATTAAATCTAAATGATATCAAAATGATATCAAATTAATTTCTTATTAAAGTTATGTTAAAAAATGGGGGTGCGTTTATATGTCAGATGACAAAACCAAAGATCTTCAATATGAAGAGATTGTACCAAAAACTAAGAGTGGTATGTTTTATCTTTTACTGAATCTGTTTTTTATGATTTTGTCTTTAGTTGGTTTGATTAATGGAATAATCATAACGGCAGATAATTCAAATGGTGAGCTCGGAGTTACAATGATAATTGCTTTTTCTATTTATCTTACCGTAGTAGGACCGATATTATTTTGTGGACTTAAAGTTTTAAAACCAAAGGAAGCTCTTGTTCTTACTCTTTTTGGCAAGTATTATGGGACACTTAAAGGAGAAGGTTTTTACTTTGTAAATCCATTTGTGACAGCAATAAATCCTGCGGCAGCCACATTAAATTCACATACTATGTCAGGAGAAAAAAATACTTCATCGGCAGCTACGCCAAATCAAGTAAATATTCAAAACCTAGTAAATAAAAAAATTAGTCTTAAGGCTATAACATTGAATAACGAAAAGCAAAAGATAAATGATCAGATGGGAAATCCAATAATTATAGGAATTGTAGTCATATGGAGAGTTGTAAATACTGCAAAGGCGGTATTTAATGTAGATAACTATGTTGAGTATTTGTCCATTCAGTGTGACTCTGCTCTTAGAAATATAGTAAGACTATATCCTTATGATGTATCATCTGATGACAATGAAAAATCCTTAAGAGGAAGTAGTCAGGAAGTTGCAGAAAAATTAAGGGTTGAAATTCAAGCCAAAGTTGAAATTGCAGGGCTAGAGGTTGTTGAGGCAAGAATAACTCACTTGGCGTATGCTCCTGAGATTGCTGCGGTTATGCTGCAAAGACAACAAGCATCTGCTATAATTGATGCAAGACAGATGATTGTAGAAGGAGCTGTTGGTATGGTGGAAATGGCTTTGTCAAAATTGAATGAAAATGATATAGTTCATTTAGATGAGGAAAGAAAAGCTGCAATGGTAAGTAATCTTTTAGTAGTGCTCTGTGGGAATAAGGATGCTCAGCCAATAGTAAACAGTGGGTCTTTATATTGATGAAATATTTTAGCAATGACGAATTATGAAATTTTCAAAGAAAGGAAGAGGATGATATGGAAAAAGATAAAGAAAAAGGTAAAAAACAATTGGTATTACGTCTATCCTCTTCCTTATGGCAAGAGCTTGTAGAATGGGCAGAGGATGACTTCAGATCTTTAAATGGTCAAATAGAATATCTTCTTACTGAAGCGGTTAAAAAACGAAAGAAAAGCAAGTTTCAATCTTCAGAAGAAGAGTAATAACAGGAGGTATTGGTACGACAGCTATATATTAGTTTATGAAGGATTGAACAGTACTTTTGAATAAATCTCCAGCATTAATTCTTCGACTCGTTTATAATCCGGTTCATCAGGAAGTAAGGTGTTTTCAGCAGCCAATTTGAACCTTTGTTCATACTCGTCAACCATCTTAAATACTTCATTATAGCTGTACTTACCTTTACGTATATCAAGAAAAAAATGACGTTCCTTTTCTCTATAAGTGTTAATTCCTTTACCCTCAAGGATTTCTGTGCCGGTAACCAAAAGCCGTATTAAATGCATGGCATGCTTATTAAGGTGAAGTTCATCCTTTTTGCTGTTCCTATGGTTAAGCTTGGAGTAATCTTTTACAATGTTATTCATATCTGAATAAATATTCTTAAGGTCTCTAAGTGGGTAATGTTTCAGATTTATATCGATAAATATTTCTTTATCCATTTCTTCTTTGTCTGATTGGTCAATATATAGATTTATTTCGCTGTTTGTGAAGTCTTTGTAAGTCCTTTTTAGGTGATCCATTTGCCCTAAAATACTATTAAAAATATGCTGCTCCTTTTCTGCTTGAGGATAGTTGTCTCTTGCAAGGGCATTTTGTAATCTTCTAAGCTGGGCAGTTGCATAATTCCCAAAACTTAGAATTGCTCTCTTAGATAAAAACAAATCAACATTATCCCTCAGAAGTTGACCTTCTTTTGTTATGACGAGAAGGTGTTCAGGCCTGGTGCCCAAGATCTCTAAAACATTTGGGTTGCTATTGAGGCATAGAGTTATAAACTTTTTAAGTCCGTAGATTACAGTGTCTGTTGTCCTGTCTTCGAACTGCTCAAAACTCGATAATCCCATAATGTCCTGCTTTGTTTCTATCGTCACACCTCTGACATCAATATCACTGGTATCAACATTTGTTCCGTAGGCAATAGACCCTGCTGTTGTAAGAATTAAAATATTGCTTCTAAGGTGTGAATCTGTCCTTAAGAACTCATATTCACTTGATTGTAACTTGTCTTTTATACTTTGTATATCCATGCGCAAACTCCTTATAGTTAATAGCCCCAAACTTCCTTAAGTGTTTCCTGAAACAGAACATTTAAGGAAGCATAATCTGATTCTTTCTCTTTCCTGACTGTTTTGAGATATTGTTCATAGTGATCAATTTTACTTTTGAGAAAATCAATAATTATAGGACTTTTCGGTTCAATATCAATTTCTAAGCCGGCAGTTTTTTTCTCAAGAAGTTTGTAAATTTCGTTGACTAGAGAGCCATCTAGCTGCTGCTCAGTAATTAGTTTACTGAATTCCATCGGAGGAGTGGTATTGTTCTTTTCAATCCACATGCATGCCAAAACAGGCCTTAAAATATAAAAATAACGTTTAATCTTGACTTGGTCAGTGCTCATAACCTCTTTAAACTTATTTCTTGCTGTATGAAGATAATGATATATTGTAGGCACCGGAGAGAAATAAGCAGGCAGTAGTTCTCGCATTTTCTGTGCAGTACTATAATCCTCCATGTACACGATAGGAGAACTGAGCCATTCCATTAATGTAGGATTTGACTTTTTATAATGTAGCAAAGCCTTCTTGATATCCCAACCATTTATATCTAATAGGTCATTGATTGGAACCTCAATAAAATCCTTTTTGTCTTCAATGGAAAGATATCATTCAATGGCATGAGAATATATAAATCTTACATCATAATCACTGTCACAAGATGCAAAACCCCAGCCTCTGCTGCCCGATTCAACTGCATAGAGGATCTTGATATTATTTTCTTTTTCAATAACATTTAGTTTTTCTAGTATTTCTTTTTGCATAAATAGCCTTCTTTTATTAAAGTAATACTAATATTATAATAGTACTTGTTAATATTTACAATAATATAACACGAATTGAAAACTAAAAGAAGATACGACTATTGCATAATTATACACAATGGTGTATAATTATGCAAATACATTACAAGGGGTGTTTCTATGAATAAAGCTGAATTTGCGGTGCAATGTTTCAATAATGGTTTTAGCTGCTCTCAATCAGTATTTGCTGCTTTTTGTGAGGATTATGGACTAGATAAAAAAATTGCTTTGAAAATAGGATGTTCTTTTGGAGGAGGTATGGCGCACCTTGGTGAGGCTTGCGGAGCAGTAACCGGAGCCTTTATGGTTTTAGGTTTGAGATATGGACAAGATGCTGAAGAGGACAGACCTTCTAGAGATTTTAATTATTTAGTGGTTAAGGAATTTGCATCTAGATTTAGAAAACTTAATGGTTCAATTAGTTGCAACGAGTTAATAGAGTATGATATCAGCGACGAAAAGCAGCTAATTGCTGCGAGAAAGACAGATGTGTTCAAAACTAAATGTGCGATGTATGTAAGAAATGCAGTTAACCTGCTTGAAGAGATAATATCGGAATATGAGGTGAAACTATGCGAAGGGCAGACAAAGAAATAACAGACAAAACGCTTATTGATAAAATTCTGACAGAAGCTGAAGTTATTAGACTTGCCATGATTGATAATGAAAGTCCATATCTTGTTGCCATGAATTACGCATATGTAGGTGACTGCATATATATGCATTCTGCTAAGGAAGGCAGAAAGATTGATATATTAAGAAAAAATAATCGTTTGGCATTCCAGGTTGATACAGGAGTAGAACTTGTGATAAAAGATGAAGCATGTAGTTGTAGTACAAAATATTTGAGTGTCTTTGGAACAGGTAAAGCAAGTTTTGTTGAAGACAATGTGGATAAAGCAAAGGCATTAGATGAAATAATGACAAAGCATACAGGCAAAGCTGAATTTGAATACCCGGAGAAGGCGCTTGAAAAAACACTCATCATAAAGGTGGAAATTGAATCTATGACAGGTAAAAAGTCTGGTTATTAATGATCCAGAAATGTGCTTTATATCTCTTGTTGAATACAAGGAATGTTATGAGGAAAATGGGAAAATATCAATGTTGTTTTAAAGCTGGATTATGTATGGATTATTAAAAATATTCATAATATGACATGCTGTTGTCAGATTAAGAGTAATATACTAATTTCATTACAATATGAAAAGAGGTATATGAAAATGGATTACGAATTAGTACAACTGAAAGAAAAAAAGGTGGCAGGACTCAAAATCAGAACCATTAACAATGATCCAAACATGAGCAGCACTATCGGTATGGCTTGGCAGAATTTTTTTGCAGAGGGGATATATAATTCCATACATTATAAGAAGAATGATAAAAGTATAGGTCTCTATACAAATTATGAAAATGGTGTGGATGGGGAATATGATGTAATGGTTTGTTGTGAAGTGGAGGATACTGCAAGCCTACCTGAGAGTGTACAGTCGGGAATCATTGCCTCAGGAAAGTATGCAAAATTTATTATTCATGGACATGTACAAAAAGCAGTAGGAGAATTTTGGATGAAGCTTTGGTCAATGGACTTAGACAGAAAATATGGCTGTGACTTTGAAGAATATCAAGGTGGTGGCTATATGGAGAATGCCGAAGTGCATATCTATATTTCTGTGAATTAAACACATTCTTTGTTTATGAAATTTCTTGATAGGGTAAGAGCAAAGAAAAATGCTCTTGCCCTAATTCGTAACCTTTATCAAGTTTCCAAATTTGTGCTTCAATCTATTGTTATTTTCTACCACAATTGATATGTAATTTATTTCTATATCTTTTTCGCATAATTATACTCGAAATTTATCCTATGTTCCATAAGAAAGTATCAAAATAGTCAAATGTTACCACGTTGTTGTAATACCCACATCTGTAAATTCAATTGCTCCCTCTTTCAAGAGTCTACCAACAGCTCTTTTAAAGGCGGCTTTAATCCGTTCTGGTTTACTGCTGTCATTAATTTGTAGAATACCCCAGTTTGATTTTACCTTGCCATTATTTTTTGTACATCATCTTCGATTTCATTGTAGGCGTCTTTTCGTAGACTTAACTCTAATTTCCTGTCTTGTCTGACCCTATTGACGTCGGTGAGTTTATTAAAAAAGGTTTTGTAACTGTATAATTGACTTTGTTATAACACATAACTTGCACCGTAGTAAATAAAAATAACTCTTCTATAAATAGAAAAGTTATCTTAAAAAGACCTCGTTAGAAAGTAGCATATTGCTATCTAATGAGGGTTTTTTTATACTAAGTAGTTTTGCGGATACTCTTTTTATCTTGCTTATTAATCAAATTCAGAAAAGACTTTACCCTCATTGGAATCTGTTTTTACATTACTCCATACCTTGTCAAACTTTAACGTATACATGTAATTGGTTCCATCCTGTTTTTTTTCAAGTATAATACATTCGTTTGGGTTTCTTTTTGAAATATAGGCATAAGGTCTTATATCCCCAAATGATTGACTCTTCATAGTATCAAACAGAATTTCAGATAAAGTCTCATATTTTGTATCCTCTTCTGAAAACGGATCAATTTCTGTATATTCATCTAAATCAATACCAAACGAAGAGGAAACATCTAGATAAACATCTGTCTTGAATTTTAATTGTTTAGCATCAATCTCATTCTTGATATTTTCCTCGAATTCATTCTGTGGTTCCTTAAATGCAATATATCCACTATTTGCACACACTCCTGCTACGACCAGCAAGCATGTTAATATGCTTACTGAAACAATAATCAAAAGATTTTTTTTCATTTCAAACACCTCCTAAAAATAATTACTTAACCTGTATATACCCAAAGAACCCATAATCACTACTATAATCACTAGAGGATGAACCATCTGTATATCTGACCCTTCCCTGACCAACAACATTGAACCTTGTTCTTAGTCCATTGTAAATATAGTGATACAAAGCATCGTCATAAGTATCAGGGGGGGAACTAGAGTAAGAACCTCCTATATATGTATCTCCTTTATACAAAATTGCGTCTGCTTCGATGCGTGAGATGTAGTTAACTTGGGCAAGAAGTTCCCATGTTTGGGAGTATGCATAAATGTCAATACCATAAGGGTTGTATTCACCTCCGTATATTTCGCATTCATTATAACAAGATCCTAGTGCAGCATTTGCAACATTAAAACTCATAATACAAAAGACAAAAGATAAAACAATCAAAAACATTCTTTTTCTCATACCTTACCCTCCTAGTTTTTTACATTATTTGTATTGATATTGCAAAGTAACTACCTTCTTTAATTATATATATATATATATATATGCAAAATAAACCACTGGTCAAAAAAGTTAAATATAAAGAAAATCCTTTTGTTATCAACCTTATCATGGCATTTTTGGCAAGTTTGACAGTTGAATAAAGCAAATGGATATAACTCGATAATCCCACAAGGTCCTGCTTTGTTTCTATCGTCACACCTCTGACATCAATATCACTGGTATCAACATTTGTTCCGTAGGCAATAGACCCTGCTGTTGTAAGAATTAAAATATTGCTTCTAAGGTGTGGGTCTGTCCTTAAAAACTCATATTCACTTGATTGCAACTTGTCTTTTATACTTTGTATATCCATGTGCTAACTCCTTATAGTTAATAGCCCCAAACTTCTTTAAGTGTTTCCCGAAACAGAACATTTAAGGAAGCATAACCTGATTCTTTTTCTTTTCTGACGGTTTTGAGATATTGTTCATAGTGATCAATTTTACTTTTGAGAAAATCAATAATTATAGGACTTTTTGGTTTAATATCAATTTCTAAGCCGGCAGTTTTTTTCTCAAGCAGTTTATAAATTTCGTTGACTAGAGAGTCATCTAATTGCTGATCAATATGAAGTCTTTTAATCATATCGTAGGCTTTTTCAGTATTAAAGTCATCATAGAAATCTTTAAAGAAGTCAATAATTTGAGAAACTTTCATCCAGTCATTCAGATATGTTTTTTCAGGAAGATAGGATATAATCTTTTTGGTTTCGACACCGGGATTATATCCTCCAATAAGAAGTTCTCCACTTGTAGGGGTTAGTAAATTGTTGCAAAGCTTAATGAAGGTACTTTTACCACTACCGTTAGGTCCTAATAGCCCTATAAATTTCCCTTTTCCAATATCCAAACTTATATTATTTATGGCTTTCTTCATACCAAAGCTTTTTGATAAGTTTTTACAGGTTAGTAAATTGCTCATTTATTCCCACACTCCTCTAACATTGTTGAAATTGCGTCTAAAATGTCTTTTTTTTCAAAGCCTAATATCTTCATTTTTTCGAACAATTGATTTATTTCTTCTTTAGCTATTTTGTTTGTCAATTGTTTTAGAAATAACAGACAAAACGCTTATTGATAAAATCCTGACAGGAGCTGAAGTTATTAGACTTGCCATGATTGATAATGAAAGTCCATATCTTTTTGCTATGAATTACGCATATGTAGGTAACTGCATATATATGCATTATGCTAAGGAATACCCGGAGAAGGCGCTTGAAAAAACACTCGTCATAAAAGTGGAAATTGAATCTATGACAGTCAATAAGTCTGGTTATTAATGATCAAGATCTTTGACAGGGTAAGAGCAAAGAAAAATGTTTTTCTTTTTGTATGCATATAGACTACTATCATTGTAGCACATAGTAGCTAACAGCCTTGGCGTTTCAGTTTCTTGGAATAATATGTTGCAATTTAAGAATATACATACTCTTACAAAAATATAATTTGTAATTGAATAAAATTTATAATATCATTATAGTAAACTAAATGTATAAAAGAATTTACATTAGGAATTCGTATTAATGCACATGACGAAAGTGCAATACATAATTTGGAGTGAAAATGAAGCATGTTTAATAGTTAATGATTAGAGATCTAAAGGAGTTTTATATGTTAAAATCAAAAAAATCTTTAATACTTTTAATTTTATTGCTTTTACTAATTAGTGTTATTTTAGCGACTCTGACAAATAAAAGTAACAATAATCCGAAGAATGACCCTCCATTACCTGATAATAATAATTATGAGAGTATTGAAATAAAGGATACGCTTGATTTTTCCCACGCATCAGGCTTTTATGATAAAGAGTTTTTATTGAGTATTAATGCTGATAATAAAGCTATCAAAATATATTATACACTTGATGGATCAGACCCTACTCCAAATTCCGTCTTATATAATGAGCCTATTATAATTAAGAATAGAGAAAATGATAAAGATATTTATACACGAATAAAGGATATAGCCGATCAATATATACCACCCTTAGAACCTGTATTTAAGGCTACTATTGTTAGGTGCAGAGCGTTTGAAGGAAATGCTCCTACTAGTGATATAGTTACAGGGACGTATTTTGTTGATCCAAAAGCTTCTGAAAGGTATTCTTTACCAGTAATATCATTAGTATCCGATCCGATAAATTTGTTTGATTACAATAAGGGTATATATGTTAAAGGTAAATTATATGAAGAACTTTACAGCCCCGCTCTGCAGCCATGGGAATTAGAAGGAAACTTTTCTCAAACAGGAAGCGATTGGGAAAAAAAGACTCACATGGATTTCTTTGAAGCGGATGGTACACTTGGTTTTAGTCAAAATGTAGGCATTCGTATTCATGGCGGAGCAACAAGAACTTATCCGCAAAAAAGTTTACGGATTTACGCCAGGAAAGAATACGGCGAGAAATCCATTGACTACCCCATTTTCAACGGGCAGAAAATTTGGACTAAAAACAAGATGGCAGAAAAATTCAAAACATTACTGTTAAGGAACAGTGGTAATGATTGGTATAATACACTTTTTAGAGATGCTATGATGCAAAGCTTAATGGAATATACATCTTTGGATTTACAGGCATATCAACCGTCAATAGTATTTATAAATGGTGAGTATTGGGGAATTCACAATATTAGAGAGAGGGTTGATAAACATTATTTTGAGTCCTACTATAATATTGATGAAAATGAATTGGTTATTCTAGAGGATAATGGTGTTTTAGATGAAGGCATACCTGGAGATGAGCAGTGTTACCTTGATATGGTTGATTATATTAAAGAAAATTCACTTGAAAACTCCAATAATTATGAATATATTAATACTTTAGTAGATATTGATAACTTGATTGATTATTATGTTGCACAAATCTTTTTTGGAAATACCGATTGGCCTGGCAATAATAATCGTTTTTGGAGAAAAAGAGTGGATTTTAATCCGGATAGCGCTTATGGTCATGACGGAAGATGGCGTTGGATTTTATTTGACACTGATTTCGGTTTCGGATTGTACCCACATGAAGGAGATTACAATACTAATACTTTAATGCATGCAACAAAAGTTGATGGACCTCAATGGCCTAATCCTGACTGGTCAACTTTTTTATTTAGAAATCTTCTAAGTAATGAAACTTTCAAGAATAAGTTTATAAACAGATTTGCCGATCACCTGAATACATCCTTTGAATCTGAAAGAGTAGTTGAAAGAATTGTTGACATGAAGAAGCTGATTGAACCTGAAATAGAAGAGCACACTAAAAGATGGTTCTTTAGAGAGGATTGGGAGAAAAGTATTAATGTAATTCTTGAATTTGCCCAAAAAAGGCCTGAAAAACAACGAGATCATATTATATCCTTCTTTAATCTTCAAGGTCAGTCAAGCATAAATTTGAATGTTTCGGATAAGAATCACGGATACATTAAAATTAACACTATTGACGTAAATGAAAATACTCCTGGAATAAAAGAAGCCATATACCCCTGGACAGGCACATATTTTAAGGGTATTCCAATAACAATAACCGCTATACCAACCCAAGGACATAAATTTGTCCGTTGGGAAGGCGGGACCTATGGTAATAGTGAGACACTAAACCTTATATTAACCGGTGATATGACAATAAAAGCAATTTTTGAGTAAAATAACGCCTAGATAATACCAAGTATAAACGAGATGTAATTACAAATAATCCAACAGATGTGAGTAGAGCCTAAGAGCAGCCCCTAGTGCTTTTTAGTATTATAAAGAACAAAAATTGACAATGCTAAAAACCTTCAAATGAAAGCACAACTCACAATAGTGCAAATGCATATTATGGAAAGAACATTGCGAAGAGCCTTAGAGAATGTAGACGAAGCGGAGGATAAGTCGAATCACTGTCTGAGCGAAGCGAGTTTGATTCGACCCGTAGCGAGTCGTACATTCTCTTAGGCTTGTAGCTTAGTTCTTGGAATAATATGCATTTGCACGGCGGCGAGTACCCACATTTCTACAAAGACCTTCTCAACCCACCAATTTCAAACAATCTACTACATGTTTTAAAACCAGTCGCTAGCCCCATTTCTTGAGAGCGAATTATGGAATGTAAGTATTACCATCCAAAGGAATAACCACTTGTAAAGGCGGGTTTCCTGCTACTATGCCAATAGCATAAATAGTATAGAATCGTCCGGCTTCCAACCTGATATTTGGAACATATAAAACTCTTTGGTCTGTGCCTGTAACTTTAAGGTTAAAAGTATATGTTGCAGGATTTATCGGTATATATTGGGTTATACCTTGATATGCAACGTTCCTGAAGGCCATTCCCCCCGGTTGCATTTCCAAATCAACATTAGGTGCGTTTGGGGAAAGATGTACAAACCTTAGCATTAGCTTGCCGGCTGGAATATTCATCCGAGGTTCTTCGACTGGAAGCAGGGTTATGTTTGGAAGTAATCCGATAGCTGCTACAGTGAATATAGATCCGTCAGGTATGCTAATGTTTGTGCTTAAAACGGGGTTGGTAGTTTGGCCGGCCCGAAAAACAACAATATTATAAGTTCCGCTAGGGACAGCTAAATACTCGGTAAACCCTCTGTAGTTAAGATTTCTTGCTAGAGGACTTCCGTTTGCATATATATCGACGGCCGGTGCATTTGGCGATGCATGTAGAAGCCTGATGTATGAGGGGGTTATTGGTTGTCTGGAATAAGGGTTATATGAATAATTGTACAAATAGTTATTCATTTTTGCTTGCACCTCACTTTTTTCATTTATAACATTATATTCATATAACATATAGATGGTTCACATAATATTTCTAACAAAATTTCTTTTGAATTTTTAAAGCCCAAAATTAAGAAATGTGAAAAATAAGCACTTACCTAAATGTAACTATTGACAATTATAGACTAGTATGATAGTTTGAAAATATAAACTATAGTTATAGTCTTGGAGGATATATGGAATCAATAAAACTTTTTGATAGTGAATTAAAGCTAATGAAGCTTTTATGGGGAAATGCACCTATAACTGCTAAGGAGTTGACTCTGTTAGCGAATGAAGCCTATGAGTGGAATAAAAACACAACTTACACCATAATAAAAAAACTCATTGAGAAAAATGCAATCAAAAGAGATGAACCTAATTTTGTGTGTAGTCCACTTGTTACTAAAGAACAGGTGCAGGAAATTGAAACTGAAAACCTTATCAACAAGCTGTTTAATGGATCTAAAAAGGCTTTTTTTGCAGCATTTATAAACAAACAGAAATTAAGTGCAGATGAAATTGAAGAACTAAAGCGCATCATTGAAGAGAGTGGTGAATAAAGTGTTGAATGCAATGGTCAATACAGTATTTTATTTTCTTTTAAATATGAGCATTACTGCATCTTTAGTTGGTGTATTATTGATGCTATTTAGACTTAATAGAAAAATTTCCGGTATTGGCACATATGCATTATGGGGTTTGGTTTTTATACGTCTTGTTTTTCCATTTGCTTTTTCAAGTGAAATAAGTCTTTTCAATTTTGCAAAGGGATTGATAAAAAAAGTCGTACCTTTACCGAATATAGTGCCAGTTACAAAAATTGAGTTGACAACTGCGAACTATGTTGGTGCAGCGCAGGAGTACTATCCTGTTGCCTATAAAAATGTTTTTTTGGAAAAATTTTATGGCTTTGCTGCCTTTACTTGGATTGTTGTAGTTGTTGCTGCAATATTGACAGTTGCTATTATCTACAATCTTACACGAAGTGAATTACGAAAAGCACAGAAGTTTAAAGATAACATTTATGTAAGTGATACAGTAGATACTCCAATGGTGTTTGGTATATTTAGACCGAAAATAATTATCCCGCCGAAGCTTAATAAGCATTCAAAAGAATTGGAATATGTATTATTGCATGAGCAAATTCATATAAGGAGGCATGATAACCTTTTTCGCTTATTGGGCATTATTACAGCGTGTATACATTGGTTTAACCCTCTTGTATGGGTTTTTTTAAAGTTATTTTTGAAAGATATGGAGTTGACCTGTGATTTAAAAGCTGTAAAGCACTTTTCCAAAGAGGAGCGTAAGGATTATGCCCGGGCATTGGTAAACTTGAGCTCTAATGACAAAATGTTTGTGTCAACGGCATTTGGTAAGACAAATGTAAGGGTTAGGGTTCTTAATGTGATTAACTACAAGAAGATGACTGTTTTGGCTATTATTGTTTCGATATTTTTTATTGTGGCAGTTGTAGCAGCACTAATTACAAATCCTATAAGATGAGAATTGTTTTATGTAAATAAAAAGGAGTTTGTTTATGAGGAATTGTGGAAAGTGTACCCAAATAAGTAATAAAAAACGTGAAGTGATTTTGTTTTTGAGCATGCTTGTTTTACTTTCACTTCTCAATGCATGTTCAAAATATAAAGCGCCTGATGAAAGCGCATTTTCTAAGAACTTTGTTATCAGCTTTGAGGATAAGAATCTTGAGGTGGAAATAAGAAAAGTACTAAAAAAACCTGAAGGAGCAATTACTACTGTAGATGCAGCAAATGTTACCGAGCTTGATTTAAGTAAAAGGGTTAAGAATAAATTTGATTCATATAGAATTGATACAAGCAATAATATAAAGAGCCTTGAAGGTTTAGAGTATCTTATCAACTTAGAAAAGCTTAATTTAAGAGGTAATAATATAGTCGATATTGCACCATTGATGAAATTAAAAAAGCTCATAGAGCTTGATTTAAGCTGTAATTTTATATGTAACATGGAGCCACTAAGTAATCTTCAAAACCTTGAAAAGCTTGATGTTTCATGGAATGGGTTAAATGATTTATCTTTTCTTGAAAAGTTGACAAACTTAAAAGAATTTTTGCTTGGAAGTTCTAAAATATTATTTCCGGAGGCTTATGTTAGGAACAACATAAGCGATATTAGTGCGATAAAAGATATAAAATACCTGGAAACTGTTGATTTGGCTGGACTTGATATTAAGGAATTAGAGGTTCTGAAGGAAATGAGGAAGCTTAAAAAGCTGGTTTTAGCTAATAATGGAATAAGTAATATAGATTGCTTAAAAGATTGTGTTGAGCTTGAGTATCTAGATATTAGAAATAATCAACTTAATGATATAACACCTCTTGAAAGATTGATAAAACTTGAGTATCTGTATTTAAGTGAAAACGGTATTGATAATATTGATGCACTTAAAAAACTAACAGAATTGAAAGAGCTTAATCTTAATAATAATTTCACACATTCTGTGGAAGCGCTGATTGGTATGACAAAATTAAGAAAACTAATGCTTGACAATAATAAGCTTAAAGAAATAAGTGCTCTAGCGAATATGACCAGTCTTGAAGAGCTCACACTTACAAACAACTTCTTGGTAGAGATTGATGTACTCGGTGGACTGAAAAGATTAAAAATCCTTAACTTATATGGAAATAAAATAGAAAATATAAAATCAATTGAGGAGCTTACGAGCTTAGAGAGACTTGAAATAGGTAACAATCCAATTACTGAATACTCCCCGCTAGAGGGGCTTAAGAATGCCAGTGTATCAGGTGTAACAATTCCTCTCTTTAAAGAACCCGATAGAATTGATGTTCCCGAAAATCTAAAATGGAATCCATACACGAGGGAATATTACGACTCGAGTGAATTTATATGGGACGTTGATAGACAAAGTTATATTGAACGGAGATTTGCTGAAGATAAATAGAATAATCTTGATGATTATAATTACTGAATAACTCAAAATAGAAAAATATGCTATACTACAATACAGTTAAAGTGAAAAATCCGACTATCGTTGATACCAAACTGATAGAAGGATTTTTTTGTTTGGATTAAGCCGTTTCTAAAAATTTGGCTTACATTCACGGCAAATTCATGAAGAAATATAATGGAATCTAAGATATCTAAATAACAAATTATCAAAATAAAAACTGGAATAACAAATATATAAAAGCATTCCAGTTTTTGTTTTGCGTGCGCATGTTAAA
>JAEZUI010000005.1 GCA_023421115.1 Bacillota bacterium | reverse complement strand
GGTTGTAACTACGCCAGAGGCACCGCCGGCTATCATTGCTACGCCTGTTACAGGTATAAGTCAGGATGACCAAACTTTACTTGAACTCGTGAACAAGGCAAGGGCAGATGCAGGTGTGGGACCGCTTCAATTTGATGAAGAGCTTATGAAAGTAGCAAGATTAAAAGCACAAGACATGGTTGATAATAATTATTTCTCCCATCAGTCCCCAACTTACGGCTCACCTTTTGATATGATGAGACAGTTTGGTGTAAGTTTCAAAACTGCAGGAGAAAACATAGCAGGGAACAGAACTGTAGAAGGAGCATTTAAGGCCTGGATGAATTCAGAAGGACACAAAAAGAATATTCTAAATTCCGGATTTAATTACACAGGAATTGGTATTGTGGATAGCTCAAAGTATGGCAAAATGCTGGTGCAACAATTTATTGGCAAGTAATAAAGCTTACTGTTGAAGATGCAATAAAAGTCTATAGCTAATACAAAGTCCCCAGACAGTGATTCTGATTGGGGACTTTTACATTTCTAATTTACAACTCACAAAGTGCAAGAGCATATTATGTAAAGAACATTGCGAAGGGCCTTAGAGAATGTAGGCGAAGCGAAGGATAAGTCGAATCACCTGTTCGAGCGAAGCGAGTTTGATTCGACCCGTAGCAAGCCATACATTCTCTTAGGCTCGTAGCTTAGTTCTTGGAATAATATGCTCTTGCACGGCGGCGAGTACCTGTCTTCCTCACGAAGCCCTTCTAGAATCTCATAAATTAAAACACGCCACTACATGTCTATAAACGGACCCGTTAGCCCCCACTGTTCTCTGCAAAAATACTGCTAAAGTCTGGAGAAACTTTGAATTCTTTCCCGTTGAGGTAACTTAGAATGCCGCTGTTTTTTGAGAACTCAAACTTAAGTTTATAAGCCCAGAGAGCTTGAAACTTAAGCTTTAATGCACGGTTCAAGGTGTTATAGCCATATTTGCCATCACCAACTATAGGATGACCTATATAGGACATATGAGCTCTGATTTGATGAGTCCGACCTGTAACCAATTCAACTTCCAACAAACTTGCAGTTTCACCGGCTACTATGTTTTCTAGGGTAGAGAGTGTTTTATATTTAGTGATTATCTCTAAGGAGTTTTTTGTTTTATAGTTGTTGATATATACCCTGCTTTTACGTTCATCCTTTTCAAGAAAAGCTTTAAGTATTGCCTGGGAATTTTCCATTTTGCCTCTGACAATACACTGATAATACTTTTTAACTTCCTTGTTTTTTATTTTCTCCAGCATTACCTTTAAGGCTTCATTGTTTTTAGCGATTATCACAAGCCCTCCAGTATTGCGGTCAAGCCTATGGCATAGAGCAGGTGTAGAACCTTTAGATTTCATTCCGTTTTCATTATTGCGTATATAGGTTGTGACAAGGTCGATTAAAGTATTGTCTGTGCTATCTTTATCGGGATGAACAGGTATTCCTTGCTTTTTATTAACTATAAGGATGTTTTGGTCTTCAAATATGACTGTAAAAGCCTTAGTATGGTCTAAAGGCTCGGATGGAGTTTTGCCGTAAAGAATTTCGTCAATGATATAAACTTCAACAATATCACCTAAGCTTGTAATATAGTCATCCTTGATCCGTATACCGTTTACCTTTACATCTTTTTTTCTAAAAGCCTTGTACATAAAATTTTGAGGCATTTTTGGATACTTATCCTTTAGAACTTTATCAATGCGTTTATTAGCGCTATCTTTTTCTATTATCAGTGTTTGCATATTACTCCCTTAAAAAGACTCTCCTTTAGGAGAGTCTATAGTTTTTATGAATTAATAATCGCCTTAATCTTTTCAAGATATTTTTCCGAGATTATATCGGCAACGTCTGGTGTGTCTCCCTCCGAATATATCCTGCACAGTGGAAGATCCGCATCAGGCAGGATAAGTGCCCAGCCGTTTTCCAGTATAAATTTTACACCATCTAGCAATTCTATCTTTTCACCGTTCTTTTCGGTTATTAGGGTTCTCATAACTCGCCCTTTTAATTCCCAAGGACAGAAAATTTTCTTTTTACTCACATAGAAATCCGGAATCTCCTTAAGTATATCAGATAAAGTTGTGTTTTTCATGCATAAGAATTCAAGAATTTTAATAAGTCCTGCAAGAGCGTCGAAGTTCAGTAGAAATTGATTCATGTTTTCCCTGTTTTTAAATAGATTGTAATTTAGCATTTGTTCCATAACGGCTTGAGGCGAAGTTTTTGTGCGTACAACTTTCCCCTTGTGTTTTTCAGCCATAATTTCAATAACTGATGGAGCGGTTATAGGTACGACCACTTTTGAACCCGGATTACTCTTAAAAGAAATAAGGGAGGTAAGTGAGATGAATAAATCATCTTTTACTATGTTCCCGTTTTTGTCAATAAGGACAAGGGTTTCACCGTTACTGTCTATAAACGCTGCAAAGTTTGCGTCGTTACTTTTGATTTCATCGACAATGGTGTCGATTTCATTCAAGTTAGAAGATGAAAAGCTTGCAACTTTACATCCAAGGTCGGTGAGCATAGGAACTACTATCGATATAACAAAATCCGAAGGTGAAACGATACAAATCTTAGGAGAATTGCTCCTTATTGCATCGGTATCAATTTCATTGAGAATGGACCTCACATAGTAATTCTTAAAATCAGTAATATTATTTAATCGGCTGATTTCCTCACCGGAACAGCGCTTAAAATCTTCGCGGAAAAAGGAATTTTCGATCTTTCGTTCCAAAACCCTACTTATACTTGCGCCTTTTGCATCCATAAAATCTACTCTTAGCTTGTTTGGATTGTCGTCGCTGAGCTTTATATGTATTCCTCCTTCAACAGAGAGGAAACTGATAGCGTGTCTTGAAATTGGGGTCAACAGACTGCTCATGTTAAATACCTCTACACCCACAGAGAGCATACCGGAAATAAAGGCATGCTTGAACATCCTTGCAGAGTTAGAAGTAGTTGAGCTGACAATAACCTTTGAACCTTTTTTGAATATCGAACCATAAGCTGCTCCTAAACGGGTTGCAAACTCAGGCGAAATGTCAACATTAATTATACCCGACAGACCGTTTTCACCGAAAATTGTTTTGGAATGTCTTGAGCCCCAGATGATGTTTCTATCAACAATTGCCAATGGATCTACCGTCTTTTGGGGCCAGATACTTATATTTGGCTTTATAATAGCCCTTTCATTTATAATACAATTATCTCCTACTACTGCGTTTTCAAATATACGCACATAATGCTTAAGATTAACTTTATTACTAAGTATAGCTCCTCTTATTTCAGAACCGTACTCGATATAGTTTCCGTTCCACAGCACACTTCTCTTAATGGTTGCCTCATCTTCTATTACATTGTTGTTGCCTAGAACGCTGAAACTATCAATTACAGCTCTGCTTCCGATACGGCAATTGTCACCTACTAAACAGGGAGCATTTAGTACTGCATGAGAATCAATAATCGCACCAGAACCTACCCAAACACCTTTCTTGATCTCATTTAAAGCTATAGTTAACTTAATTCTACCTTCAAGAGCATCGTAGTGAGCCTGAAGATATGCCTGAAGGTCTCCGATATCACACCAGTAATCTGACATGACGTAGCCAAACATAGGCTCTTTTTTTTCCAGCAATAAGGGAAATAAATCCTGGCTAAAATCTGTCTTTTGTCCCTGTTCCAGGTAATCCATTATTTCCGGTTCCATTATGTAAGTACCGGTATTTACCGTATCACTGAAAACCTCACTCCAACTTGGCTTTTCAAGGAAACCGGTTATTGCACCCTTTTTATCGGTAATGACAACACCATATTCTAAGGGAACGTCAACCCTTGTTAAAACCAGAGTGACTTTTGATTCTTTTGACCTATGAAATTCTATAGCTTTGGTAATATCCATATCTGTGAGTGAATCACCGCTAATTACAATAAAAGTTTCATCAAGGAAGTCACCGGCATTTTTAACACTGCCTGCAGTTCCTAAGGGAGTATCTTCTGTAAAGTAATGAATATTAACTCCAAAGTGAGATCCGTTTCCAAAATAGTCCTTTATTTTTTGGGGCAAATACATTAAAGTGACGCCTATTTCTGTTATACCGTGTGCTTTGAGTAAATTGATTATGTGTTCCATTATTGGCACATTCATCACCGATACCATCGGCTTAGGCATGTCACATGTAAGAGGACGTAATCTTGATCCTTCACCACCAGCCATTATAATTGCTTTCATTTAAGGACCATCCTTTCACAATTCTTATCATTATGTAAGTTGCTTAGCTATTCTAAGAAATACATAGGTAATTGCTTGAGTACTATTTATTTATATTCAATACAGTTTAAAAAAATCCTTTATATATTAAGGAAAAAATAAAACATAATATTTATGTCATTTTAAGACCACCCAAACTGATATTTAAGGGCTTAGGATTATTGTATGGAATTTTTAGAAAGAGTAATCGGACGGCTAATAGTATTAAAATTTACCATATCTCTTTACATAAAAGTGTGGCAAATTTAAGCAAAGTGTTTACATGTCCTACATATTTGTATAAAATATAAGGGCAAGAGAAAGGCGCACACTTGAATTGAAATTTGGATGTACATAAGTTAATACTTTTAGGTATTATTTTTGTATTTATTATTGATACAAAAAATGATACACTTGTGTTGCTGAATTCTCTATATAAAAGTTAGAGAAGCGGGGGATATATTTTTGGGGTTAATTCCGGAAGTACCGGAAGGGTGTCTCTTCTACCTAACCCGTCAACTAACCTCGTAAGCTTTGAGGGGGGATTTAATGCTAAAGAAAAAGGCAGTGTTATTGACAGCCTTAGTAGTTTGCTTTGTGAGTATGTTTTCTTTATGCTCAGTTCAGACTTTCGCCGCATCAAGAGTATTAAAGGAAGGAATGGAAGGAAGTGATGTTTCATCACTACAGGATAACTTAAGAACATTAGGTTATCTGAAAGTAAGTTCGACAGGCTATTATGGAAGTCTCACCAAGTCAGCGGTTCAAAAACTTCAGGATAGCAACGGCTTAGATGGTGATGGCGTCGCTGGAAGCAAAACCTTTTCTTTAATCAGCAAACTATTAGGTGCAAAGACTACTACTGTTTCTAGAGCAGCAAGCAGTACAGGAGCTTTAAAAGAAGGTATGAATGGAACTAGAGTAACACAACTGCAGAAGGACTTAAAGAAACTTGGTTATTTTAGTGTAAGCCCTACAGGCTATTATGGGAGTCTTACAAAGACTGCGGTTAAGAAATTTCAAAAGGCTTATGGACTAACACAAGATGGAGTAGCGGGAAATGGGACTTTAACCAAGATAAGCAAATTGCTAGGAACGAAAGTTTCTACTACAGCAGAAACCGCATCAAGGGGTAGTTCTGACAGAAACGGTAGTTATCTTGTTTCGTGGTATGGCGGAGCGGAAAATATTTTTAAAAAAGGTGATATCGCAGAAGTTTACGATATCGGGACCGGGCGCACTTTTAAAATAAAAAGAACTTATGGAAGCAACCATGCGGATTGCGAGACACTTACCGCAGAAGATACCAAAATAATGAAAAATATTTACGGCGGCGATTGGGGTTGGGCAAGAAGACCTATTATAATAACCGTAAACGGTCGTAAATTGGCAGCTTCTATGGCAGGAATGCCTCATGCCGGAGTAGAAGGTTCACCCGCTAATACATATGTAAGTAAAAGAAGCGGCGGGTATGGCGGTGGGGATAATCTTGATGCAGTTAAGGGAAACAACATGAGTGGCGTGTTTGATGTTCACTTTTTAAACAGCAGGACTCATGGCACTAACAAGGTTGATTCGAATCACCAAAATGCAATAAAAGAGGCAGTAAATTGGGCTCAAAAGAATGGCTTTTAGCAGATAGTTTAATAAGGATTCAAAAAATTGATTTGATAGATTGTTTTTTGAAAAGGCCCGATTGAAGAAATGAACAGGATATCGCATTTACTGCGGTGTCCTGTTTTTGTTTTAGGTGATTTCAAAAAAATTTATAATAATGAAATTTGAAAATGGGCAATAATAAGGTATAGATAGCAATAGAAATTAATACTGAGGTAATTTTTAAGTTGTAGCGATTAATCTGATGATATATAATATAAGCATCAGAAATTAATGGATTTATTAGGAAGTAAGATAATGAAGAAAGCAATAGTAATAGTACTTATTTTTTTTATTAATATTTTTATTACAAGCAATTTTTCCATGGCAAAGCTGTTTTTTAATGAAAATGAAGAGGAAGCAGTAGAGGAAACGGTGGAGGTAGAGGTAGAGGAGAGCAGTATTCTGTTTATGATTAATAATCCCTATGCCGAGGTCAAGGGTGAATTTCATTTGCTTGACCCCGAAAATACGGAGGTAAAATCTGTAATTATGAATGGTCGTACCTTAATACCTTTAAGGTTTTTTACAGAAAACTTCGGCTTTGAAGTTGAATGGGATGCAAACGAAGGCACAGCTACTATGGTTAAAGAAGACAAAATAATATGCTTAAAGCCCGATAGCGACGTAATATCAGTTAACAACAGTGAAGTTCAATTAGATACAGCATCAAAGCTTATTCAAAATAGACTACATGTTCCTTTGCGTAATATAAATGAGATAATTGGGAAAAAGGTATCCTATAGGAACGGAATAATATTAGTTACTGATGGTGATATATCTATTGAAGACTACAGTAATGAAGAATTTGCAAAAGTGTATTCCGATTTTGTGCGAAGCAAAATTATGAAGGATCACAAAATTAAGGCTTTTGCAAAGTGGGAAACTGCTGCTTATTTGGTGGACCATATTTTGGAGTATTATAACAAGAGCATATCAAATGTTGAGTTCTACTTTTTTCCGGATTATAGGGATATTCCGCAAGAAGCATACTACCATTGCAGTTTAGCAGCATACTTGAATCTGTTAGAAGTGGAAAAGGGTGATTTTGAGCCATTTAAAAGCCTATCTGATACTGAAATAGATCAAGCACTTTTAAGATTTGAAGAAATGCTTATACACGAGCCGGATTTGAATTTTACAAATGCCAGTGAGAGCAAAAAGGATTTGTTATCCATTATAAATGATATAATTAAAAATGAGACCGACCTAATAAGAATAAGTGTTTACGATTTTGCTACAGAAACAACAGTAAATTATAATGGACAAGAAAGTTTTTATCCAGCGAGTTTGACTAAGGTTGCAAATCTTTTGTGTTTTCTTGAAGGAGTACAAAAAGGTGACTTTTCTCTGGATAATACCTATACATTAAAGCAAAGTGATAAATATATAAGGAATAATAAGGTGAGCGGAACAGGCAACTTGCAATTCCAGGCAAATGGGACAAAATATACATACAGAGAAATTCTCTCTAGAATGATTAGTTTGAGTGACAACATAGCTGCCAATATAATTTTTGATACTTTAGGCAATTCGAAATTGGATTTTTTTTGTGAAAGCTATGGACTGAAAGACACCAGAATTTATAAAAAATTCTATGATGGAAATAAAGCCTTCCCAAGTAATCATACGACAGCCGACGATCTCACCAGAATGCTTGTATTACTGGAAAACAGAATATCAGTGGATAACAGTTTAGCAGTCCAGGGTATTGAATTTATGAAGCAAACAGAAGATAAGGGTAGAATAGCTTTATATGCACCAGAAGATGTGGTGATAGCAAATAAAATAGGATGTTTGAGCCGTCTGTCTGGGGATATGGCGCTGGTTTATTTCCCTGATAGGGAACCTATAGCTCTGACAATTGTAGTTGAGGATAATAACCTGAAAGAAATAGACGAGACTAAGGCAAATGAATTAATAGGCATTCTTTCAAGAGAGATAATAAATTATTATAGGTCAGAAAAGGGTACTTCGTTATATGTTGATGGGAATTTAGTACAGGATAGGACAGGTCTTCGGTTTATAGACAACAGACCTTTTGTCAAAGAGCAGAATTGCTTAGAAGGCTATTTAGCAGAGGGTAAGATGTTTGGAGAAGAAAATTATATTTCATTAGATTCATTGGTAAGAGATAATAAGTGTACATATTCACTTAAAAAATATCCTCTGAAAGCAATAAGCATTACTAGCAGGAATTAAAATTTTAGATATAAAATAAAGAAAGTTTGCTATTTTGGTTATTCTTTAAATTAAGTAAGAAGCATTAAAATCAAAAATAATAAGGGGGATATGTTATGAAAATAGAGGTAATATCGACTAAGGATGCTCCTAAAGCTATAGGGCCATATTCACAGGCTATTAGAGTGCAAAATATGGTGTACACTTCAGGACAGATACCTGTTGATCCATTGAGCGGAGAAATAGCTGACGGTGGTATTGAAAATCAGGCTAAACAGGCATTGGAAAACCTTAAAGCTGTTTTGATTGAAGCGGAAACCGGGCTTGAAAATGTAATTAAGACAACTGTATTTATTAAGGATATGAAGGATTTTGCTTTAGTGAATCAAATTTACGGACAATACTTTAAAGAACCTTATCCTGCAAGGTCGTGCGTAGAGGTGGCAAGATTACCTAAAGATGTTCTTATAGAAATTGAAGCAGTGGCAATTGTACCTTAAATAGCAAAACTATAAGTAGTGGAGGGGTGAGGACTGTTGAAATTCGTGATTCTTGGAAATGGTGCAGCTGGAATATCTGCAGCTGAAAAGTTGCGACAGTTAGATGATGGAAGTGATATTACAGTTGTAAGTATCGAAGATATACCTGTCTATACAAAGTTTATGCTTCCCGATTACATTGGTGGAAAGATTGCTAAGGATAAGCTTATCTTGAGGGATTTGAATTACTATGATAAAAATAGAATCAAACTTTTGCTCAGTGAGAAAGTTGATAGTATTGACAGCAATCAAAAGATAGTCAAGCTTGAAAGCGGAAATGTTATTGAATATGACAAGCTGCTAATTGCTGTAGGAGGTAATTCTGTAGTTCCTAATATAGAAGGTTTGAAAGAGATTGGCTATTTTACGCTAAATTCAGTTAGAGATGCAGATAATATTATAAAGAATGCGCAAGAAGGAAAAAAAGCAGTTATTATAGGTGCAGGATTAACAGGGATCGAGACGGCGTTTGCCCTTAAACGATTGGGAATGAATGTGACTATAATTGAAAAGGGTGCAAGAATTTTGCCTCAGCAGTTAGATGACCAATCTGCTCAAATGCTGGTAGAAATGATACGAAAAGAAGATATAGAACTTCTCCTCCAAAGGGATATCCAAAGGTTTATAAAGGACAATGGATTGTGGGTTGAAATGTCCAATGGAGATAAAATTGGGTTTGACATGGCAGTGGTTTGTATTGGTACAAGACCAAATATTGATGTTGTCAAAGGATTGGACATAAAAATCAATAGAGGCATTCTCGTTAATAATTGTATGGAGACAAGCGTAAAGGATATATATGCAGCAGGGGACACAGCTGAACTTCAGGATAATAATAATGTGGGTACTGTTTCAAGCTATATATGGCCTAATGCTCTTTTGCAAGGAAAATGTGCAGCTTCTAATATGGCAGGGCAGACACAAGAATTCTCTAGTGATGCAGGTTTTAGCAATGCAGTAAGGCTCAGGGATATACCTTTTCTTTCTATGGGCATGATAAATCCCGTTGAGGAGGAGTATGAATCATTGGTGTACTGTGATAAGGAAGTGAAGGTATATAGGAAAGTAGTTTTAAAGGATAATATAATTAAGGGATTAATCCTGCTTGGAGATACTTCCTCTGCGAATATATTGAGTGATTACGTAAGAAAAGGAAAAGATATCTCAGAGATAAGAAATATCATTCTCGAAAAGGATTTTGTGCAAAAGTATAAAACAATGACCTGAAATGAAGGTGAATAGATGAGTTTCTATGATGAAATAAGCAAATATTATGATGAAATATTCCCGGCGGGTGAAGAACAGGTGAGTTTTATTATGGAAGCAGCAGGAAATAAGGCTGCTAAAGTTTTAGACATTGCCTGTGGTTCGGGAACTTATTCTGTTGCATTGGCAAAGGAAGGATATAAAGTAACAGCAACAGATATTGAAGCTGAAATGATAAGGAAGTTAAAAGATAAGGCTGACAGGGATAAGGTTGATATAGAAGCTTTGGTTTGCAGTATGACGGAGCTTGAAGATAGATTGGCTCAAAAGTATAAGGTGTTATTCTGTATAGGTAATTCCTTGGTACATCTTAAGGATGTTGGGGAAATAGAGCATGCTCTCAAACAGATGTACAACCTTGCCGAACCGGATGGAGTTGTTATTATACAGATAATGAATTATGACAGGATTATAAGGCTTGGATTAAAGGGGCTTCCAACAATAATTAATGACGAAGCGGGAATAGAGTTTAAAAGGGAGTACGACTATAAACCTGAGTCGAAGACAATTGATTTCAATACTACACTAATTGTTAAGGATAAGGGGAATATCAAAACATTTAAGAACACTGTGGAGCTTTTGCCTTTATTAAGTGATGAACTCATAGATATTGTTAATAAGGTAGGGTTTAAGAGATATGAGTGTTATGGGGATTTTAAGTATTCTTCCTACAAAGATGACTCCTACATGCTTGTTTTGAAAGCTTTCAAAGGATAAATTTGCTTTGAGTTTATTTCCTAATATGTTAGCTTTAAAAATAAACTATGATAATAGTATAAGACCTGCGTGGAAATTTAAAGAAAGTTTTACTGAAGAAGTAGAGTCTATTAACTATAATACTTCAATAGATTGATGGAGATACGGTTTGGCTGTCTCAGGCTGATATGGTTGAACTGTTTCAATCAAGTAAAGCTAATATTAGCGAGCATATTAAACATATTTTTGAAGAAGGAGAACTCGAGGAGAATGCAGTTGTTCGGGAATTCCGAACAACTGCAAAAGACGGTAAAAAGTATAACACTAATTTTTATAACCTTGATGTGAAAAATACAAAAAACTTAATGACGATGAGCTTTCTGAAATAGAGAAGCATTTCATTAAAGAGATAGAAGCAGCAAAAGATAAATTGCAGAAATAAGTGTGAGAATTTGATAAATAGATTTGAAGATAAAAATGATTAAGTGAAGGAGAGATAATAATGCCATTGCCAAAATCGGAAAGAACTTATTCATATGAGGATTACTTAACTTGGAATGAAAGCGAGAGATGGGAAATCATTGATGGTGTTCCGTATATGCAAGCTGCGCCGTCAAGAATACATCAGGAAATCCTTATGGAATTATCAAAACAATTTGCTGTATATCTCACTAATAAACCTTGCAAGGTATATCCTGCTCCATTTTGTGTAAGATTGGATGTTGAAAAGGATGATGAAGTTAAAAATGTTGTAGAGCCTGATATAACAATTGTTTGTGACAAATCCAAACTTGATGACAGAGGATGTAAAGGTTCTCCTGATATGATAATTGAAATTATATCACCCTCAACAGGAAAAATTGATAGGTTGATAAAATTTAACAAGTATGAAAAAGCGGGAGTTAAAGTGTATTGGATTGTGGAACCTGACCAGAAACTTGTAAGTATATTTACATTACAGTCAAATGGCAGATATGGAAGACCGGAAATGTACAGTGATGAAGATAGAGTAAAGGTTTTAATATTTCCAGACCTTGAAATTGATTTGAATCCAGTTTTCAACATAGATTAGTTGATAGAAGCGGCAAAAGATAAATTGCAGAAATAAGTGGTGAGATTTTGATAAATAGATTTTCATCGAGATCAAAAAGGCTTGATAGAGCCTTTTTGCATGAGAAATTGTGGAACAATTTATAGAACATTTTAATTTAAACAAAGTCATAGAAAAACAAGGTTTGTTGAAAAGTAAAATAGCCAATCTTTTGATAGAAATCAAATCACAACAAAAATCATATACATAGTTAAATTATAAAAGTAAATAGTTGAAGTTTGTGGGCTAAGTGAAGAAAGAAATACCTTAGGTTTGGAAAAATGAAATAAGAAAATGTAAATTTTGGCTTTAGAATTGCCGATATCAAAATCAGGATATATTTAGAAATTCCTATCTGTAATTATCAAAAATAATAAGTATACAAAAGTAAAAGCAACAAGAATATCTGATAATGGATTTGCAGTTGAGTAAAAGGTCGCGTAAGCATTAACAACGGTGCATAAATAATAGATCGGAGGATTTCTTATTATGAAAAAGATTACATTTGCTATTGCAGTGGTACTGGTTATGGTAGCATTATTTTCGGTATTTAATGTTTTTGGTGAGATGCCGCTTCGTATAGTGGTAGATGGGGAAAGATTGTATTTTCCTGATGCACAGCCATTTATAGATTCAAATGGAAGAACACAGACACCGGCTAGATTCATAGGTGAGGAACTTGGTGCAACAGTAACATGGGATGGTACAGCACAGAAAGCAACTTTTGTTAAGGACAGTAAAAAGTTGATTCTTTACATAGGGAAAAAAGAGTATGAACTTGATGGTAAGAAGCTACAGATGGATACAGCTGCCTTGCTACAAGATGGCAGAACCTTTGTGCCGGCTAGATATGTTGCTGAAGCATTTGGTTCGACTGTAAGGTGGGACAGCGCAGTTAGGACTGTTTATGTTGACATTGTAAAAGTTGTTAGTACACCAGAACCTATAATTACAACAGGACGCACAATTAAACCTACTGAGGGACTAACTGAGGAAGACAAAAAAGCTATAGCTGATAGATTTAGAGAGTTATTTATTTCAGACTTGAAGAGCGATAAAAAAAATATATTCAACTATCTTTCGTCTGAATATAAAGCTAAGGAAAATATAAAAACTTATGAAGATATTGTTTTTCCTTTATATAAAGAAGGCGAATATTTTGCATACAATAATTACAATTATATGTTCATAAGTAGTTCCGTTAGGTTTGCAAAAGAAAGAACTGGATATTCTAATGATAATGACTTTAAAATTTTATGTTTAATTACTGATTATGACAAAACACATTATAAAGTATTTTTTGGATTGTTCGATAACAAGAATCCTAAAAACACTGTAGCATATTACTACGGCTATGAATTGGTTGTAAAAGAGATGGGTAATTGGTTTTTTGACAATGTTTGTGAGAGTGCTAGAATAAGCGAACATTTTTATAGAAGTCAAGGATACTAAATAAAGAGAGGAGTTATCAATTGCATATGAATAAAAGATGGAACTTAATAATTTTTACATTTATATTTATACTCAGTTGCATATTCTCTTGGTCTTATTGTTCGTTATCTTATGCTGAGTATGTAAAAGATGACGAACCTGATGAACCTAAAATATTTGAAAGAAATGACGATACTATAAAAATTATTACGTCTGAAAGTGAAATTGAGAAATATAGAAAAGATCCAATTGGAACACAAAGAATTATGGCTATAAATAAAGATCATATTCTGATTCATAAATTTCATAAATTATGGGAAGCTACTTGCCAGCACGTAGCACATGATGAATGGACTGAGTACAAAATATACAAAAATGGTGATGAAGTTATAGATGGAAGGGGATGTATTACATACCACCAATTTCCCGAAGAGACTTATGACCCAAATGATCACACATGGGGAGAGTGGAAACTGATTGAAACAAAGGAACCGACGGCTACTGAGGAAGGATTCAAAAAATATGAAAGGACATGCACTAGAGGAAAAGGATATTGGGCTAGTAGAGGAGAGTGTGGTGCAAAAGATTATAAAACAGAACTTATAAATAGCAAAGACCTTAATGCCCAATTTGAAGAACTGCCCTCAAGTATTGCGGAAGGTGATAAAGTTTTAGTAGGAGTAAGCATTAAATCAAGCTATGATACAGAACTTACAAATGTGCCATATAAATGGGAAATTACAAAGAAGAATGGAGAAGCAGTAGCTGCTACTTTCACTGGACATGCAGAAATAGGTGAAGGTAATATAGATACAATTTCAGCAAATGGTGAACGAATTCTCTATGCATCTTTCAATATGTCTGATAGTGATGTGAGCATAAAGTTTGAGATAAACAAAGACGGGACAACACCCCCGGAGACAGAACTTGAAAATAATGTGTTGGAGAATGTGATAACCTCTGCAGTATCAATCAACACAGTTGGTGACTTTAATCTCGATTATAATGTATTGAGCAAAGAAGTAAGGTTTCCACTGGCTAATGGCAAGGCTATAACGGCAAGGCTATCAGCACCAAGAGGAAGTTTGTCAGGATATGCATGGGGAGCATTAAATATCTACAACCAATCTACTAATCTATATAAGGGGTTTGAAAATAAAACTCTTGGTGTAAATGAATCGGCAGGTACAATAACAAAACATCCCGTAATTAATTCCACAATATATAGAAAAGATGCAACATTTGATTCAGCCACCAATAGCTATGACAATCCTATAGAGAGCAAATGGTTGGATGGACCTACCTTAAAAACAGCCAGTGGTAAAATTAGCTTTAGTGGTACAGCTTATGCCGATTACAAATATACTGTTACCAAAACCAAAGAGGATGGAAGTAAAACCAGTGAAACAAGGACAGGAACAACTAGTGCTGCTTTTAATTCCGGGACAGATACAAAAACTATAACAACTAAAATATACAATGGTAAGCCGACAATACCTGCAAAAACTTTTGAAAACAAAATAGACTATAATGCAGCAAACTATCTACAGAAAAACTTATTTTGGACAAGCGAGCCTTACAAGTTTGATGTGGTGCGTTGGATGTGTCATGAGAAGGAAGATGCTTCTCTATATGGTTGGACAGCAGTACCGGGAAGATATAAAAGAATTTTTACACAGCAAAACAGTGGAACAATTAAATGGACTGCCATGAGTACCATGAAAAATGATTATAGAAGAAGCCGTGAAGCTGCAAGAAATATGGATTATAGAAAAACTGAATACGACAAGGCTGTATTTGCATCGGATATAAAGTTTAAGAACGTGGAGTATCCAATGAAATCAGGGTATTATTTCAATCCTACAGGCACATATACATTTACGGTTGAGACAGTTACATATAAGACAACACGGGACGAAACTAAAGATCATAAAGATCTTGTACAGGCTGTTACAGATTCCTTCCGCTATGAGTCTGATATGATGTATGTAAATAGCAATAAGGAACCCGTAAATTTACAAAACGAACCCATATATAAAAGCGGAAAAAGTTATGAAAGACGGTCAGCAGCATTGACAGCAAAAGACCCTACAGGGGTTGACGGAGTGAAGATGTTGACGGTTGAAAAATTAGACTATACTAAAGATGACGAGGAAATAAAGCATAGCGATAAAAGCGGTGAATTTACCCATGAATTCCTGAAAGAAATACTTGAGGGATATCAAGAGTCTGTAACGCTTGAAAGTAGCGAAAAGTATAAATACAGGGAATACATTAAAAACGGACAGAAAATTTTCAGAGTAACTGAAAAAACAACTGTATCTATTAAAATTAATCCAGAGAACAGAAAGGTATACACCTATATTAACATGCCCGATGGCAAATACACCGTTGCAGCGTGGATAGGAGATATTCCGTTATCAAATTCGGATAATGCCTATAAAAATCTTGGCACTCTAAAAGGCATATACAACTTCGATGTAATCGAAGTAACTGTGAATGGGACTTTTTATGACGACCAAAACGCTATAGTAGGAAACTGAGAATTAAATAATTTTTAATTTATATGGATACAATAACACTATAATATAATGCAATGGGGAATGTTGTATGCGTGTAAGACTTGGTTATGTTGCAATGACACTAAATTTGGAAAATTGTTCACCTTCCGGTACTGTTACGGTTAAGACATTTTCGAAGCTGACAAGTGAAGAGAGTAAACTACACAGACTTAGAAAAATAACAAGTGAAAATCTAAATAATACTTTAAGGATACTTCGATATAATAAAGCTTACAATATTGATGTTTATAGATTGACCTCTAAGCTTGTTCCTCTTGCAACCCACCCAATAACAAAAGAATGGGATTATATTGGTGAATTTATGGAGGAATACACAGAAATCGGCCGATTTGTAAAAGATAACGATTTTCGCATAAGCGCTCATCCTGATCATTACACCCTTATAAACTCTTCTACTGATAAAGTTTTTGACGATTCTTTAAGAGACCTTGATTACCATGTTAAATTGCTTGAAGCGATGGGACTTGAGGATTACAAGTACAAGCTTGTTATGCACATAGGTGGTGTATACAAGAACAAGGAATCATCTATAGAAAGATTTAAAGAAAACTTTGTAAAGCTTCCAGATAGAATAAGAAGGAGGCTTATATTAGAAAATGATGACAAAGCATATACTGCAAAAGATGTTTTAGGAATATGTAAGGAACTTAAAGTCCCAATGGTTTTAGATGTACACCATCACAATTGTGCAAACGAGGGAGAAAATTTAGAAGATATGTTAAGGAGTATATTTGAAACCTGGAAGGAGGAGTGTTTTGTTCCAAAGGTACACTTCTCAAGCCCAAAGAGCCAAAAAGAGTTTAGAAGCCATGCTGACGATATTGAACCGGAGGAGTTCTATAGATTTTTGACAACGGCTAAAAAACTTGATATGGATTTTGATGTGATGATTGAGGCAAAGAACAAGGATAATGCTCTATTTAATCTATCCAATAAAGTAAAGGAATTTGAAAATATTAGATGGATAAACGAAGGGCACTTTGAGGTATTATAGATAATAGAGTTTATTGTAAGTTGATTAGGTCAAGGAGGTAATTAATTTGATTGAAGGTACTGAGTCAAGCAGAATAAAAAACTCAGATAAGTTGATAGAGACAATCAGAAGAGCCAGTGGAAGAATGAATTTTGATGATTATGCAGTAGCAACAGGTCTTGATAAGGAGTTTATATTCAGCATATTAAAGGGTGAAATTGAAGAGGTGGATAGTGAAACCTTAAAAAGACTAAACCTTGCACAATAGAAGTTAATATAGCAGCAGTGCCTCTATACGGGTTTAAAATACCACTGATGGAGGCTTTTTTATTTCCCGGGCCATTGTTGTATTCAAATAAGGTGATTCCAAAAAAATAACTGGTCAATCGCCATTTCAAAAAATCTGATTTGATGGGCTTTGTGACTTAATTATTGTATAGGTTATTTTTTGAAATGGCCTAATAAAAATATGGTATAATCGAAGAAAATATATAGGTTATAGGAGAGTACTATGATTACAACTGTGATTTTAAATCCAGCGGTAGATAAGATATATTTTGCAGATAATTTTCAGGCCGGTGGTTTGTTCCGTGTAAGAGATACAATAAGGTCGGCGGGAGGTAAAGGTATAAATGTTTCACGAGTTATAAGAGCATTAGGAGAAAACGTTTTATCCATCGGATTTAAAGGTGGTCATACTGGTGACTGGTTGGTTGAGCAGTTGAAAACACTTGGTGCTATGACAGAGTTTATTGAAGTTGAAGGTGAGTCTAGAACCAATAACAATATTATTGACAGAATAAATGGAACTGAGACAGAAGTGCTAGAAACCGGTCCGTTGATAACTGGGGAGAATATGGAAAACTTAATTTCGATATATAGCAGAGCACTTAAAAAGACTAAAGTTGTTGTATGTTCGGGTGGGCTTCCTGCGGGTATTGGAAATGATATATACAAGCGCCTTATTATTGAAGCAAAAAAGTATGATATAAAAGTTATTCTAGATGCTAGTGGAGAAGTTTTAAAACAGGGTATTGAGGCAAAGCCGTATTTGATAAAACCAAATTTAAGGGAGCTTGAAAATCTTGTCAATAGAGAGCTGAAGGAGATTTCCGATGTGTTGGAAGCTTGTAAGTGTATCCAAAGAGAGGGAGTAGGGATTGTTGTTGCTTCATTAGGTGAGAAAGGTGCACTAGTAGTATCGAAGGATAGGGCGTTTAGGGTTTATGTGCCATGTGTTGAAGTGGCAAACACCATAGGGTGTGGCGATTCAATGGTTGCAGGTTTTGCGGTGGCATTGTCAAAAGGACTTGAAGTGGAAGAGGCATTAAGACTTGCTTCTGCTTGCGGTGTAAATAATGCACAATACGTAGAAATTGGAATTGTAAACAGGGATGAAGTGTATAAATTGATTAGAGAAGTCCGAATTAAAGAAATCTAATTTTAAAAAATTTTCTCCAATACGAAGTATCTACATATGACCAATTATTGACAGTCCGTTTTTGGAATGATATATTGAAAATGTAAAAGATTTATTAGAAATATATGGTTATATCTAGCGCTTTTTAGGGGGGCTGTAATTTGAGTTATGTTGATGAAAAGATATTGGATTTTATAAATCAAGCAGAAAAGGAATTAATTGAGCAAAATATTTGTGAAGGTCCCGTAAAAGTAGGCAAGAAAGAGTATGAGTTTAAAGAGAACTCATTCTATGATGGGAAATTAAGTATGTACATACCCGATGAATTTATAGATATGCCTGAAAATATGAAAAACATTAAGTATCCCTCAAATCAGCGACCGGAAATAATTAAGATGGACGAGACGGGAACTACAAATATTATGCTAAATCGTATTGATAATCAACTTGATGAAGACCAGGTGGAAGACCTCAAGGATGCAATGAAAGCGCTTCTTAAAAAAATGAACCCTTCTAATGTTTTTTTTACTGATGGAGTAGAGTCTATAGACGGAAAAAATATCGCATATTTTGAGTTTAAGAGTCCTGCCATAGATGTGGCTATCTACAATCTTATGTTCTTTTTAGAGTTTAAAGGTAAAACCGTCATGGGGACTTTTTGTTGTATATATGATGAGTATAAAAATTGGAGAGATATTGCTTTTCAAGTGATGAAGACCATAAAGGTATCAAAGGAAGCATAAGGGGGTGGCTTAAATGAGTGAGGCGGGTTATACGTATTCTGACATTTCAATATCTCCATACAAATTCGAAAAGATAATAAACTTGAGCATATCAAGAGAAATGAACCATCATGCAAGTCTTTATCTATATGGAACTATACCGGAAGATGAGCTGGATAAATATGTTGAAAATGCAAGTGATGGAGAATCGGTTGGGATTTTTGTAAATGATGGTGGAGCCGTTGTTCCTTTATTTCAGGGGGCAGTTACTAAAATTTCTGTCAGCGTAGTGGCTAATGTAAGGTGTGTTGCCATAGAGGCTCTAAGTTCCACATTTTTGATGGATGTCAAAAAGAAAGACCGCTCATTTCAGAATAAGGATTCCTTATATGGTGATATTTTTAAAAAGGTAACAGGGGAATACAAAAAGGGTGAAGTTGTAGATGAAGCATCAAAGGGAAAGCCTACAGGAGGACTTCTTGTGCAATATCATGAAACTGACTGGGAATTCATTAAGAGGCTTGCATCCCATTTCAATGCACCATTAGTACCGACCTGCACACACACGGGAATAAAGTATTATATAGGTGTGCCGGATATACCCGAAAAGTATAATCTTGAGGATTTTAACTACTCAGTAGTTAAGGATTTGAAGGGGTACAAAATTAAAGCTGAAAACGACATAAAAGATTTAGATGAGCGCGATTTGATAAGCTATGAGGTAACAACACGGAAAATACTTGAGTTATGCAGTCCTGTGAAATATAAAGACAAAAAGCTATACGTTCATAGTGTACAGATTGAAATGATAAACGGAATACTTTCAAACAGTTATGTACTGAGGGACATGAAGGGCTTAGACCGGCACAAGCTTAGCAATAACCTTTTAAGTGGAACATCTCTTTTCGGAAAGATTATAGATGTTACTAAAGATATGGTAAAGGTACATTTAGATATAGATGAGACTCAATCGGTGGATGAGGCTATGTGGTTTCCTTATTCCACAGTCTATTCCTCTCCTGACGGTAGTGGGTGGTATTGTATGCCTGAAAAAGATGATCAGGTCAGACTCTATTTTCCTGATAATGATGAAAAGAATGCCTTTTGTGCAAGTGCGGTAAATCTCACATCCTCTGACCCTGAAAAGCGCAGCGACCCTGCTGTAAAATCCATAAGTACAAAATATGGTAAGCAGGTAATATTTAAACCGGGTGCTATAGAGATAATAGCAGGAAAAGAACTTCTTCTTAAACTTACCGATGATGGAGGGATGGAGTTTACAAGTGCTAAAAAGATAATATTTGATGCAAAAGAAGATATAGTAATTATGGGCGATGCAAAGGTAACTTTAGATGGAAAAGAAGGAATAGAACTTAATCAATCGGGAACAAGCATAAAGATTAAGGATGATGTTACTATTAGCGGCGGCCAGGTAAAAATCGAATGAGGTAAAATTTAATGGATAAGAATGAGGCTTTGAAAGATTTTGTAGAGAAATATGTAAAAGGACAATGGCAGCAAGAGTTTATTGCTATAGATGAAGAGTACAGGAAGAATAAAGAGAGCATAGATAATGGCTTGAAATTTGCTTTTGAGTCATTGTGTAAAAAAGCCATAGATCTTCAACAAATCAAGGTCAAAGGAAAAATTAAATATATATATTTTTCCTTCCTGCGCACAAGTATTATGGAAAATACGGCGTTTTACAGGCTTGATGCTTATGATGAAAAATGGTTTTTAGATAAGCAAGAGTGTTCTGTCATGTGGGATGCAGATTTTATATTTAAGAATCTCTTTGACCATATAAAAGAAATTCAGACAAAAACCGGCGGTTATGCAAGAAAGATAACTCCTATAGATATAGAGGAAATAAAGTTTTGTGAAGCTCTAAAGTATAATACTTTGACTATAGAATTCTTAAAAGAGATGGTGCCTGTGCTAATTGAGTGTGAAGCCTATAAGAAAATGGTAAAGGATACTGATATCACTATATTAGCAGGCGAGTTCATGGATATAAGTGAGGTTTTGTATGGATCAGTGCAAGATGGAAAGGTAGAATAATTATGGACTATTTTTTGTTAAAGCAGGATGAATGGTATACGGATACACCTTTGCTTTATGATGTTATGAAAAAAGTGGATATTAGAGATGTTAATCGAGATGAAGAGCATAGGATACCCGATACAGTTATTTTCTACGTTAAGGCAAAAGCTGATTCAAGTTATACAGACCTTTTAGACGGCCAGCTTTACCTGATATCCGAAAGACTAAAAAGTATTGCTGAAAAATACGATTCCGATACGGTTTTCAAGTTTTTACCACTGATAGATAAAGAAAATAAAAGGCAGGAGAATTATTTTCTTCCGATTTTTGAAGATGTAGAAGCTTTAAGTCCTAATAGTGTATTTAACGTTAACAAAACTGTAATTAAGAAAATTGTACTAGATGGTAAAAAGATAGAGGGTAAAAGGATTTTTAGGATCAAAGAGAGTATAAAACCTCTTGTTGTTGTACGTCTTGATGCAGCTGAAAGTATATTGCGGCGCAATTTTATCGGGATAAAGCTTGAAAGGTTGGTTGTTGAATAAGGAGGGTGTAATTATGCCGGGTGGTTGTAGTTATGTTGTAAGAGGTGCAATGATTAAGTGTTCCTGTGGAAGTGCGCCTATGAAAATAAATCTTCCCTTGAGTCACGGCACATTAATAAATGGTAAGGCACTTATGAATGAAGGGGATAATAAAGTTGCTGTTAATATACCCACCTTTGGTGCATGTACAAACATAAAGGTATGTGCTCCAAATATTTTATCGAAGTGGGTATTTACCAAAATGGATACGTTAGTTGATGGAAAACCTGCACTTACTACCGATTCAAAGCTGATTTGTGCAAACGGAGGGCAAATAACCTTTATAACTGATGGCCAAAAAGGGTAGTGAAAAGTTAAAGTATGTTTTTTATCATAATATAAGGATTATTATTTGCATGTGTGGGAAGTACTTGGAGGTGCTGAAAATGACGGGTTTTGATAGTGTTAGAGTGAAATCGCCTTACAAGATTAAAATAATAAAAGAAATAAGAATAGAAGCTAAACCTAATGAGCATGGTAAGCTGCATTTGCATGGGATTGTTAATGAAGATACAAATATGGTCACCTCAATAAATGCATCTTTCGAGGACGACATACATGTAATTGATGACAACACCGGGGATACAGTTTTTAAAGGGTTGATATCGAGAGTAAAGACCACAAATAAAAATGGTGTATATTATATTGACTTAGAGGCCATATCGGGAAGCTTTAAGTTTGATATTGAGAAAAAAAGTCGTTCTTTTCAAGATATTGAAATGGAGTATCCTAATCTTATAAAAGAGGCAATAAAGGACTATTCCGGGAACGGGTTTATAAATACGATAGGTGACGGAGTGAAAATTGAGCGACCGATATTCCAATATAAAGAAACGGATTGGGAGTTTGTAAGGCGTATGGCAAGCAGACTTCACTCGGTTATAGTGTGTGATCTGGCGGAAAAAAGTCCAAGATTATATTTTGGATTTCCCAAAGGCAAAAGTTATGAAATGGCAGACAACATGCCCTATACGGCAAGTAAGGATCTTTATGCCTATACAATGGCAGGGGGCTCAGAGGAAGGATTTCACGATACCGACTTTTTCTATTATGAAGTTGAATGCAAAGACAAATATAATATTGGTGATGAGATAGGCTTTAAGAGCAAAAAACTATATGTAAGTGAAGTGAGCGCATATACAAACAAAGGAATTTTGAGGTATAAATACCGTTTGTCCAGAAAGGAAGGTATATATCAAAAAGAGATATATAATGCAGCCTTGAAAGGTGTTTCTCTCGAAGGAAAGGTGCTTGAAGTAAAAGGAGAACTCGTAAGACTGCACCTTGATATAGACAAAGAACAGACGAAGTCAAAAGCTTTCTGGTTTCCCTTTGTACCACCTACGGGAAACATTATGTACTGCATGCCTATAGTGGATACAAATGCAAGTCTTTATATTTCCGACATATCGGGGGACAATGCGGTAATTTTAGGTTGTGTGCGTAAGAACGGGGAAAGCTGTGAGAAAACAGGCAACTCTGACGTAAGATATTTTGGCACAGAACACGGAAGTGAGCTTGAAATGGCTCCTACAGCAATAAGCTTTACTGGAGGAAGTAAAGAGCCTCTAAAGTTGAGTTTGGAAGACTCAGAGGGGATTAAGCTTACAAGTCATAAAAAGTTGAATTTTGGAGCAACGGAGGAAATTACGTTTATAACTCCAATGGCTATAAAAGTAAATGCGGCAAGCCAGTTGTTTTTTTCTATGAAAGATGCATCAAGTGGTTTTAGTATGGAGAATGAGTTCCACTTTTCAAGCGGAAATGTTATATTAAAAGGAAGCAATAAAATGGCTTTTCCCTCCTTTGCACAGGAAGCACCACCTCCGGCAGAGAAATCCTCCTTTAGTTGGGGAAAACTATTGAAAAATGTGGCAATAGGACTTGTGGTTGTGGCTGCGGTTACTGTAGTTGCAGCGGCTACCGTTGCAACAGGTGGTGCAGCATTAGCAGCTGTAGGGGCAGTGGCTATGGGAGCTAGTGTATCAGGAACTGTAGGAGTAGTCGCTTTAGGAGCAGCTATAGGTGGAACAGCAGCTGTAGCTAGTATTGCAGTTAAAGATGTAATGAGGGGAGAAGTGAGTGATGCAAGGGATTATGCCATTGGCGGTGCAAGAGAGGCCTTTATAGGTGCGGTATCTGGTGCCATATTCGGGCCTGTAGTTCTTAACACGTTAAAGGGGGTAATGTTACTTGGTGCTACAACTAACACCTTTGAAAGTGTTTTGAGGCAACGTATGGAGGGTAGACCTTTGAATCCTATTGAATTACTCTTGGATGCCGGTATTGGTGCTGCTACAGGAGGAATATTCTATGGTGGCGGAAAGCTCGTTTCTTGGGTTAGAAACGGTGGTAAAAAGGTAGCCGGTGAGGTAGCAGAAGAAGGCACCGAAAAAGTAGCTAAGGAAACGGCAAAAAAGTCAAAGGAAGAAATTTTTTCAGACCTAAACAAGGCAACAAAGGCAGAGCATGATAATTATATAAAGCGTTTTGAAAATGGAGAAATAACTAGAAAAGAAATGGGGCCGGCAGTTGCTGGAGTCTATAATGAGAAAACAGGTAAATACTTTTTTAGAAACAATGATCCTGATGGTAATTTACCTGAAGTAATTCATCCTCATGTAAAAGATAGGATTGATAACATGCCTGCAAGCTTAAAGGAATCATATATAAAGACTCCAAAGGGAGCAGAAGGAGCAGGTTCACATGCAGAATGTTTAGCACTAAATGACTCTTTGCTTGACGAGATGGCAACAAAGATTGGCGTTAACAAATCTGAATTAACACAAGAGCTAGTTGATAATGCTTACAAAAATGGAGATGGAGTTGACTTGGGAAGTCAGTACTTAGATGTTTTGAACTTGAAAAAGTATAAAACAATGCCGGAGACGGGTATGCATATGCCTAGATGTAAGCATTGTGGATATGTTACTGAGGGTGTAAATGTTCCTCCAGAATTAAAAGAAGTTGAAATATTAATGAATAGATAGGAGAATTCAAAATGGACTTTAAAATTCTTGAAATTGAATATGTTATAAAAAACGGGGTGAATTTTAATGATTTGGAAAGTGATTTAGATACTGATAGAATTTTACAGCCTGAAACGGAGGACGAAGGTTTTACAGGATTAACTTACGAATTATATAAAGATGGTTCGTTGGCATATTATTGTTTTTATAAGGATGGAGAAGAACATGGTGAACATATAGAGTTTCATAAAAATGGAAGGATTAAAAGTTACAAAGTAAAGGATTATGGAGCAATATCAGGCGAATATCAATTTTGGGATGAGTTTGGAAATGTAATAGAACAAGGTGAAGGTAGTTTTGGACTAAAGCTTAGATATACAAAATGGAATTCAGACGGAGTTATGATAGAACAAAAAGAGGAACCTTCAAAAGCAGACATTGAATGGGTTCAAAAGAGAAGTAAAGACAGGGAAGAAAGCTTGAAAAGATTTGAAGATTGGAAAAGTAGAGGTTGATAGGGTGTATAATTACAAAAAATTTAGTGAAGAAACATGTAAAATAACACAAGAAAAATTGTCTGAAAAGATAGTCATGAAAACTGAATTTGATATTGAAAATGTAAAGAATATTGCAGGAGTAGATTTAGCGTACTGGGAAAAGGAAGGCATAGAGTACGCTGTTTGCTGTGTTGTTGTAATAGATGGGAGTTCTAAGGAAATAATTGAAAGTGTTCATTCTGTGGGAGAAATAGAATGTCCTTATATTGCCGGATATTTGGCCTTTAGAGAAATTCCTTTGGTGTTAGAGGCCGTTGGAAAACTCAAAAATATTCCGGATTTGTATATATTTGATGGGAATGGTTATTTACATCCGAGACATACGGGTATTGCAACTCATGCTGCTATTTGTTTGGAGAAACCTAGTATTGGTGTAGCAAAGAGTTATTATAAAATTAATAATACGGATTTCGAAATGCCTGAAAATATTGAAGGTGCATATACAGATATTGTTATAAATAATGAAGTATATGGTCGTGTATTGAGAATACATAAAGATGTGAAACCAATTTTTGTATCAGTCGGCAATTATATTGATTTAGAGACTTCGACAAAGATTATACAAAGTTTGGTAAGTAAGGAAAGTCACATTCCTATACCTACGAGGCTAGCTGATCTTGAAACACATAAAATGAGAGAAATTTACAAAAAATAGATGACAATTTCTTAAGAGGGTAAAAAGTATCCACCAAACACTAGGAACCTGTTCCCGAATAGCTGTTCAATCCCTTTTTCCATACGCTATAGGCTACAGTAAATAGCGCTATCGCTATAAAGGGGGTTAAGTAAATTTTTATATCGTACTCATTAGGTCTTAAAAAGAAGATTGCCGGGTAATATGATATGAAAGCTATGGGAATTATACCCGTAAAAATAAACCGGAAGAAAAAATTAAATATAGTCATAGGATATCTTGCGTATTGTCCCATCTTAGATACAAGCTCCATTACTGAAACCGATTCAATAACCCAGAAAGACACCGAAGCTGAAATTATCATCAGGGCAATCATAATTAGTGAAGAGCTAAAAAGAAAAATTATTAACATAAAAATATTTAGCACGCTCCAGCTTATGCCAAGCTTTGCAGCTGAATAACAAAAAATTATAAGGGCAAATGCCAGCTGTCCAAGACCTTTGAGGTCAAAAACCTCAGACACATAATAAAACAGAGTATTTATTGGCTTAAAATAATACTTTAAAAATGCACCGCTTTTTAAATGGAATCTAATAGACCACAGGTTATCAAAAAATAACTGTTGTGGAGTCAGTGCGAGCAAGGCAAAGGCATATAGAAATAAAAGTTCATAATAGTTCCAACCTTCAATATTGTTGATTGATTTAAACAATATCCAATAGGAAAACAGTCCTGTCAGATTTAAAAGCAGCATGGCAAAAGTACTAATGTAAAAATCACTTCTGAACTGCATCCGGGCTTTGATATATTGTGACATCATCATAAAATAAAGCTTTATATAAAATTTTAAACGTTTCATATCTATCTAACCTCCATTAACGGTAACTACTTTTATAGCCTTGCGATAGAATAGTCTATTAACTGCAAAAAGTATAAAAATCCAAAAAAACTGTATTAACAAACTAATCAAATACTGATTTATGGCTAAGTCTTTCGAAATCAACATTTTCAAGGGAATATTATATACTGCTTGAAAGGGAAGATAATTGACAACATTTCTTAAGGTTTCCGGGAAAAAGCTTAAGGGTATTGTTGCCCCTGATAAAAGCAGTACAATAGAATCCTTCGCGGAACTCATCCCCCATGTGGATTCATTATAAAAACATAAAAGCCCTACAAAATAATCGATATTAAACTGTATAAGAAATGCCAAAACCAGTGACAGTACAAAAAACAATATGTTCCAACCAACCGGTATATCAGGCTTAAAAACCAGCATTATAAAGATAACGGATGGCAGGGTAACAGTAATCAGCTTTATAAGTACTGTTCCTAAGCTGTCAAAAAGCTTATATATTTGTAAGTCCACAGGTTTTATAAGGTGCATTACGATTGAGCCTTCAATAACTTCCCGTGACATCTCCCACTCAACCCACGTGGTGAAAAGAACAAAAATTGTTGAAGCTAGAGCTAAGTATACAAAAATCTCGTTGAAGGTCATTCCGTTTAAACTTGTGACACCCGATGAATAAATTGAGCCCCACAAAAAATATATAATGGTAATATAAAGTAGGTTACTTATAATGGAAAACACAAAGTGAAATCTGTATACTGTCAGCAAACGGAAGACATTTGCTGTAACAGTTAAATATTTTTTCATATCAGACCACCCTCATATATTTCTTTTATAACCTTTTCGGTAGCTATTTCTTCAACTTTTATATCTCTTAAGTCATAAATAGTCATAAGATAATTCAAGACATCCATAAGTTTTATTTCATCGACATTAACCGTAATGCTTACCCATCTTTCCTCCTGAAGTTCGACTTCTAAGGGTTTTTGACCTGGAAATTTGATTTTTAGATTTTGTGCAAACTCATTAAAAGAGATGTCATCATTGTCAGGCAATTCAATCTTAAGCACCCGGTATGAACCGAAAATACTGTTGACTTTTTGAGTGCTGCCATCGAATAAAATTGAGCCTTTGTCAATAATTATTATCCTTTTACACAGTATCTCAAGATCGCTTATGTCGTGGGTTGTAAGAAGTATGGTTGTCTTATTTAGAGAGTTTAACTCTTTTATCACATTGCGGATTTTGCTCTTAATGGAAACATCTAATCCTATTGTAGGCTCATCTAAAAAGATAATTTTAGGATTATGAAGGAAAGCTGCCACTATGTCACAAAGCATCCTTTGCCCAAGGGATAAAAACCTTACCGGAGTACTATTCAGGGATTTAAGGTTGACAAGTTCATTAAATAGACCTATATTGTGCTCATACACCTTGTCATCTATTTCAAATATCTCTTTTAGAAGCTTGAAAGACTCTATGACAGGTAGCTCCCACCACAATTGGCTTCGCTGACCGAATACAACTCCTATATTACGCACATACTTCTTTCTCTGCTTGTAAGGTATATAATTATCTATCACTATATCCCCTGAGGTTGGCTCGAGTACGCCTGTCATCATTTTTATAGTAGTGGATTTTCCAGCACCATTTGGCCCAACAAATCCAACCATTTCACCTTCATCTATGCTCATTGATATATTATCCACAGCTTTTACAGTCTTATAGTCTTTAGAGAAAAGGTCTTTTACAGCTCCACCTAATCCCTCATGCCTGTTTAATACTTTAAAGTGCTTACTCAGATTGTTGAGCTCAATTATACTCATGATGAACACCTTCTTCTTTAAAGTTCTTGATGTGTTTATTTATTTTCTACTTATAATTATATATAGTTGGGTGAAAAATGGAATAGAATAAATAAGGTTATCCTAAAAAGACTTTGGAATTGTCATTTCTCGAAACCAGCAAGGAATATCCCTGTATTCAACTTTTCGTTAATAATGGGCTGCAAATCTTTTTCATCTGTAGCGAATATGGGAATATTCGTAATCTTTGCCATAGCTAATGAACTAATCTCACCTTTATTCTTATTTGGTTTGCTTTTATTTACCATTACATCAGCTAAATTATCATATATAGCATGATATAATACTTGCTCAACATCAGAGAGATTACTTTCACTAACCATTTCTACAATTCCTAATTCAATTAAATGTTCAAGCTGTTGCTTGGCACAAGCAGGAACTTTTATTTCATCAAAAACAACTTTATGAATATAAATTTTTTCAGCAATACAAGGGAATAATTTTTCTACAAACAAATATTTTTCGCTTAAACCTATTTTGATACATATATCAGCATCAACAATCATTTGTTTTAGTTTCATTGCTTATTCCTCCATAATCAATTGCAACTCCTCATCGGTAGGAGGAACATACACTGGTGCTGTTTCAATACCAAGCTGCTCTATAGAAAGATCTGCAAATGAAAGTAAATACTCAAGTTTCTCAATTGTTATAAGCTTCTTTTCATAAAGTTCCATTGCTTTATCGACTAAGTTGTCAAGCCCAATTTTATTTTCTCTAACAGGTAATCTTATGCCCAGCCGAGTTCTCCAGATTTCAATTTGCTCTTTTGATACACTGCTAAATTTCTCGTAACTAGGCTTATTAAAAATTTTTATTTCTTTGAGCCGTCTTACCATTGTTTTATAAGGGACTAAAAATAAAGTGGATAGTCTCAAAATTTCTTTTATAGATATATTGTCTTTACTAATGTCATAAGTTTTCATCTCTTGACGCAAAAGATTTTCTTCTACCAAAAACTCTGCTGCAAAACGATTTGCTTTTAATTCATTTTCGTTTATTTGATAACTTGTTTCTTCTGCCTCTAAGGAAGAAGAAAGAATAAGTTCTTTCTCACCGTTAAACCACAGGTGATAAAGTTCATGCGCCGCTGCAAAAACCTGTTTGTCGTATGGAATAGATGTGTTAATGCAAACGAAAGATTGCCCTTTAATCTTTTCGGCAAATCCCCAAACATCATCATCTTCAAGAGGATAGTAAAGAACTCGGCTATTATACTCTAAAATATTGAATATCTGAGAGCCTATAACATCATTTAATTTATTATATTCGTTGTGTTTCTGACGTGCTAGACCCTTTATATGTTCTATCGTATCAGCATCTAAAATTCTTCCTATAGAGCTATCTTCCATTTGCATAATCCTCCATATACAGTATTTCGTCAATTGCATTTTTTAAAAATTCGATCTTTTCTCTGGTTTTTGGATTTGAAATGCTGCCCATAAAGCTAAAAGAATGACATTCTTCATTTGGCTTACCCACTTGTAGAAGATTATCAATAGATACATCAAGAACACTTGCAATAGCAGAAATTTCAGCAACATTGATTGACTTGCTACCGCTAATAATCTTGCTCATTACTTGTTTTGAAACATTTAATTTGTCAGCAAGGAATTGCTGAGTTAAGTTTCTTTTTTCTAATAAAAGTTGAATATTATTTCCTACTTGCTTAAAAATTGTGTTTTCCATTTTTAGCACCTCTTATCTATTGAATTAGGCATACCTGACTATTGTTAGCTGCTATATTTTTATTATACGCAGAATCAAGAAGAAAGTCAACGTTTTATTGACTTATTAAAGATTATATAAAATCTGTAATGTTTTTGTTGACAAAATAAAATATCGAAGCTATGCATGTGATTTCTATTTAAAGCAAAATAATGTAACTACTTGTATGAATAAGAGAGGAATTAATGCAGGTATATAGAATTAATACAAATATAACACATATAGGAAGCGGGTAAGATTGGCAAAAATTATTTCTTTTTTTATTACCAGGGCACATTGAATTTTCAGAATTTGATGCACCCATTGATTCTTTACTCCACGGAGGTGTCCACAAGGGTAGTTCCGTGCTCACCAATGACCACATACTGATTTCCGCTACTTGCTATTCCATAAAATGTAGATATTTTTATATCCCGATACACTTTTTTACTCCAGTTTATGCCATCAGCGGATTTTACTACTGTCCTTCTATTCCCTGTAGCAAGAAAACACTTGTTATCCCATATAATACTTCTCAAACCGTCCATTGGAGTATTTACCTCCTCCCAGTTAAGCCCATCGGGAGAGGAAAATATTTTCCCTTCGCCGGACATACTACCGACGGTGACGAATCCCTTCCCGTCCGAAGCGATACTTTTCAGTGGACAGTACGAGAATATGCCATTAGCCCCTTTTAAAGATTCAATCCACTGAGAACCATCCACGGAAGTGAATACAATTCCATCTTCATTTCTCCCCTTATAGCCCCCAACAGCCACAAGCACATTTCCATTCCAGGAAACACCATAAAAATTGCACAGCAAATTGTCAATTTTTATTTCCTTCCATGACAATCCGTCATAGGAAAGTAATACTGTTGCCTTTTCTCCAACCGCAACGAATTTTTCTCCATCCCATACAATTCCATAAAGTGTGTTTTTTGATGGTGAAACTCCAGGTTGCCATTCGAACCCACTTTCAGACGTAATTATTGTACCACCTTCTCCTACAGCAACATATTTATCACCACCATACGTAACCGCATAAAGATTACTCTTTGAATGCCATAATCTTTTATCCCATGTTTTTGCGTCACTGGAGTATGAAAATGCAACCATACCGTTTTCACCTACCAAAACATACCGATCTCTTCCATTATAGGTGATGCCGTATAAATCAACTCCAACAGGAATTACCTCTACATTTGCTTTATCAAGTTGTTCCCCAGTAACAATAGCATCTGTTCCGTCTTTCCCAGTGCCCGGAGTTGTATCGGGTATGAAGTTTTGGACTAGCTTAGCATTGTTTTCCGAGCTTTTTGCTAACTGCACCAAGCAAAAAATATTTACAATGAGTAAAATAGCAACAAGAATTTTCAAGAATGTATTCTTTCTCATAAGTTTCCATCCTAAATGAAGTTTATTTCACAAGTTCCCTAAACCTAAATTCATCATCAAAAATCCCAATAACACAATTTAGAAACTTATTTATATAATATCTTTTCTTTAAATAAAAGTAAAGTATGCAAATTTGTGACCAGTTCATTTTTAGTCTTATCCAAACCATCACCATACAGAAAACCAAATTATGCCACCAACCGGTTTTAGTGTCAAATGACGTAATTACTTGACCTGAGCATTAGAAGCTGTTGCCGAAAGCTTGATAATTTGAAGCAAAAATGCCACGGATGGCATTTTTAGCGTCTCGCGACAGGAGGTCGCATAGACGCGGCGAAAATTATCAAGCTGAGGCTACAGATTCTATGCGAAGGTCACGTAATGGAGTCGTTTGACACTAAAACAATAGGTACCCACCTCAAACACAGCTCCCAAATACCACAACTCCATTAAATAACAAAAATTAAATAGAATATCAATGAGTAAACTTATCTTTTGTATCCGTAAGCTCTGTAAACAACCGCTTATACTTCGTACTATCATCAATACATATCGCACCTAATTCATTAGTATGTACAGCAACTCTATTCCGTCCTGAAGCCTTTGCCTTATACAAAGCCAAATCCGCCTCTTCAATCAGTCTAGATGAATTAACTTCCCCTCCAGCTAGAGAAGATGAAGACATACTACTTAATCCTAAACTAATGGTCAATTTGATATCAAAGCTACCTGAGCGAAATATTGTATTTTGCACGTTTTCCCTTATTCTCTCGGCAAGTATTGCAGCTCCACCGATGGAGGTATTAGGACATACAACAATAAATTCCTCACCACCATATCTAGCAACAATGTCAACGTCTCGAACTGATTCTACCAGTATTTTTGCCAGTTTTCTTAAAATGTTATCCCCTGCAACATGACCAAAGGAGTCGTTTATCTTCTTAAAGTAGTCAAGGTCTATAATTATAAGTGATATTGGCTCATTATATCTTGCTGAACGTATCATTTCACTCTCTAACCTTTGAAGTATATAGCCTTTGTTATAGAGCTCTGTCAAGGAATCGGTAATTGCCAACTGCTCTAGAACGGAATTCCTTTTCGTTAATTCCCTAATTTTTACCTCTAACTCTTTTAGCTTATTATGAATTTTTATCTGGTTGTTAATACGAGCAAGCAGTTCCCTAAATTGAATGGGTTTGCCAACAAAGTCGCTTGCACCCTGAAGGAACGCATAAACCTTAGTATCTGAATCGGTATTTGAAGACAAAACAATTAATGGTGTATTAATCAAATTGACCTTTGATTTAAAAAGGGTCAACAGATCATTTCCGTCAGGGGATTCCAAAGAAAGATCCAATAATACAACAGATGGAGTCACCACTTCTATTAACTTTAAGGTGGTAGCTGTATCGTTTGCAGCTGATACATCAAAACCCACATTACCAAGTTTTTCGGATAGCTCATTAACTAATAGCTTATCCGGCGCTAACAATAAAATTTTTTCTCCTTTTATCAATTTCATGTACATCACTCCCAAAATAAATAAGACAGCTTTTGGGTAATAAAAATTCTACTCTTTCATTCTAAAGTCTATTGCGAAGAAATAAGGTAGCTTAGAAAATATTAAGAAATAGTTATTATGTAGAGTGCCCCTTATTTATTATTTTATTACACCTCTTACTAACCAAGTTAAGAGGAAAACCGAAGTTTTTATTTATATATACCCTAAAAACATTATTGTAATCAGGGCTTGATTAGAGTAATGTTTTAAATATATAATTAGTGAGATATATGTTTCTTAAAAAAACATTAACAATTATCTTTTTATGAAGAAAAGAATTGGAGGACATAGATGCTGGATATTAATGCAAAACTTACGAGTGAGTTTAATTTAAAGCCGTTTCAGGTTCAAAATACAGTAAAGCTTATTGATGATGGCAATACAATACCCTTTATAGCAAGATATAGAAAAGAAATGACAGGTGAACTCAATGACCAGGTTTTGAGGGAATTGTACGATAGATTAATGTATCTAAGAAATCTTGAAGCCAGAAGGGAAGAGGTATTAAGACTGATTGACGAACAGGGCAAGCTTACCGATGAAATAGCAGCAAGCCTTAAAAAAGCAGTTGCCCTTCAGGAAATCGAAGATATATACAGACCTTTTAGGCCAAAGAGGAGAACCCGTGCTACTATAGCTAAGGAAAAAGGTCTTGAGCCTTTAGCAGTAATTTTGTTTGCTCAGGAAATCAAGAGTGGAAGTATAGAAGAAATTGCGGCACCCTTCATAGATGCTGAAAAGTCAGTTAATACAGCTGAAGATGCTTTAAATGGAGCAATGGACATAATAGCAGAAGATGTTTCCGATAACGCCGAGTATAGAAAGGCAATTAGAGAAATGTTTTATAAACTGGGCACCATTGTGACAAAGGCAAAAAAGGAGGAAGATTCGGTATATAGAATGTATTACGATTTTTCCGAGCCGGTTGCAAAGATTGCAAATCACAGGGTGCTAGCCATCAACAGGGGAGAGAAAGAGGAGTTTTTGCAGGTAAAAATTGATGTTCCTAGTGAAAGGGTTACAGGTTATTTAAAGTCCAATTGTGTAAAAAAGGCTAGGTCAATAACTTCCGAGTATGTTGAAAGAGCTATAGACGATTCTTATAACCGTTTGATATTTCCGTCGGTAGAGAGAGAAGTTCGCAATGAATTAACAGAAGAGGCACAGGAACAGGCAATGAAGGTGTTCTCTGCGAATTTGAAAAACCTTCTGCTTCAACCTCCGGTTAAAGGTAGCATAGTTTTAGCAGTTGACCCTGCCTATAGGACGGGGTGCAAAATAGCGGTGGTTGATGAAACAGGCAAGGTGCTAGAGACTACAGTTATCTATCCGACACCTCCACAGAACAAGATCGAGGAAGCAAAGAAGGTGATGAAGCACCTTATTGCAACACACAAAGTTGATATTATATCAATAGGAAATGGCACAGCTTCAAAGGAGTCAGAAATCTTTGTTGCGGAGCTTATAAAAGAGGTTGACAGGAAGCTTTTTTATATGGTTGTGAGTGAAGCTGGAGCTTCGGTATACTCCGCTTCTAAACTTGGGGCTGAGGAATTCCCGGATTTTGATGTTTCTTTAAGAAGTGCCGTATCTATAGCAAGAAGGCTTCAAGATCCGCTTGCCGAATTGGTGAAAATAGATCCTAAGGCTATAGGAGTCGGTCAATACCAACATGATATGAATCAAAAAAGATTAGGAGAGTCTTTAGGCGGAGTTGTTGAAGATTGTGTTAACAATGTGGGAGTTGATCTTAATACTGCATCTCCATCGCTGTTGTCCTATGTATCGGGGGTAAATTCGTCAATAGCCCGCAATATAGTAGAATACAGGGAGTCCAACGGAAAGTTTAAAAAAAGGGAAGAAATTAAGAAAGTTAAGAAGCTTGGAGAAAAAGCCTTTGAGCAGTGTGCAGGATTTTTGAGAATCCCTGACGGAATTAATGTTCTAGACAATACTTCAGTGCACCCTGAGTCTTATCCTGCGGCCAGTAAATTGCTTGAGATTATGGGTTACACTATGGAAGATGTTAAGCAAAGGAAGCTTGGAAACCTTAAAAAAGAAGTTGATAGTAAAGGTTTGGCAGAAATTGCAGCAGAAATTGGTGTTGGTATACCAACCTTAAGAGATATACTAAATGAACTGTTAAAACCGGGTAGAGATCCTAGAGATGAACTTCCTAAGCCGGTATTGCTAACAGATGTACTTGATATTGAAGATTTAAAGCCGGGTATGATTTTGACCGGTACTGTCAGAAATGTCGCAGACTTTGGTGCTTTTGTAGATATCGGAGTGCATCAAGATGGCCTTGTGCATATATCGGAATTGTGCGACAGATATGTAAAAAGTCCTATGGAGGTTGTCTCAGTAGGTGATATTGTAAAAGTTAGGGTTCTAGATGTGGACGTGCAAAGAAAGAGAATATCGTTGAGTATGAAAGAGGGTTAAATAATGAAAGGGTTAGGCTATTTTATTAAGCCGGTTAGAAAAAGACCGGCATTGCTTGTTATTTTGGGGGTGCTTACTTTTTTATATTGCTATATAGAATATAGTTTTATAATGCCTATAGTTTTTGGAGTGTCAATTTTAAAGACAGGAAATATTTTAGATAGTATTATGCATTTGATTCAAATTGTTTTAACTTATATTCCGAGCATCAGTCCTACGAGTATTGTTTTTATTTTGTTGGCAATAGTTGCAGTTTCTTTGATAGCAGGTTTGGTTTTGTCTGGTTCTTTAAATATCCTAAATGGTGCATTAACTGACGTTTCAAAAGAAAAAAAATTGTTTGCAAATGGAATACAAAAGCACTATTTGAAAGTTTCGAGAGTAACGTTTTTGTCAATATTATATACAGTGTTATTTGTTATATTTATTGTGGTTGTTGCTATTCCTTCAATTGTTATTACTAATGCTGCTATTGCGGAAAAAACTGAGCTTATGTCTGTGGCATACATATTGGATCTTATAACTGTCGGAATATTGTTTTTTGGAATAATGTTTTTTAAGATATATATACTCTTTTGGTATCCTGCAGCTATAAATTATGACAAGAAACTGTTTGAAAGAGGCAAGCGTGCAGCAGATTCTTCCTTTTGGAGTATTGTGGTAAGATTTGTAGGATTTGATCTTTTGTTATTAGTATTTCAGATGGGTTTGTTTTATATAAATACTATTTTGTCAAGGAATGATAGTATTGTTTCTGAGGTTTTTAGTGTAATAATACTGATATTTGTAAATTGGATATTTAAAACGGTACTTCTAATAACCGTAATCAGTTTCATTTTTTCAAAGTTTATTGCTTATTGGAATAAGACAAAATCTGTTGAAGAGTAGTTTGTTTGAATCAGACTATGGGATAAAGGCTGTAGAGGATTTAATGGAGCAAAGGAAAAGTAAGTGAAAGAAAATAAGACAGAGGGGAATAAGTCACATTCCCCCCTGTTATTTTTATTGGATAATCAGGATATACCGAAAGTCTTATTCACACTTTGAACATATATAATTCCATTACCCGGTTCATCCATGTTTAAATCTTTTCTGATAACAGAAGTAATTTCATCTGTTAATTTGATGTCGGCTAAGATCAAGATAAATTCTTTTTCCGGTTCTATTTCCATAGAAAACAGTTTGCTGGTTTCATGTATACCAGAACCCCTGGCATTTATGATAGTTCCTCCTCTAGCACCGGCTTTTTTTGCAGCTTTTACAACATCATCAGCTTTACCCTTATCAACTATGACATATATAGCATTATACATCGTTTCTTCAGCACCTCCATTTTTTCTTTTACCACTGCATTTACAGGATTGTGTCCCTAAAATATCTATAACACTGCTGCTAAAGGCTATACCGTGATTTGGTTTGCTCAACCTGAATTTAGTACTAAATTCTTCAAGAAATTTATTAGCTATACATTGTTCCGCTAGCATAACAACAATTTCTTTTCTGATTTCACTTAATTCAAGAAGTTCAAGTATAGGGCTCTTCACAGTTCCTTTACCTAATAAAATCGTCCCACCGGATATGCCGTTTTCTTTTGCATATTTTAAAACCTTACTGCCAAGTCCGAAGTTAACAATTACGCATATGAGATCATATTCTTTTTGTTCAAAATTATTTAGCATTTGTATCTATCCCTCCCTTTCTTGATTTTATTTTAAAAATAAAACCTAGGATTTGTAATGTGATTAGTGGAGTAAGTGCAACCATAGCGATCATGCCAAGTCCGTCAATCAAAACATTTGCACTTTCTATACGTTCTGCTGCTCCCTGGGCAAATGCCAAAATGAAGGTCGCGGTCATAGGCCCTGAGGCCACACCACCTGAGTCAAAGGCAATACCAACAAACAGCTTTGGAACAAAGTAAGACATAATTATTGAAATAAGGTAACCCGGTAACAGATAATGCCATAGTTGAATTTCGGGAACCAATATTCTTATCATTGATAGGGCAACTGAAAAACCAACCCCGATAGACAGGGCAAAAATAATTACTTTTCTTTTAACGTATCCACTGGTAACCTCTTCTATTTGGTTTGTCAATACGTATACAGCAGGTTCTGCTAATATTGTTACCAAGCCCAATACAAAACCAACAATTATAAGGTACAGTTTATTGTCTAGGGAGGCAAGACTATATCCTACAACGGTTCCAACGTCCATAAAACTGCCATATACCCCAACTAAAAAGTATACTAGTCCTATATAGGTATATACAAGACCTTTAAGTATTCTAAAAAAGCCCCTTTTATCAAGTTTGAAGGATATTATTTGAAAAACAATAAAGATAATCAATATAGGAAGCAATGCAAATAAAACTTCAATTAATGTATGAGGTAGATTCTGAAGAAAAGGGGAAATAATTGAATCTGTTTTGCTTATGCTCATTTCAAGGCTAGCGGATATATTGCTCGTTTTTTTAAAAATACTCATAATTATAACTGATAATATGGCACCTGAAGAGGCAATTGCAACTAGACCAAAGCTGTCTTTTTCAGAAGCCTTACTGTCTTTTTTCATGCTTGAAACACCTAATGAGAGAGCTAATATGAAGGGCACTGTCAAGGCTCCTGTTGTAGCTCCGGAGGCATCAAAAGAAATTGCAATAAATTCAGAATTTGAAAATAATGCTAATATAAAAATAACTGAATATATAACTGTCAATAATTTAAATAGTGGGAAATTATATATTATTCTAATTAAACCTGCAGTTAACATTAAAGCAATACCAATTGACACAACGACAACAATGCTGGTTTTACTAATCAAACCAGAGGACACAAATTCTACCTGTTTAGCGAGTATATGCAGATCAGGCTCTGCAATTGAAATGAAAAAACCTAATACTATTCCTGCTGCTGCTATTATCCAAATCTTATTGGGTTTAGTTATAGACTTTCCCATAAGAGTTCCAATTGGAGTAATACCGATATCAACTCCAAATAAAAACAAAGACAATCCAAGGATTATCAATAATGCACCAAGAAGAAACCTTAATAATAATGGCGTACCGAGTGGTGCAAGTGTAAAGTTTAATATTACCACAATTATTGTAATGGGTAATACAGCAAAGGTAACTTCTTTAAATTTTTCTGTAATTAAATTCAAATGTTTCACTTCCTTTAGTTAGTAATATTTATAATGAATAAAGACATGTCGATAGGCATAATAATGTTATGATTATCGCACAGGGGACTTGTTTTAGTTAACTTTAGGTAATTTAATAAACTGTACAATATTTAAGTCACAAAGCCCCATCACGGAAGATTAAAAGCTTCCAAACAGAAGAACATTATTTTGCTACGCAAAAAATGTAAATCAAATTTTTTGAAACACGCATTGACTAGTTGTTTATTTGGAATCACCTTGTATAATAAACAAGCCAAATAAAAGTTTGATATGTTACATTATAGAGATACTTACTAAAGTTTGCAAGGTAAATATATCAACGAAGCTAGAAACTTTTGTAAGAAGTGTGCGAGTAATAAAACAGAAACAGTGCACTTTAACATTATGGAAAAGTAGAAATCACAAATGTTAAAATGCACTAGCTCGTATACTTAAAGTATAAATGACTATTATCTTTTTACTATTTTTACTTAGCAAAGTTATGTTTTCCTATTACTTTAATTATTTGTCTGCTCCATATCCATTTGCTTGTTGAAGTTACGGGGTTATAATAATAAACGGCACCTCCGGAAGGATCCCAACCGTTTAAGGCGTCTTTTGCAGCCTTAATGGATTGGGAATTAGGCTCTAGATTTATTTGACCGTCAGCAACTACATCAAACGCTCCCGGCTGATATATTACCCCAGCTATGGTACTAGGAAATCTGCTGTCTCTGGTTCTGTTTAATACTACTGCTGCTACTGCAACCTGACCTACATAAGGTTCTCCGCGAGCTTCTCCATGTACGAGCCGTGCAAGAAGGTCTAAATTCCTGTTACCTGCTGAGGCTGATGTAGTTGTTGATCTAGATACACCGGTAGCAAGACCTAGTGCGGATAAAGTTTCGGGACCTGCTATACCGTCTACTTTCAGGCCGTTTTTGTATTGGAATTGACGAACGGAGGTGTATGTTTTGTATCCGTAAACTCCATCGACAGCTCCGTCGTAGTAGTGCCATTTACGAAGGTTATATTGTATGTTTTTTACTTCCTGTCCTGTAGAACCATAATATGACAAAGCTGCTTTGTAACTGAACAAGGCATTAATATCGCTTCTGTATACATAAGCCGTGCTAATTAATGAAATAATGGCCAATATTATGGCAGTCAATAATATTTTTTTCTTATGCAAGTTAATTCTCCTTCACCTTTAATACTATTGACTATATTTTGTGTATTTTCATTTAAATTATTATTAGTAGAAAAATTTACATATACTATGTTTGGGTTGTTTTTTAAAATGGCCTTAACTGTCTCTTCCTGCAACTAGGAGATATATTAATACAATTATTAGAAATTCGTCCTCTAAGTTTTCTTGTATTAATATGAATATCAGTCCTAAAAGGATTATATCGTCGGCATGAATATTTCTTATAAAATTATCAAGAAACATAGGTTTCTGATTCCTAACGTATTCTGGCTTAGCAGATGTGGGGGTTTCGTTTGGCATAGGAATTTTCTCTATTTCAGTCTTATCTATTTCGCTACCTGTTTTTCCCATACTGTTAGTATTATCCTGTACCACATCTGATTCAGGTTTTATGTAAGGATATCTTTTAAACCTAGGTACTCTTCTATAATTCATGCTTGACCTCCCTAATTGTTCTTTTCCATTTCTGTCATCATTCTAGTTACTTGAGTCATTTGGAATAGTTTAACACAGTTGCCTATTTTTTTTTGCCTTGAATTGTTCAAAAAAGGACTTATTGCAGTAAGCAGATTTACTCTTGGATCATTTACACTTCTCATACTATCCATTATGGTTTTTACTTTTCTCATCATTTCCATATTGTCCTCTAAATTGTTTTTTGCTTTAGAATCCTCATTTATTACCCTGTTTTGGGGTTGGGTCGGCGTCTGATCCACGGATTTTTGAGGCGTCGGCTCCTTTGATGAGGAGTTTGCCAACATTGATAATATGCTGCCGAGGTTATCCGGAACATTGACGTTTTCTTTTCCAAGCATTTGTGCTATCTGTTTAAATTTCATATTGAGTTCATCATCATTCACTGATCTGTCACCTCCAATGGTATGGTGCTTATTGATCGCTGTTAAGCATTTTCTTTAATTTATCCACTAATTCATCCCCCCGGTCACCTAAAAGCTGGGATAAACTATTCATGTCAACTCCACTAATTAATTTCTTCATTTCATCCTTATCTATTTTTAGATTTAAATCCTTCAGTTTATCCTCATCTATTTCGTCTATTTTATCAATCAACTCGTTTTTATCCATTTTGTTTATTTTTTTTGCAAGCTCCTCGGTGTTTCCCTTTTTCAACATATCCATAGCGCTGTTAAGCTTCATTTGAAGCATTTTATCATTCAACAAATCACCTAAATTTTTGTTACTTTGATTGCTCATAATATCATTCCTTTCGATTTATTCCTGTGCTATTGTGGTAATTAAGCGAAGTACTGTTTTAGTTTTTAAATTTAAAAACTGCAGCCGTAGCAAAGTATATTAAATTTTTATAAGGCGTATACTTTTACTTCTACGTACTACAGCCATGCATTTTGGAATATTTCCCTAATTAATATATATTACTTAAGTTTATAGATTAGAACTTATATTAGGCCATTTCAGAAAATAACCTATACATTATCATTAGTTTATTTAAAAATTGAAATCTCTACCTAAAAACAGCAGACCGAATAAAATAATGAAGAACAGCACAATGCCTTTGTCGTTTGAATCCGATCTATCTAAACAGGTTTCTTCTGATCGGCTCCCGCTAAATAAAAACATAAATACTATAATAAAAAACAGAATTTCATCAATGTCTCCACTTAACAGATCGCTAAGGAAATTCATAAAGACACCTCCTCCGACTTGATTTTGATTAAGTCATCCCTAAAATATAGAAGCTCTTAAAAGGCAAAGTGACCGATTATTTTTTAGAAATGACCTAATATAATATGAATTAATCGACTGAAAGTTACACAATGATGAATAATTAAAAGTAAAACAACTCTAGATATATCAGAATAAAAAATAATAGAGAACTATCGTTTTTCTCTTTTACATATCTGTTTATTCCTATTGGTCTGCTATCATAAAATAGTAATAGGTAAATGAGAATGAAGAATAACATATTAGTTTTGTTGTAAAACTTAATCCGATGAGACATAATTGCTACCTCCAAAGTACAAGGCATATAACAAAACCTTTTTATTTGTTTTAGCATTGTAAATTGTACGACAAAAGGAAATGTTAATAAGGATGCCCCATAATAAATATTGTTTTTTCTACCTTTATATTATTCACATCAACTTTAGGATGTTACTTGAATATATAAACGTGGTATATTATAAAAAGATGAAGTGAGAACAAAAAAGTAATGATTAACGGAGTTAATAAGAATATTGACGAATATAGGTTTTGTAGATATAATACCGTTAGGGGTGCTATACCCTTCATGGGTATAACGGGATTATTGAAAGGTGGTAGTTTTGTTGAATTCTGAATATTTGCAGAGTTTTGTTGAAGGTGTCTTGACTTTTATTTCACCATGCATATTACCAATGTTGCCTATATATTTTATATACTTAGCAGGGGGAGATAATGAGGATGGCAAGGAAATAAATAAGAAGAAAAGAACTTTGGTTTTAAATTCTATTGGTTTTGTTATAGGGTTTACAATAATATTTGTTCTGTTTGGTGCAACAGCAACATCTTTAGGAGCATTTTTTAGAGAGCAGAAAAATATACTGAAAATTATAAGCGGTATAGTGGTGATTATTTTTGGACTGAATTATGCAGGAATCATCAAAATAGGTCTTCTGAACAAGCAGAAGAGATTTGATTTTCAGTTTAAGAAGTTGAATTTCCTAAAATCTATAATCTTTGGAATGGTATTTTCTTTTGCCTTTTCGCCTTGCGTCAGTGCATTTCTCGCCTCTGTTCTTGCGAGGGCGGGTGTTTCAGATACTCTTATGGAAGGCATGTTATTATTGTTCATATATTCTATAGGCTTAGGAATACCTTTTATTATTTCAGCGATTGCTTTTGAAAACATTAAAGGAGCCTTCAAAGCAATCCAAAAACATAACAGAATTATAAGCATGATTTCAGGGGTTTTATTAATGCTTGCAGGTCTTGCATTAATATTTAACTTTATATAAGGTTTAAGGTTGTTTTGAAATTCAAAAATTTAGAAAATATTTAACGAAAGGGAGATGTCTATGGATAAGAAAAATTTGTTAAAAACTATTTTTACTTTGGTTATATTGTCAGTTTTGCTTGGAGGAGCTTATTTTGTAGCTAGTCGTAATGCTGACAGTGGGAATAATGTCACCGAAAATAATGTAACAGACAATAGTACTCCAAGCGTACAGGATGGAGGCGGAAATAAAAACACGGACAGTAATTTGAAGCCTGCAATTGATTTTGAACTTTCCGATTTAGAAGGCAACACAGTAAAACTGTCTGACTACAAAGGTAAGATTGTTTTTGTTAATTTTTGGGCTACATGGTGTCCACCATGTAAAAAGGAAATGCCTGAATTTAATGAAGCAAGTAAAGAGTTTGAAAAAAACGGTGATGCAATACTATTAGCGGTTAATTTGACTACAGGAGGAGCACAAAGAGAAACAGAGGAAAAGGTAAGAGAATTTATAGACGATAATGGCTATACTATGAAAGTGCTATTAGATAAAACCGGAAGAGTGGCAGACCAATATAAAATATATAGTATACCTACAACTTATGTAATTGATAAAGATGGAAATGTCTCCACTTATTACGAAGGTGCAATAAGTAAGGATAAACTTATGAGTGCCTACAATAAGTTAAGATAATTAGAGAAAAAGTTAAGAGTTGATTGGAAATATTTTTATATAAAAGGAATATAGATAAATTTATAGAATGATTTAGTTGCTTTTCGAAATGGCGAGTGACAAGTTGTTTTTTTGGAATTACTTTAGGGTTTTTCAAAGTATAGGAATTGAAAAAATCCATTTTTGTAAATTTCAATACTGAGATTTGGAACAGTTATAAATATATATTTAAGAATACCTTTTAGGAGGCTAGAAATGGAAGACGCAATTATTTATTCTAATTCAGATAAGTTTGAGAACGATGTACTAAAAAGTAATTTGCCTGTTGTTGTCGCTTTTTATTCGGAAGATTGTCCGCCGTGTGCTCCTTTTATAAATATATTTAAACGTTCATCGGAAATATACAGTGAGCACATGCGTTTTGTAATGATCCACCGTCAGCAGAACCGACAGCTTGCAGAATCCTTGAATATAAAAAGCAGTCCTACTGTTTTGTTCTTTAAGGATGGAGAAGAGTTGTGTTTTAGGTTGAATGGATATATAAGCAATCCTGAGTTTAAAGAGGGGATTGAGAATGTTATTGGTGGAAAGTGCAAAAGTAAGGAAAGGCAAAAAGTTCATTGCGATGTTCTGATACTTGGTGGAGGTCCGGCTGGCTTGTCTGCTGCAATATATTCATCAAGAGCAAAGCTCTTTACAGTTGTAATTGATGAAGGATTGACAGGAGGACAGGTAGCTACTACCTTCTATATTGCAAATTACCCCGGTACCAATGGAGTTGTGAGGGGTATGGATTTAATGGAAAACATGAAACGGCAGGCTTTGGAATTTGGAACACAGATTGATGACCTCAAAGTAATTACTGATATAAAACTCGAAGGCGAAAATAAATATGTGAAAACTGATGACACCGACTATTATGCAAAAGGCATAATAATTGCGACCGGAGCTACACCAAGAAAACTTCCCGCAGAAGGTGAGCAGGAGTATAGGGGCAGAGGAGTTCATTATTGTGCAACGTGTGATGGCGCAATGTATCAGGATGCCAATGTTTTTGTTGTTGGTGGTGGTGAGTCGGCAGTTGAAGAAGCAGTGTTTTTGACAAGATATGCAAAACACGTTACTATAATAAACAGAACGGATCAATTTCGTGCATCAAAGGGAGCACAAGATGAAGCCTTAAAGAATCCAAATATAAGCGTTATATGGGATTCGGTTGTCAGAAAGATTAATGGTGAGAATTTTGTTACAAGTATTGAGACAGAAAATTTAAAGACAAAAGAAGTAAAAGAAATTGAAGTGGAAGGCTTGTTTGTATATATAGGAACAGAACCTAAGACCGAATTTCTTAAAGGTAAGTTCAATTTAAACGAGAATGGTTACATAGATACCGATGAAGACATGAAAACCGATGTGCCTGGAGTATTTGCAGCAGGGGATGTGAGAAATAAGTCTATTCGACAGATTGCAACAGCTACGGGTGATGGAGTAATTGCAGGGATAATGGTTGAAAGGTACATAAATGGAAAATCATGAAAATGCGAGGTGAAGCTTATGTATGACGTTATAATAATAGGTAAAGGCCCGGCTGGAATTTCAGCGGCATTGTATACAGTAAGATCAAATTTGAAGACACTTATTATCGGGAAAAATGACAGTGCCTTAAGAAAGGCTGAAAAAATTGAAAATTATTATGGTTTTGCCGATGTAATAAGAGGTGAAGAACTCCTGAAAAATGGCGAAAACCAAGCGCTTAGGATTGGGGCAGAGATTATAAATGAGGAAGTTATAGCGGTGGAAAAGAATGACTTCTTTGAAGTTGCCACACCGGACAGTCATTTTACGGCCAAAGTTTTAATTTTGGCTACTGGACAGCCTGTAAAAAAGGTTAAAATAGAAAACCTAGAAAGGTTTGAAGGAAACGGAGTGAGTTATTGTACAACTTGTGATGGCTTCTTTTACAACAATCTGAAGGTTGGGGTTTTAGGCTTTAATGATTATGTAATTCATGAAGCTATTGAACTTCAGGCCTTTACAAAAAAGATAACTATTTTTACAAATGGCAAAGAATTAGCACTGTCTGATAAATATACGGAAGAATTAAAGGAATTTGAAGTTAATACTAAAGAGATTGAAAAGTTAGATGGCAAAGAATATCTTGAAAAAATTTATTTCAAGGATGGGTCTAGTGAAGATTTAGACGGATTGTTTGTAGCCTATGACAGTCCATCAAGTTTGGATTTTGCAAGGAAAATGGGTATAATGGTTGACGGCAATTCAATACTTGTGGACAAGGATCAACAAACAAATCTAGATGGTTTGTTTGCCGCCGGTGATTGCACAGGAGGTTTCAAACAGATTTCTACAGCAGTAGGACAAGGTGCTATCGCCGGGAAAAGAGCTATTGAGTATATTAGAAGTCAGAAATTGAAGTGAGGCTTAAGAGAGGCTGAAAATCACTTCAACTGACCCTATACTTAACTTGCTTCTGATTTCTTATAACCTGAAGGTCAGTGGCTTGAATCGGCTACCCGCAACTAAGGTTATAAAAGCTTACATGTTTTATGACATGTAAGCTTTTTATTATTTAACTTAAGATTTGTCTGGAACTGATGACTATTATTGGGATGTAGTATCTGAAGGCAGTTCTGCAGGTACTGGTGGTTGGTCTGGCTCAGTGCCTAAATATTTCAGGGTAGGGGCGTTCTATATTGAGAAGGATAATACGCAGGGAAGGCATTTTCTTACTGAGGATCTTAATCTGGAAATGCCGTTGGCAGATATAGGATTAAATGCTGGAGAAACCTATACTTTGTCTGCTTTTGTAAAAACAGAAGGCATATCAAAGAGTACTACGCCTAAAGGTGCTAGTGTATTTGTAAGATATAAAGATGGATATGGAGCTATTCATGACCTGGCAGAATCAAATTATATAAATGGTACTTTGGACTGGCGAAAAATAGAAATGAATTTTGAGGTGCCTTCGAATGCTAAGAATATATATGTTAATATGGGGATAACAGGAGAAACAGGAACAGCATATTTTGACAATATTCAACTTGAAAAAGGTCCTGTAAGCAATAGATTCAATTGTATTGAAAACCCTGATTTTACATATGTAGATCTGAATAGGGAAGGGCAAAACATGCCTTGTTATTGGGAGAAATCTAATTCTTGTAGCAGTACAGATATAAGAATCCAGCCAACGGATATTGATTATCCAAGCTTTACGGATTATCCGAAGAAACTTGACGAAAAGTGTTTCAGAATTGTCGGGGAAAGTGACCCTGCAATTGCCTATGATAAAAGAGTATTTGTTGATACTGAGGTGCCTGAAGGTAAGGCAGGAGATGTTTATTCTGTAGGTTGTTGGGCAAAGGCAGATTCTGTACCAAATGTTATAAAAGATAAGAATGCAGCAATCAGCAGCACTGATAGGGTATTTGGACTGGTGCTGGAATTTACATATACGGATGACTCTACTGAAACATTCCTTGTTCCATTCAATCCTAATTCATCCGAATGGCAGTATGCGTGCGACAGGATACAAGCACCTGATGATTACAAAAATATAAAATTGATGGGGTGCTACTATAATAATGCGAATACGGCATATTTTGACGGATTCCAGCTTTACAAGGAAGAATTTGGAGAAAGCTATGAATATGATACAAACGGTAATCTAACAGAGATAACCTCAATGAACAATAAGACAACGTCATATGAATATAATTCCACTAACGACATGACAAGCAGTATAAGCAGCGGAGGAAGTGAAACTAAGGTCGAATATGACAATCACAATCCTACAGATTTAATAACAGCTGAAAATGAGAAAAGTGCTAATACTTACGATTCATACGGCAATCCTTTAACCAATACTGTTGGCAATAATGATTTGTTTATAAAGTCTTCTATAAGCTATACAACGAACGGTAATTATATTATTGGAATAACAGATCCAGCAGGCAATACAGTTAATTATGACTATGACAACACAAAAGGAACATTGAAATCATTTACAGATGCCAAGGCCAAAACTACTAATTATTCATATGATGACAATCTGGACAGACTTACAGGTGTCAGCAAAACAGTTGACGGGGCAACGGCAAGTAATACTTACAGCTACAAGGATTCAAGCAATAATGAGACCGATCATTTGACTAAAATAACACATAATGGTTTCGACTATAATTTCAACTATGATTCCTTGTGGAACATAACGAATGTATATGTAGGCAGTCAAGCTCTTATTACCAATAATTATGAGGAGAGAAGCAGCAAGCTTCTGGATTCAACCTATGGGAACGGACAGAAGATAGGATATGATTATGATGAGCTTGACAGGGTAACGGCAGTAAAGTATAACGATACGCAAAGGTATAAGTATGCTTATGATTCAAATGGGAATCTCGCATATTATGAGAACCGTACAGACCTTGGAAACAGTAACTCCTTGTATTATACACAAAGATACACGTACGATCTTGCCAACAGACCTGTAAAGACGGTGGAAGAGAGCAGCAGTCAAACTAATGTTACACGCTACAGCTATAATGATAAAAACCAGCTTGACAGAATGGAAGAAAATATTGAAAACACAAATTATTATGTAGGAAATAGAAATTACTATACTGGGTATTTGTATGACAAAACAGGTGCGGAAAAACAGAACTACTACAACAGATACAGTATTAATGATGGCACAGTGGAATAT
>JAEZUI010000235.1 GCA_023421115.1 Bacillota bacterium | reverse complement strand
ATATTGTATCAAATTTAAAAAGGGCGTTGGTGGTTCTTCGCCCTTTTCTTCCACACACTGAAATTTTTCTTGTCCAATTTTCGTTAGTTTACTGAAAAACAGGTTGTCCTATAACAACAATAATTCGTCTAAGTGAATATAATTACCAGGATGGGGTGATTTATAAATGTCAGCACAATATGTGGGTAAGAAAAAGAAAACATTGATATCTATGGCTATATTTCTGATTGTTTGGATAGTATTCTTTTCGACAGATTACAATCGAATTAAATCAAAAAAGAGTCCTATATTTTGTTTGCCAGTAGCTATGTATAAGGATGGCGGAAGTGTTGACTATTTGGGACTGTTTTACAAAGTAGAAAGAAATGTAGTAGATTTCTATAAGGCTACCAAAAAAGAAGCAGGAGGATTTGAATATTCGATTTCTCCTTGGTTTGTTAATACATCAAATTAGTAATATTTGATTTGGTGATAGTACTAATTTGATGTATTAAATAACCCAAAATAGTTTAATAAAATACATTGTAAGGAGTAATTGTTGTGAAAGAAATTAATAAATTTTCGAATGCTGCTGATGGAAATAAAATTTATCGTGAATTTAGGAAAATGAGGCACAAAATAATTATATGTTTTACTATATTTTTAGTAGGGTGTAGTAATACAACACCTGCCCCCGAAGATCAACCCAATGATTACAAAGCCACAGTATCAAGTGCAATTTCAACACCTTATAGTCAGCCTACAAACACTAAACTACCTGAGAACGTAGTTAGACAACAAGAAGTTAAATTTGAAGTTTTTACTGTAGAAGATATATCGAAGTATAACGATTTTGTTGGTTTAAAGAATAACCAGGGTGATATAATTATTGAACCTAAATATGCGAGTATTAATTACATAGGTAATGGACTTTATTCAGTTATTGAAAAATCGAATGGTTTAATGCTTAAATGTTGTCCGATGGCAATATTTAACAATGAGGGAGAACAGTTGACTGAATTTTGTTATTATGATGTTGGAAAGTATCAAGGTAATTATGCTAGTGCCTGTGATGATACTACTACATTCTTCATTGATACTTCTGGTAAAATAGTTAGTAGTTTACCAAGAGTAAACGGTATTGGAGAAATGACTATTTTCAATTCTACGAGTATAAAAGCAGATATTGATGGAGAGGTAATGTATTTAACAAAAGATGGTAAGATTATCCAGATTATATCATCTGAAGATGATACTGTAACTATTAATGATGTTAAGGTAAGAAAAATGAAGTATAGGCCTGATTATGCTACATATGTAGTATATCCTGAATTTATAAATCTTCCAAATAAAAATATAGAATCTAAAATTAATAGTACTATCAAAGAACTATTTATTAAAGGTAATGAAACTTCACATAAAGAAAATGGACTTTATCGCATAACCAAGGATTTTTCTGAATTTACAATAAAAATAAACAAGAATATAGTATCAATAACCCAAAAAGGTATTACTTATGGGATTGGTGCGGTGCATCCTCATCCAGAACGACGCTTTTTTAATATTGATTTAACTACAGGAAAAGTCTATGTTTTATCAGATATGTTTAAGGATAAAAAACTTTATCATGATAGCCTATCAAAGATAATTGCAAATAATAACAAAGAATTTGATTTGAAATACTTGGATTTGATAGAAATGTATATAACTGATGATTTCACATTAGACGAGGAATACTTAAAAATTGTTTTTAAACCTTATAGTGGCTTGTTAGCAGGTAATAAATATCTTATATTTAGCATTCCATATATTTTAGTAATTGACCAAATTGATACCAAAAGTGAATTGTGGAAAGCCTTTGATAAAAAAATTGATAATAATATAAATGAAGTATTACTTGAATATGATGGCCTAAAAGGTTAAACAGGATAGGCGATATAAAATTTTTGGGCAGTACATTTTGGGTTTCGGTTATTATTTATTATTTGGACTGTTCATTTAATGATTGGGTTTATTCTAAAGCATGCTAAATGGAATGATATAAATATTTAAATACGGAAGGTGACATATTGGAAAAGAAAATAGTAGTTGCAGTTAAGGGTATAGTTGTAAATAAAGGGCGAGTATTGATAGTAAAGCGTTCAGACAAAGATGAATTTGGTGCAGGTACTTGGGAATGTGTAGGTGGTAAAATTGAGTTTGGAGAGGAATTGGAAACTGCGCTTCTACGAGAAATAAAGGAAGAGGTTGGATTGGATATTGCAGTTGAAAAGCTTTTGTTTGCTGTTACTTTTAAAACAGACCCAACAAGGCAGGTAGTAATTCTTACATATTTATGTACAAGTGAAGATACGGAAGTAAAGCTCTCAGAGGAACATTCGGAATTTCTGTGGGCAAATAAATACCAATTGAAGCAACTTTTAAACCTAGACATTCTTGGGGATTTTGAAAAGAATAACATATTTTCACTACCGGAATTGGATTGAAGAGGGCTAACACTGCAAATTCATATAATTATGATGAAATTTTAAGGATACAACAATAAGTTAAAAGTTTTAAAAGAGATGTTTTCAGGTACAATACAAAACTGAAGATATTTCTTTTTTATTTGTATTTTTATATCCAAAATACCGTTGACAAATATCGAGTATCGATGTTATATTTTAATTATCGATACTCGATATTATTTGTGGAGGTGATTATTTTGCCCAGAGAACAATTCCAAACTCTTTCAGAGCCGATGTATTATATTTTATTAGCATTGGTTGAGGAATGTTGTGGTGTAGATATAATGAAAAAGGTTGCAGAGCTTTCGAATAATAGAATTGCCGTTGGACCTGGAACTCTTTATACACTACTGTCAAGATTTGAGGATACTGGTGCAATAAAAGAGACAAAGACGTCTGGAAGAAAGCGTTCATATATTATTACTGAATATGGAATGGAACTTTTGAAAGAGGAATATAAAAGATTACAAACAATGTTCAATGACGGAAAAGATGTATTGGGGGGATTATAATGGAAGTACGTAGAAAGCTGTTTTTATATGATTATACTGAATGTGATGCACTAAAACAATACTTAGAGGATATGGCACTAAAAGGCTGGATACTGAAAGACATAAATACTTTTCTCACTTTTGAAAAGAGAGAACCTCAAAAACTTACATACTCTGTAGAGGTATTTGATAAGGCGTCAATATTTGATACAAAACTTGAAAAAAAGGCAGAAGAATATGTTGAATATTGTTCTTATGCGGGCTGGAAGTTTGTTTGTAATTTTGAAAAGTTCCATATATTTGTTGCCACAAATGAAAATCCAGTACCTATTCAGACAGATGAAAAAATCAAATATCAAACAATTGTAAAAAGTACACTGAAAAAAAATATATTGAATTGGATTGTATTACCTATTATTTTCACATTTAATGTTTTTGTTGGAAGCTTGAGAGATTTTGAATTTTTTATAACTAATTATATTTCACTATTATCTGCGTTTATGATTTTTTTGTTTTATATTAAAGTTGGAAGTGACGTAATAAAATTCTTTATATGGTGTATCAAAGCCAAAAGAAACCTTTCAATAGGTAAAAAGTTACCTTCATATAGTATCAAGGATTTAAAAAGAATTAAGAAAATGAAGACTATTCCAATTATCACAAGTTTATGTGTGATGATATTCTTGAGTATTTTCAGCTTTATAAATAAAGATTACTTCACAGGATTATATATCCTGATACTTATTTTTGTTATTATCCTTATTCTGGTCATTTCCTTTTGGATTGTTAGAAGTAAATTTAAAAGAATTGATAATATCACTTTACAAATAATATTAGGTTTTGGTATGACAGGAGTAATAATATTTTTATCTGTATTTAGTCTGGTATTATTCTCAAAAGAAGATCCTAAACTTGTTGTAGATAAAAACTCAATCAGCATTCAAGGAGAAAGTCACATTCCCATAACATTAGAAGATATAGGGGTAAAATACAAAAAGTATAAAGACAGTGATAAAGACATAAGCAAAACCATTTTTGCCTCATCTGTCACATACTACGATACTACTTATGACAGTTTGGATGGAGAAAGAACTGAGATTAGCTATAAAGTTTTTTATAGCCCCTATAAATTTATTATGGAAAAAGTACTTGAGTCCAATTTGAATTTGTATAAGCGAAGGTATATAGAAGGTGGTGACCCTTCAATATGGGATGCAAATATGGTTTATGTTTCAACGGATAAATATGCAACCTCTACAATTGTTGTTTATGACAATTATATATTTTCCTTCAGAGGGGATGTAAATCTAAGTAATGATGCCATAGAAATAATAAGAAAGAAACTACTTTTACCCATAGAACAAAGAATGCAGTTAGTGCAATAGAGATAACGAATTTCAAAACATTATTATAAGGGTATTTGGATACGCTACGAATTAACCCTACCAAAAACACAGCCGTAAGTGCTTCAAAACATACCGTAGTGTAGTTATTAACTAATTCTGTTATGCTTTCTGATATAAAACTCATTAAGTCAGGAGGCATTTTAAAATGGCACAACGAAAATCCGAGTCAATATGGAAGCA
>JAEZUI010000156.1 GCA_023421115.1 Bacillota bacterium | reverse complement strand
ATATCTTTTTTAGTTTTTGTTACTTCTTTTATCTTTTCCAAAACCATTCTTTCTATATTATTTGCAGAAATAGTAACCCCTTTACATCCGGTTTTCCCATATCGGTGATAGGTAAGGCACTGATAATATCGATATCCTCTCGAACCACGCCTGACCATACTTCCACCACAATGTGGACATCGCAAAAGTCCAACAAGGAAATAGTCATTGCTGCCCTTTATGTTTCTTATGCATTCAGGTGTGTTCTCAAACTTTGCCTGAACCTTATAAAAGGTATCCTCATCAATGATAGCTTGATGTATTCCATCAACTTCAAAATAATTATCACCTTTAACATTATGGTGAACATCATATCGCAATTTCCCAATATAAATCGGGTTTTTCAATATATCCTCTACCGTGTCTCCCGCCCAAAGTTTTCCTTTCCGGGTTCTGTAACCTTCTGAATTAAGCATGACAGCAATTTTTTTATATCCAACATCGGGCATTGTGCTCGATATTTCAAACATTCTTTTTACAATACGAGCCTCTTCCTCAACGACTTTCAGCTCTTTATTTATACTTTTATAACCAAAAGCAATCTTACCTATTGTTTTACCCATACTCAATCTTTGCTTAAGCCCTAATTTAACATTTTCTACGATAGTATTTCTTTCAAATTCTCCGATAGAGCCAAGAATCTGCATTGTCATCCTTCCTGTAGGGGTAAAAGTATCGAAATGCTCAGAATAGCTTATAAAAGCCACATTATTTTGTTCCAACCAATCCACTAAAACTAGCAAATCTTTTAGATTACGGGCCAGTCTGTTGGTTTTCCATACAAGAACCACATCAAACAAGTTTTTCTCTGCATGCTTAAGCATTTCTTGCAGTCCACTTCGGTTTTCCATGGATTTACCGGAAATTCCCAAATCCTTATATATTTTATATATTGCCAGATTATAGAGTTTACAATACTGAGACAAAACCTCAATTTGTGCTGGAATAGAATACCCCTCCTTGGCTTGTTCTTCAGTACTTACCCTTACATAGATTGCTGCTGTTTGGCTTCTTCTTTTGCTATCCATAATTCTTAATCACCCTAGAATATTTTTGTTATGTATATTTTTATTATTCTAATGTTATTGTTATGTATTCATGTATTATTTCCATAAATAACTTTTTTAAGAGTGATCTTAAAATTACACTTTATTATCAAAAGCTTAATTCGCTCTCTCTATCGCCAATGTTACCCTTATTAAGCATTTAATTGATTTCTCCGGTAAATCCTTTAATATTTTCACTATTTCTTTTAATTCATCACGATAAACCAACTGATCCAAGAAATTATCAATTTCAGGGTCATTTTGAGTCATTATTTCTATTCTTTCTTCTGTCCCTAATGGATAACGAGTATTTGAACGTCCTATAAAATAATCAATTGATACAACGAAATAGTCAGCAAGCTTTTGAATTGCAGCAAGTTCAGGTATTCTTCCGCTTTCCCAATTAGCAATAGTTGTCCGTGGAATATTTAAAATCTCTCCTAACTTACCTTGCGATAATCCTCTTTCCTTTCTAAGCAACTTTAATCTTTCAGATAATGTTCCCATCAATTATCCCCTTATGTATCCTATTGGTGTATAATTTCCTATTACCAAATTATTGATATAAACTGAAAATTCCCTAATAACCTATTATTCATGTACTAGGACAAATAATAAAATAAATATACTGTACAAGAATGACTTAAATAACAGGATTGGTGGCAATATGTCGGAACTTAATAACAATAATTGGACTATAGAAGAAAAGATAGCTTTTGAAGCCTGGTTAAAAATTTCAATAGAGATGATAGAAAAATACTGTACACCTAAAGAAACTCAAGATAATAAATCTTTAGGATCGCCTTACCCGTAACATGCAAGATTTTATTACATTGAAAACCTTTTTTGCAAAATCAGGTATTTGTGCTCATTATAGCCGTCCTGGAGAGTTCTCAAAAATCGAGGATACGAAAATAAATAATTTTCTTGAATTAATTCTTGCAAGTGTTGCAGAGCTTGAAGCAAATACAATCGGAGTCAGAGTAAAAGGGGGTAATCGTTCCTGTATAAAAAACAGCTACTGGGCTGGTGGCAAAATTCCCTTCGGATACTCCCCTGCTCCTGCTCCTGACAGCAAAAAGAATTCAACTTTGCAAACAAATACCTTTGAACAAAAAATAGTAGAAGAAATCTTTAATCTTTATATATCAAGATCCGTTTTTTTATTATATTTTTATGAGTATTAAAAAATCGTCCCACCTACCTTTTAATTGTATATATTCTGCTTTAAGATGTTTATATACATAACCTTTTAATAATTCTCAAACACTGAGAAATAATTCAATTATTTTAAGTAAATTGCTAAAATTACGCATCTTTAAGCATCACTAAAAGTTACATATCAATACTTGGATATATTGAAGTATGCACCCACTAAAAAGGATTACCAAGTGGTTACCCCGTAGGTGCAAAACTTACCGCAAATATGCGAGAAGAAGGTCTTCTTACAAAAACAGAGTCGGAAAGACTACTTTCTTTTACAAACAACTCGGGACCTCTTTTTATTATAGGCGCAGTATCTGTTGGTATGTTTAACAACCCAGGCATAGGCTTTATTTTGCTAACTTGCCACATTCTTGCATGCCTTACTGTTGGGATTTTATTTAGATTCTATGGTAACCGACTAAATATAATAAAAAGTATTGAAGGCTATAAAATTTTGAAGAGATTCAAAAAAGAGCTGACAAATACCAAACGAGTAAATTTAGGTGAAGTATTAGGTGACTCAATTAGAAATTCGATAAATACAATGCTCGTAATAGGAGGCTTCATCACTTTATTTTCAGTAATAATAAACCTTTTGTTGGAAACAGGTGTAATAGTTCTTTTTTCAACCCATATTGAGAGCATCATTTCCTTATTTGGAGTTCACAGAGATTTAATTGCACCAGTGTTAAGCGGTTTTTTTGAAATAACAACAGGTATAAATATGATTAGCAAAATAGATGGTATTCCTTTTGTACAGCAATTGGCCGCTGCCAGTTTGGTTCTAGGTTGGGCAGGATTATCAGTTCATTTTCAAGTTTACAGCATAATCTCTAAAACCGACATAAGTATTAAACCCTACCTTATCGGAAAACTTCTGCAAGGAATTTTTGCGGCCACATACTTATGGGTTATAATGACTGTTTTCCTTATGAAAGGTACAAAAAGCTTGAGTGTGTTTGATTATTTTACATACAATCCTGATTGGACCTGGTTCAACTATTTAGTAAACTCAATGAAAAACATATCAGTTTCTTTTATTATTCTGCTTATGATGATGGGTGTATCCTTTATGACTAAAAGAATTAAAAGCCACACTGCATAAACTTACTAAAAACAGCGTAAAATTGGTTCTCTACTAAGCCATTTCAAAAAATAACCTATACCAATATTAGGTTATATAACCCATCACGGAAGCCTTTAAGCTTCCAAACATAGGAACATGATATTATCATAAAAAATTGAACTCAAATTTTTCAAAATGGCAATTTAAATGTTTTATAGTACTAAAAGAATCCTAAAAAGCCATAATCACTTCATTTCTTGCCTGTTAGCCTTTATAACATCAAGAGTTTCTTCCAGTATTTCTTCAACTTTTCCAAGAACATTATCTGCATATTCCTTAGTACCAAGCCTTATTTCCCTGGCATTTTTTTGTGCATTTGTAACTATTTCATTAGCTTGGTCGTAAGCTTTTCTAGTAATTTCATGCTCATCAACTAGGGAAGCTATTTTGTTTTCTGCATCTTTAATAATATTATTAGCCTCTTTCTGAGCCTCCAGCAAAATCTTTTGTCTCTCTTCCTTAACCCATTTTGCCTGTTTAATATCGTCAGGGAGCTTAAGTCTCATTTCCTTAATAATTTCAAGTATCTCTTCCCTGTCAACCATGCACTTCCCGGAAAACGGTACGCTTACACTTTTTTCAACAACTTCTTCTAACGTTTCAATTATTGATAGTATCTCCATTAAAACCCCTCCCAGGATTTTTTAAGCTAGTGCTTTCTTAATAATTCTGCTATGTTGTGCTAAAAATAGCTATATACTAAATTTTTTAATTACTTCGTCCATTATACAATCCGGAACCAAACCATCAATTTTTCCTTTGTTTCTTGCCAGTTCTTTTACAGAACTAGAACTTAAAAATGAATAATTTATGTTTGCCATCATAAATAAAGTTTCTATTTCAGAATCCAAATTCTTATTCAGCAATGCCATTTGCAGCTCATATTCAAAATCTGACACAGCCCTCAAACCTTTTATTATTACTGATGCTTTCTTCCTATTCATAAAATCAATCAAAAGGCCTGAAAAACTTTCAATCTCAATATTAGGAATATCTGCTAGAGCACAATGCAGTAAATTAACCCTCTCATTTAATGTAAAAGCAGGATTCTTGCTGCTATTGACCAACACTGCTACAATAAGTTTGTCACATAATTTTGCTGCTCTTTTTATAATATCAACATGCCCATTGGTAACGGGATCAAAACTACCCGGATAAACATACACTCTCAACTGTAACTACACTTCCTGTCTATAAAATGATATTATTGTATCTCCATATTTTTGCTGTCGGAAGTTTTTAAGAGTCCCTATATATTCCGAAACAACATCTTCCACATCATGTTCTGCTACAATAAGGGTATCGGGCTTTATAACATCAACACCGGCAATACATGCTAATGTATCATCTACAAGACCTTTAGCATAGGGAGGATCCAAAAATATTATATCAAACTTGTTACCACTTTGTGAAAGTTTGCACAAAGCACTGCAAACATCCATTACGAGTACTTCCGCCTTGTCGGTAAGCTTTGTGTGCGTAAGGTTTTCGTTGATTATTTGAGAACACTCACGGCTTTTGTCGACAAACACAGCCGAACGTGCACCTCTACTCAAAGCTTCAATCCCAAGATTTCCAGTGCCTGCAAACAAGTCCAAAACATCCCTGTCGAAAACAATAGAAGCTATAATATTGAAAATTGATCCTTTAACCTTATCTGAAGTCGGTCTGGTCAAATTACTTTTTAGTGTTTTAAGTTTATGGCCCTTAGCCTCTCCTGATATAACCCTTAGAATAACCATTCCTCCATTTTCATTACCATAAATAAAATTGACCTATTGTTTTTTAGAGTCATCTTAATATCAACTTAATGATATTTTATTCTATCATATATAATTGTCAACCACAATAATGCTTTTAATTCATTGTTATATTATATAGTTTTTCATTTAATATCTCCACCATTTTTGTTTTCAATCTGAAATTCTCTCCTTTTTCAAGCTTATCATCCTCCTTAATAAGCATCACTGCCGCTTCTTGAGCTTTTTTAAGAATATCAATATCTTCATAAAGATTAGCAATCCTAAGTTCCGGAATACCATGTTGTCTTGTGCCAAAAAACTCTCCCGGACCTCTCAGTTCTAGATCTTTTCCCGATATAATAAAACCATCATTGGTTTTCTGCATTATTTTCATTCTTTCTCTACTGATCTGAGTTTTTCCTGCATTATAAAGAATACAATAGGACTGGTATTCTCCTCTACCTACTCTTCCCCTTAACTGGTGAAGCTGTGCTAAACCAAACCTCTCTGCATTTTCTATAATCATTACTGTAGCATTAGGTACATTAACACCAACCTCAATAACAGTAGTTGAGACAAGAAGATCAATTTCGCCCTCGACAAAATTTTTCATAACTACATCTTTTTCCTTCGACTTCATTTTTCCATATAAAAGTCCAACTCTCAAATCATTAAAATCATTTTCTGCAATTTCTTTAGCATGCTGTACAGCTGATTTTGCATCAATTTCCTCCGACTCTTCGACTAAGGGGCAAACAATATATACCTGTCTTCCCTCACTTACTTCTTTTCTTACAAAGGAATTTATTCTATCCCTCATACTATTGTCGACAGCATAGGTCTTGACAGGCTTTCTTCCCGGTGGAAGCTCATCTATAACAGATATATCAAGGTCACCATATAAAATCAGCGCTAACGTCCTAGGAATCGGCGTAGCAGTCATGACAATCACATCTGGAGCCTCACCCTTTTTTGATAGCAGTGATCTCTGCCTTACGCCAAATCGATGCTGTTCATCTGTAATAACCAGTCCTAGTTGCATAAATTCTATATTATCTTCAATCAGTGCATGGGTACCTATCAATATATCAATCTCGCCTGACTTTATTCCCTCTAGTATTGCATTCTTCTGTTTCTTTGTCTGACTGCCTGTCAGTAGAGCAGTATTAATACCATAACGTTCCATAAGGCTATTGATAGACTTAAAATGCTGCTCTGCCAAAATTGCCGTAGGAACCATCAAGGCTCCCTGGTATCCGTTTTGTACTGCCTTAAACAGTGCTAAAACTGCTACAATTGTTTTACCCGAACCAACATCTCCCTGAACAAGCCTATTCATAACATTACTGCTTTCCATATCCTTCTCAATCTCTGCAAAAACCTTTCTCTGCGCATTAGTAAGCTTAAAGGGAAGCGTCTTTATAAAAGCTTCAATTTCTAGAGCCTTTGAGAATTCAATACCTTTTTTATCTTTTTCAAAAGTTTTCTTTACACTTAACAGGCAAAGCTGAAGCATAAATAACTCTTCAAATACCAATCTGTATCGCGCATTTTTAAAATCCTCATCACTTTTAGGAAAGTGGATTTGCTGTACTGAATAATTTATTTCACTCAATCGGTGTTCACTTAATATACTCTCAGGAAGAAATTCTGTAAGTTTTCCGCTCACCATATCAAGAGCATTGCAGATTGTTGATCTGATTATATTTTGGCTCAGATCAGCAGTTGATGGATAAATAGGAACAATTTTCAATATATTCTTAGCTTCCCTAGCTTCCTGCTTTTCATAGACAGGACTTTGAACTTCAAGATTTTTGTATCTTCCAGCTATTTTTCCAAAGAAAATAAAACTTTCTCCTAGCCTTAAAACTTTTCCTATATAATGCTGATTAAACCATGTAGCCGTTATAGATCCCGTTCCATCCTTTATGAGAACCTTATACATCGAAAGACCTTTTCTAAATCTATGTTCAGTAACCTTTGATGCTATAATGCCTTCAAAAGCGCACGAGTCTCCATCAACAAGCTCAGATATTTTTTTGAGCCTGCTTCTATCTTCATATTCTCTAGGATAATACGTAATAATATCTTCAATACTATATATTCCAAGCTTGTGAAGCAGCCTTGCTCTAGCCTGTCCAACACCCTTTACATATTGAACATCCTTCTTCAAAAGCTCTTTGACATCTGTGTACATAGGTCACCTTAAAATGATTATATTTTTTATAACAATAGAAGCAATTGCTAGCACCTATAGAGGTGGTAGACTTCCTTTCCTCGTTATATTTTACCATAAAAAAATATTCAATTCTTCTAAAAGTTTGTTTTTTGATAAACTTTTCAGAAGATATTGTGCTGCAGTTTGTCGCAGCGGGCTTTAATGCTTTGATTTCAACTTTTATTGAAGCAGTTATTTCAAAGTAAAATAAAAAATTTGTAAAAAAACTTGCAGTAGTTCTATTCTTTATGTTAAAATAGTTATTGCTTTGATTGAAGAACTAAAACTTTTATAAAGAATTGGATTTCTCCAAATTAAAGGAGGTGTAGTCATAAATGGCAAAATGCGATATATGCAGTAAAGATCATCTTTTTGGTTTAAGAGTCAGTCACTCTAACAGAAAAACAAACAGAGCCTGGAAACCAAATGTAAAGAAGGTAAGAATTGTTGATAATGGAACTCCAAAGTCAATAAATATTTGTACAAGATGCTTACGTTCGAATAAAGTAACAAGAGCAGTTTAATGTAAAAACAATTTTGGTTGAGGTAGCTCTGGCTGCCTCAATTTTGTCATTACTTTCAAATTATAACTAGTGCAAAGCACGAAATTGAGATGGCAATAAGCGCCACCTCAATTTTTGAGTTTTAACAATAAAACTTCGGGATCGAGTCCCTACGTTTTTCCCTCTTTCACTTTGTTCGAAAGAGGCGTAATAAAAAAGGAATACTAAATCCTTTTATGTATGACGGAAGTATAAGCCTCTATCCCATTCTTAGTACCTTTCTTATTATATTCCCGAAGAATTTAGGCATTTTTACCACTAATATTTTCATATAAAACACTCCTCCCCGGTAAAAAGCTCCCACTACTTAATATATTATTCAAACTTGATCTTTTTGGTGAATACTTTTACTCTTGAGGGGTCTTCGAAAGCACATAAAAAACACTAACTGCTCTTTTGAGCGATAGCACTGAAAAAGCTCAATACAAGAATTGCGATTATTGCTCCAAAGATCGCGGGAATTATTGCTATATCAAAAATCTTAGGACCAAGTGTGTTAAAAAAAGGCATATAGGCACCAATCCAAGCACCAACAAGTCCTGCTATCGATGCCTCCCCCATCCCCCCTTTAAGCTTTCCTACTAACATCGAATTCATAATGCTTCCACATATTAAAGCTATTATTACTGTTACAATAAAGCCACTCATAATTCTCCCTCCAATTAAATAAATATCGTTTTGAACTTCAAAATATAGGTACATTTCTTTGCTATGCAAAAAGTACAGACCAAATTTTTGAAATAGCAATTGCAAAGTTTTTTTGAATTACCTTATTATTTCCCAATATAAGTTTTATTTACTCTGTTCGTGAATAAAATTATAGAGAAAACTATTTTTAAGGCACCCAATTTTTTGGAGGATTTAAAATGTATATAATTTATGTCAAAAATTACAAAAAGAAGTTGTTCCATTTGTTTCTGATCATTTTTTTGTGGATAGCAATGTTTTTGGCTGCGAGTATTTATATCGGTCAGGCCTTTGCATACAATTTAACCATAAATAATCACCTGACTTTTTCTTATCCACTAAAATACACAATTGAAGATATATTTATCAATGAAAATATTCAAGGAAACACAATTGAAGCCAATTATATTATAGGCAGTCATATTACTCAAAAGTTCTCAACCTATAAATCCATAGAGGGTAAATTTACCTTTGATTACCCAACAGCTTTTGAACTAAAAGAACAGTATTTTAGCGGTACGGAAATTTTATACCATATAGGATTCAGGGATAAAAACAGACCCATTCACGGCTTTGTACAGGTCTGGAATATGCCCTATTCACTTGAAGAGTTTTTAGAAAAATCCAAAGAAACCTCAACTCAGAATTTTATAGACTTTACTTCACAACCGATTACAATAGATAAAACTACAGGTATATTTTGGAACTACAGTATTCTTACAGATGATAATATGAATTATAAGGGTTTGGAAGTGTTTTGGAAAAAAGATGATAAGATGTATAGAATAAGTTATTTTGTGCCCGGAAACTTATGGAGTGAAAAGGAGTATGATACCTTCTTAAACATTGTAAAATCCTTCAAAACTTACTGACTTATATAACCAAAGGATGACGAAAGACACCTTTAAAAGTTTGTATAAAATCCGAATAAGATTTAAGGCTAATCACCAGAATTAAATACTCTGGTGATTAGTTCCACTCTCACTAATCGAAGCAGCAAGTGCAACTCTTACACAGTTTCTTCCACCTTCCTTTGCATCATACAGTGCATTGTCAGCCATCTTCAAAAGCTCCGATTCTGTTGTTGAGACTTGCGGATATGATGACAGACCAAAGCTAACAGTAACAGAAGCAGCCACCAACTCGTCCCTGATAGTTGTTTTAGCAATTTTCTCTCTTAGCAGCTCAACTTTGTCATAAGCCTCTTTTAATCCTGTCCTAGGAAATAACAGTACAAATTCTTCTCCACCGAACCTTGCAATTATATCTCCGCTGCGCAGTGAATTTTTTAAAAGACTACTAATATGCTTTAATACCTTATCCCCAAAGAGATGACCAAAGGTATCGTTAAAACGTTTAAAATGGTCAATATCAAATATCGCTAAAGAAAGATCGTATCCACCCTTTTCTGCAATTTCAAACTCTTGCTGCAAGCGCTGCTGGAAGTACAACCTGTTATATATTCCCGTCAAGTTGTCAACAGTAGCAAGTTCATGCATTCTTTCATACAATTCGGCATTTTCAAGGGCAATACTTACCTGTTGACCTATGATATTTAAAAGACGTAAATTGTCTTCATCAAAAGCATTAAAGTATTTGTGTTCAACCAATACAAGCCCGAAATTCTCTGTCTTAGTAACAAGAGGTACACAGATTAACGAAGAGACTTCTCTCTCCTCGGTAAAGGGGTATTCCTTTAAATCAACAAAGTTCTCCATCAGTGGCTGTCCGCTTTTAAGAACATCTTTTAACACATCACAGTTTATGTTGTCAAAGAGCGCAATAAGCTCCTGCTTGTTGCTTACATTAGTGGTATGGACTCTCAAACGATCTTTCTTTTCGTCATATAATATTACCGTTGAATTATTAACTCCCATTACCCCAAGTATTATATCATTAACGTGCTTCAAAAGCTCCTTTACATCAAATATTGAGCTAATTGCCTGTGTTATCTGTTGTACTGTATAGAATTCAGCGATACTTTCCCTGAGTTTTTTATTAGCATCCTCAATCTTAAAATTGGTTTCTTTAAGCTTTTCATTATGAAGCTTAATTTCCTCCTGTGCAGTATTCAATTGTTGAAATTTATCCTCTAACTCAACATAAAGTCTTGTGTTTTTCTGTTCGTAATCAACACTATCTTCATATATCCTTCCGCACATCAACGAGAACATAAATAATGTAATATATATTAGCACACTTCTAATCATGTTTTCAGCTGCAAAAATTGAGTATTGATTACTATGATAAATCAAAACATGTAAAACACCAAAAATAATATTACTAAGTAATGCAAAAGACACCAGATAAAGAGCACCCTTTTTTCCCTTTTTAAAAGCGATTAGCAGTATTAGATAAAATAAGAAGGGATAAACTAACTGTCCTAATTCAAAAAATATTCTAGAAAAGGCTAGTATAATAACCTCTATAGCTCTAAAAATCAAATAAAATCTATCCCATGTAAATAAGCCTTTATTAATTACAATTTGCTTTAATGAATTAATCAGAGCTGTTCCAAAAATAAAGCTCAACTCATAAACGGCAACTTTTGATAATGCTTTACCATCAACATTATAAAACTCATTAAATATTACCAAACATAATGCTATTGCAATAAATATCCATGACATATTAATATAGATTTTTTCATATTTCTCGATTTTCTTCACAAATTCACTTCCTTTAGGTAGTTTCAAAAAAGGTTATTCCAAAAAAACAACTAGTACATTGCCATTTCAAAAAATTTGATTTTATGGGCTTAAGCTACCTAAATATTGTATAGGTTATTTTTTGAAATGACCTAACCTATCATGAATGAACTGGAAATCCTAATTAACTTATCTTCACGAACATCTATCCCAATATATATCAATTACATCTCCAGTATTTACAACATCAGTAAATCCAGCGCTTTTACCGTTTAGCTTTAAAACTATGTTTCCTTTAGGGCTTGACAAATCAAAATCGAGATAGTTAAAAATATCAACAAATATGAATTTTGAATCTTTGCTTTCAATAGACTTATTCTCACCATTTACAATTATATTCAAGTAATTTTCACTCATCAAAACATCTTTTACATCCGACTGCTCTAAATTAATAGCCATACTCTTATCTAACAAATCACTTTCACTGTTTTCCACCAAATCATTATTTTCTTCAATATAATAATCGTCGTTATTGACGTTATTATTAACAGCAATATTTTGAAGTTTTTTTGGAATATAAACTATTTCATCTAAATCTTTCAATACATAGTCGAGAGGAACATCAACCTCATTAACTTTTATATCAAATTGTAACGGGTCTATTTCAGAAACTTTAGCCAGATCATTTATTGTTATGATCTCTTCAATATATAAAGCATCACCGTTATGTATTACATCATTTATATGAGCAGATTTTCCATTGATAAAACTCTTAGGTTCTAAAGAAATAAGTGTACCATTAAGGCTAATATTTCTCTCAGAAACATTTCTAACAAGATCGATTACTTTTAAACTTGCATCGGTACCATCTACAGCCGGTAATACTCTTATAGTGTCTTGGTTGTTAAGAACTGTTTCAAGATTTGCTATCTTGTCATTCACATATATCTGTGCACTCTTTGCGGCTTCGCCCTTTATAGTCTTTTTTGCACCATTTAATTCAAAATCGAGGTTCTTACCGGTTTTTCCAATTAACTTCCTTGGATTGAAACCAATCAAAATAAGCGCATCCGCCACTATAAGCTTCTTTGAGTTGAACAAACGAACTTTCTGTCCGTTTATGGTAACGCTCATAAAGTCCTGTCCCCGTTGCATCTGTGATGTAACTGCAATACCTATAGGTGTAATCGCGTCTGGCCCTGTAAGCTTTTTACTGTTAACTTTAACATTGGAAATGACCTCTCTTCCTCTTACTACCACTCGGTCATCAGCCAGTCCTAATTTTGAGGATATAAAGCCGGTAAGGCCCGGTATTTGGCTTCCTCCGCCAATTAGAAACACTGCATTAGGTGCTTTCTGATTATATGCAAGAATCTTTTCAGCGAGCGTCTGTGCAAGCAGTTCTATTGTTGGTTTAATAACCTCCATTACTTCACAAACTTCAACATTTCTTTTAATCCCCAATATATCGGTAAAAGTTATTTTATCTTTTTGCACGCTTATAGATAACTTTATCTTTTCGGCAGTATTAAAATCCACAAGATAATGGTGTGCAATTTTTTCGGTAATCTCATCTCCTGCTATAGGAACCATTCCATAAGCAACTATACTTCCGTTTCTTGTAATTGCCATATCGGAAGTACCGGCACCAATATCTATAAGTGCAAGATTTAACAGCCTTAAGTCTTTAGGTATAGTTACATTTATTGCAGCTATCGGTTCAAGAGTAAGACTTGTTACATCAAGGCCCACTCTGTTCATAACAGTATACATGCTGTCAACAACTACATGAGGTAAGAAAGTCGCTAATATGTCGGCTCCGACCTTTTTTCCTTTATGCCCTACTAAAGCAGAAATAACGTAATCATTTAGATAATAATTTATAACACTGTACCCAACACAATAAAACTGAGTTTTTTCTTCTTTCGACATTTCATCATCAAACACCATTTGCGCATTCTGAATTCCTTCCAACTCAAGACTGCTTATTAGTTTAAGATCAATCTCTTTTGTCGGATCACATTCACGCTCAACATGCACCTCACAAGTCTTTAATACTCTTCCTGCCGCAGCAATGGCTACCTTTGACAATTTCATACCTAGCTTTTTTTGAAGCCGTTCCTTTACTTCTTTTACAACATGAGCAACTTCTTCTATATCATGAATTTGACCATCTAACATTGCTCTGCTTTTATGCTCTACTATTTCCGTCGTAAGCACCTTGAATTTATCCTTTTCTTGTATACCTACTACTCCAATTACAGTTCTAGTACCAATATCCAATGCAAATATTATATCTTCGGGATTTACTGCATCACCTTTCAAAGGACTTTTCTTTTCTTTAATACCGGCTTTATCAACTGGTTTACCATTAAAATCCTTTTTGCTTTTACTAAAGTTAGCAGACATTAGAATCCCCCCACTTTTAGGTTTTAGTTAAGTTATTTTTTAGAAACACCCTTATTGTTAACTCCATAATCACAATAATTCAATATTTGACATTTTGCGCATTCAGGCTTTCTGGCATTACAAACAGCTCTGCCGTGATAAACCAATTGATGACAAAACTTGCTCCAGTTTTCCTTTGGCACGATCTCCATCAAATCAAATTCAATTTTGGTTGGATCTTCATTACTGCTAAGGCCAATTCGATTGCTTAGCCTTTTTGCATGGGTATCAACAACAATTCCAGGAATGCCAAAGACGTCACCCAAAACGAGATTTGCAGTTTTCCTGCCTACTCCAGGCAGAGAAAGTAAATCCTCTAAATTGTCAGGAACTTTTCCGTCGAACTTTTCAATTATCATCTTGCATGTTTCCTTGATATTGCGAGCTTTATTTCGATAAAAACCTGTTGACTTTATATCCTGTTCTAATTCACTTATATCTGCCTTTGCAAAATCATAAACATCTTTATATTTTTTATATAATAATTGGGTTACTATATTAACTCTTGCATCGGTACATTGGGCAGCCAATTGGGTTGAAATCAAAAGCTGCAGAGGATCTTTATAATCAAGTGTGCAATCTGCATCACTATACAATTGGTCAAATACTTTTATTATCTCAATAACTCGAGATTTCTTGTCCATATTTATATTCTCCGTTCTTATTATATCAAAATAATACACAATTTGTATAATAAATTTTGTTTACAAAATATATTTTGTATAATGCCTACTCAAAAAATAACCTATATACTACAGTATGTACGAAAAAAGCCCGTCTTTTCCCGGACTTTTTTGTATACCAATTCAAAAAATGTAAATCATTTTTCTAAAAATGGTCATTTACAAGTTATTTTTTATGAATCACCTAACTAACTTGTTGTAAAGCTCCAAATATTTTTTTGCTGACTTATCCCAAGAATTATCGATATTCATAGCTCTTTTAACAAGCTCTTTCCACTCCACCGGCTTAGTTTTATAAAACTTCAGCGCTCGATTTATGGTTTTTAGCATATCTTTTGATGAAAACTCGGTATAAGTAAAACCATTTCCCTTTGTATCATACTTCTCAACATCAAAAACAGTCTCTGCCAATCCTCCTGTTGATCTGACAATAGGAATAGTTCCGTACCTCAAACTGAATAGCTGACCTAAACCACACGGTTCAAATCTTGAAGGCATTAAAAACAAATCACTTGCTGCATATATGCGTTGAGCTAAAGGTGCATTAAAACCTGTGAAAACACCCATTTGCTTAGGATATTTTTCTTGAAGCTTCTTAAATCCTGTTTCGTAATACTCGTCACCTGCACCTAAGAGTACAAACTGAAGGTCGTTTTTCATTATTTCATCTATTTCATCCATTATAAGGTCTAGACCCTTTTGCCCTGAAAGCCTAGATATTAAACCAATCATAGGCACATCTTTTATAGGAAGACCCATTTCTTTTTGAAGTGCATATTTATTTTCCTTTTTGAGTTCTATGGAGTTTACGTCGTAATTCTTAACAATCCTCGGATCTTCCTTAGGATTAAATACATCATAATCAATTCCATTTACTATACCATATAGATTTTTTGATCTTTCTATCAGCAAGCCCTCAAGCTTTTCTCCATACTGTGGAGTTTTAATCTCCTTGACATAAGTCTCGCTTACCGTATTTATGATATCCGAGTAAACAATTCCGGCTTTCATAAAACTAAACTCGCCATAAAATTCAACCTTCTCAGGTACAAAAACTTCCTCACCTACATCAAACAACCATAATACATCTTTTGAGAAATTTCCCTGATACTCAAGATTATGGATAGTAAATATGGTCTTTATATTATTATAGAAAGGGTACTCCTTATATTTCTCGTTTAAAAGCATACAAAGAGGACCGGTATGCCAATCGTTACAATGTATTATATCAGGCTTAAAACCAATTTTAGGAAGCATTTCAAGTGCTGCTTTGCATATAAATGCAAATCTGTCTGCATCATCAAAATAGCAATAAATGCCTTCTCTATCATATAAGTGATAATTGTCCAAAAAATAAACGGGTACACTTTTGTCTTCATTTTCATGCTTAAAACCAATTTCACCTTCACGCACAATACAAGTCTCTTTCCTGTTGTTCATGAG
>JAEZUI010000115.1 GCA_023421115.1 Bacillota bacterium | reverse complement strand
TAAACAAAAATACTCATAACTAATCTATAGTCAGCTATGAGTATTTTTTAACACAGCTTGACTTACTATGCTTTTTTACAAAAAAGCACTCCCCTTTACTGATCCCCCATCATATAGGAAATCCCTTTCTTTTATCTATTGACTAAGGCCGTGATATGTTGGAATTCACATCCAACGTCAACATTTTTAGCCGTATAGCCTCTTTCTTCATCAGTAGCATCAGATACTTGAGAACCATACTAAATAGTTTGCGCAACCGTAATTTTGTTATTGCAGAGAATCCGCAACTTACTTTCCACTCATACCAACATCTTCTTTTAGCCATTATAAATTAGCTATATAATTTTTTAAGTCATTTTTATTTTGAATATTAAAGGTGTCTTTAATTTCTTTAAAATAGCTTCTTATAGACTCCTTTTCGATAATACGGTTACATATCTCGTCCGCTTTGCATTCTCCGCGCGCGTCTCTCCAGGGATGTTCTCTATGCGTTAATTCCTCTAGATATTTTGCATCATATCGTACATACGCAAATTTAACCATTTCTAAAACACTCAATTGATCTTCATCAAAAATACTATCATCAAAATTCTCAACTTTTGGTATAGAGCTATAACCATGTTTTTTATATTGATAATATAGATTGGGAATAACCGGACCATGTACCCATGCTTGAAAATCTTCTTGAAAGAATGTTCTATCCTTTAGAGCTAAGAGCCAGGCTTGAGCATAATAGATAATTTTTTGAAGTTTAAGCGGAGTAATAACCTCTTCAGCTTCAGTATCTATCTTGGATAGAAAATATTTAGCAACGCGGACTACACCATGATCTTCAACTTCTCTAAAATCATCTATTAGTTGACTAATCCGATTAAATAATTTTCTTTGAGCAACTTCAGAAAGACTACTTTTATTTCTTTCAAATAACTCTAACATCTTATTCGGATCTTTGAGTTCCTTTAGTTGATCGCTATAAATCTTACGGGGAGTAAAACCATCTAGATATCTTATAATAGTCGCTTCCCCCCAACCCAGCAAAGAAGCTAGCGGTTTTTTACCTATCTCATAGGTTTCCAATAATTCTTCAATTTCAGCGACTTTAATTAGCCCCGCTAACTCACGGTATTGATCATTAGCTAATTTTAAGTTTTGGTCACTAATTTCAGCAATATAGACTTCATTACCGCATGACTTGCAATAAGGTATTTTTGCAAGATATTTGAAGGTTAAATTATCAATTGTAGATTCTACTTCTCTCTCCAGAAGTTCTACTTCTCTATCAGTGTCGCATTCAGGGCAGTATGTTTTCATTTTGCATCCCTCCTGGTTACATCAAGATGTAACCGTTTCTTCTTTAGTGTAAAACTCAGTTATAAGGATAATTTAAAGGGAACTCTGCTTCATGGAATGACATACAAACCACTCTCCCTCTAATTTTCAGTTTAATATATACTTGTACAGGTTTATCTACAATAGGCGGTAATATAAATTGACCAAAGATCAGAAACTCCCCGCCTATCTCTTTATTATGGTCATCATCTGTATAAGAATAATTGCTAACATCTAACCGCAATATTTCGTCACAAACCATCTGATGATTAATTCCATATTTTTCTCTAAACTCTCGTGTTTTATCTCTAATTCCTGTTTTCTGAACTATAGATAAATTATTCGGATCAGTAAGTAAATCCTTAACTTTCTGCAGGAAGTTCCCAACATCTTCCTCACCTTCCGTCCATCCTCGCTGCAAATAGATCACCGCCAATGCTGCTATTCTTTAATACTATTATATACAAATCATTATAAAAAAACAACAAAATAGTATCAAATGATACCATTTTGTTGTTTGCAAAATTTTTACTATCACGGATTCGTATCAAATTCTGTTACAGACTTCACTGAGAACCTTTCCACCTTCCAACTCAAGCGCATTCGCGGAAACAAAGGATGAAAGCCTATCATCTGCATTTTGTCCGCAAACTCTCCTAGCTTCTCCAGAAAATACTCCTGCCGTTTCTGAACAGCCTTACTGGTATCTCCCGCCTTGCCCCAAGCAATGATGATTGCATCCACACGCGCTGCCGAGGCTAAAAGCTGCTCCAAATTCTCCTGTTCGACTTCATCCTTCATGCTCTTTCTGCCGTCAACAGCCGAAAAGAGATTGACGATTTCTGCAGTGCCAAAATCCATGCGATACAGATTATTCAATACATACATGGTCGTAGGGTCAACCAGCATGCCATCAGCATAACTCGGACTGACCATCAGCACCATCGCCTTTTTCTTGTTTTTGTCCCATTCCTTCCGTAGCAAGTAGCGGTGCTTTCGGTCATCGGAAAATACCGCTTCCGTTTTAACTACACTCTTATCCGTTAGCATCTTCAATCCCTCCCGTTAGAGCTATTAATCCAGGTAAATTCTCGCGAAAAAGCTTCATAAAGGCTGTCTTTGAAATCACTCCATGTTCAACTACATCATCGTTATCCCCAAGCAGCCGGTAGTAAATGGTTTCGCTTAGAATGGCATACTGTAGCAAATATTCATCATCACCGTCCATAGCAGCATCAATCCACTCTTCATCAGGAACACTGTCCATATCACCGAAATACGTCCGCTGATCCGTACTGACGATCTCGCAATCCCGCTTGGCCACGTAATGAGCCGCCGGGTCACCCACGTTTACCCGATAACAATCCATTCTTTCCGACAGCACCTGAAATTCCTGACCAATCTTCTTAGCGTACCAAACGTCCGGCGAAGACGCCCTGATAATCCGAATACGAATGCAGTCCTTACTTATTGCCATTGACACTTACCACCCCTTCACCAAGCTGGCCTAGCTGCAAAGCATCTAGGCTTTGTATCTTTCTCACATGAGCCATTTTTTGCATTTCTTATCTCCCCTTCTTAGGAATAGTACAGTAAAAGCAGAAGACCTATCAGCTTCCTTCACGGCTGATAGGTCTTCCTTTTGTACTGCTATTCTGTTACATACCATTAATTGGTTACTGGCTGCAATATCGCCTTGGCCGGTATGTATCGTTCACCTTCTACTTGGACTCTGAAAACCTGCCACAGCAGCGTACCATCATCACTAAAAATCAGGTATGCCCACCCTTGGGCATTGCTGTACCCGCTTTGCCAGCGTACGATATACTCGTTCGGTTTGTCCTCACTGGCCCCCTCAATCGAAATCTTGTCCCTGGAATCATCAATGCGACTTCCATTCCTTGCCCAGCCTGTATGCTGGCCCCATACCTTGTTGCCCTCACGCCAGAGGGTCATAGAAAATCCGCTGCCCTGCTGCTCATTGGAATACATCCATTCGCTGATGGACGGCTCAGCAAATGCCGCTACGGATTGCAAAACAAGCAGGATGCCAATAAATATTACCTTACATATTTTTGTGCTTTTCAATAGTATACACGCTCCTTATTCGTCTCTTCATAACGGTCAACTCACCATTCCTGACTAAGTGTTTCGAGTAAGCCAATATAAAGCAAAACAAACGCTCAAAATGATAGCCAGCGTAAACGGCAATAACGCTGTTGTCAGCCATATGACCAGACCAATAGGTATCACAATTGCAATAAGAGGAGCCAGTCCCATGATATATCCTGCTATAGCCAGCACAATCGCAATCAAGGTAAAACTCATGCCTGGGACCTCCTGGACTGGATTTTTTCCCTGCTCACAACGGCAATTGCCCCTATAAAAACAAGGCACGCACTGATAAAACCGCAGTAGTATGACCAATCCGCAGGTACAAGCAGCAATCGTTTTACAATTAAGGGGATTGCCCCTAATAAAAGCATGGCAACTCCTCCTATAAACGATAACGGTATTCCCAAAATGGCCCAAACAATTTTCCAAATCAGTTCTTGAGGAAACAAAGCGACATATAACGAGTACGCGCTAACCAACGCGCCACTGAGAAATGTCGCACAAGCTCTTATCCCATTTTTCATTCCGTCCATAAAAGTGAGTTCAGCCTGTACAGTTAGCTTATGCTCTTGAAATACCTTTAAGGCTGGAACGGAATTAAAGCCCAGAAATGGTGCCGCCGTAATATCTGTAGACGAAGTAACTACCCAGTTGCTTCCTAAGCCAAAACCGACTATCGCCAAAATGATAATCATTGCCACATATTTCATTGTCGCCCTACTCCTCCTTTGGGTTCAAACTCTGCATTTCTACCGTTCCTTGTACCACTTTGTTACAAATTATAGCACTTCTTGCATATAAACTGCAAGTCAAAAACAATTATACTGTCGTGCTTGTCCGACTCTCCCTTGTATTATAGAGTAGTAGTTATTAGAGCCCCTCTCCAAGGGCTATATGCTACACTGTAAAGGATGCTGTGGATTGGTTTTATCTCCTACCACCAGATGGTTCAAGAGAGGCTCCAACCGCAGCC
>JAEZUI010000131.1 GCA_023421115.1 Bacillota bacterium | reverse complement strand
TTTTTTTAATGGGATTTATCCACATTCAGAGCCTAATCACTCGAATATTTGATGATTTCAAACACTTTTCTCATTTTTTAATCATAATATAGACTTTTAAGTACTCTGAATCAGGGTATCCGGTTCCAAGCCCCAAAGTTATATATGAGTTTCCTTCATCTGAGATCCCCGTTTATTATTGTATATCCCCGTGCTTACTTTTTCACCTTCAGTGCAGGTAGATCTGCAACCGCAGGACGTCCTTCTACGAGGAATTTACCATTTTGCGCCTTATAACCAGCCTTGGAATTCTTAGGGATATGTACTTTCCCATCTTTCAAAAAGGCATCATCTTCAAAGTTGAATGGCGCAATATCATAACCCTCAATTGATAACAAGTTGATTCTCGTGCAGTTCGGATTATTGAGGAAGGTAAAAGTTTCAACCTTATCCAAGGTAGAGCCTAAGGTTACTGTTTTTAATGGTTTGATATTCTTGAACGACCAAAAGCCTAGCTCTATAACTCCATCCGGTATTACAACTTCTTCCAGATTTGAATAAGCGAAGGCGAGTTCTTCTATATACTTACAACCCCATGGTGCGATGGTCATCTTTTTCAGAGCAGAGTTCCTAAAGCATTCCTCGCCGATTGTAATAACATTCTTCGGAATAAAGATGAAATCCAATCCACAAGATGCAAATGTCCTGTTTTCTATTTTTTTGTATTTCGCATTGAGAGGAAGCTTAATGGACTTCAAGCTGGTACATTTCTCAAAGCTACTATCTTCAATATATTCAATGCTGTCCGGCAAGTTTATTTTTTTGAGGCTAGTACACTCCATAAACACCCCAAAGTCCCCTTCACGTTTTCCATCAGGATCTCTAATAGCTTCAGCCTCACCTATATTGATCAAACCCTTGGGCAGGCTTATTTCTACCAAACCGGTGCAGTTTTTAAATGCTGCGGAACGAATGACTTTCAAGGATTTTGGAAGTTTAACATTCTTGAGCCGCGTACAAGACGCAAAAGCAAATTTACCGATTTTTTTAACATTGTCATTTATTTTCACTGTTTCAAGTTTTTCACATAAACCGAAAATATCATCAGACAGGTCTATGCTGCTATTTATGATTACACTTTTTATACTGGAAGCAAAAAAAGCATTAGTGCCCATGGTCTTAACTGATTTTGGAATCACCAGCTCTCCTGCAATCGGAGTACTGCCAAATGCACCACTTCCAATATTTTCTATACCCTCCGGGAGAAGAAGGCTTTTTAGCTGGCTCGCTCCAAAAGCTGCCTCTTCAACTGTTTTAATCCCGGCCGGCAAAGTCACATTCTCAATGCTGGTATAATGGAAAGCTTCTGCTTTTATTGTGGTGACCGTTGCCGGTAACACAAGGGTTTTTGCCGTTCTTGCATTCGGATACGCATAGACTTTCGTCAGGTCTTTGCTATAGAGTATTCCCTCGTCCTGAATGACAAAGCTCTGGTTTGCTGGGTCCACGCTTATTGCAACCAGCTTATCCGCCATTATAAACGGATTGATTCCTATGCTGGTTAGCGTTGCCGGCAGCTGGATATTCGTCAAGGACGCACACCCCTTGAAAACATAATTCTCAATTGAGGTTACTATCGGCATGCTGACATTTGTCAACGACCTACATCCAATAAAAGCTACCTCCCCAATGGAAGTGACTGTTGAAAGATTTGCATCTGTCAATGCAGTGCAATTATCGAAAGTCCTTTCATTTATTCTTTTGATATTGGCTGGTATACTGATTGACTTCAAGCTTGTACAATTCGAAAAAGCGCCAGTCCCCAAAGTAGTTACGCTATCCGGCAGCTTGATACCGGTGATCGGAGTCCATCCAAAGGCGAAATTGCCAATGGTTGTGAGTCCTTCCGGCAGATTGATTTCAGCTAATTTGACACAGCCGTTAAAGGTATTGTCCCCAATGGTCCTTATGGACTTCGGCAATGTCACACTTTTTAATCCGGTGTTTCTCAAAAACGCACCATAGCCTGTTGTTACAAGGCCTTCTGAAAAGCTGATATCCGTCAGGTAGGTGTTATTGGCAAAGGCATTATCCAAAATTGTCGTCACGGAGGCAGGCAATGTGAGCTTCTTAATCGGCACGAATTCAAAAGCATATTTACCGATGGTAGTAACCTTATCTGATATTGAGACATCAAGTCCCGCCTCTAAATTAGGATTTGCAGCCTTGATCTGCTCTTTTGTCTCATAGCTGCTCAAAACCCCGTCAGAGTCTATATCAAAAAACATGATGGAATTGCCAGACTGCTTGGGATAGGGCACTCTGGGCCTGTTATTGGTCACAAGGACTGTGCTTCCGTAATAAAAGGAGTCCTGAAGTTGAATATTACCGCCGGATTCGGGTGTAATTGCTGAAAAATCAATTTTTTCTGTCAACACATCAGAATTCAGGCCAATGCTGTAGGTGGTCCCCTTAAGGTCCCAAAGTGCCTCCTTTTCGCTGTAGGTGATTGGAATCACCACGGTAGCGCCTGCTTTTAGCGGCTTAGTCAGAAGGTTAGGACTCCATGCCTTCTTGCCAGCCTTAGAAATCTGCAGGTTGATGTAATCTTCCGTGGTTTCATTCTTGACATTGAAGTTGACAGTCATGGTGCCGCTGCCAACCGGCAGGCCAGCCTTGGGTGCTACTTTGCTAAAAACTTGTACACCGGCATTGTCAGCAAAATACCCAAGCAGAATATTTCCTCCACTGGCTGCAGTAGTGCCACTGAAATCAACGCCGTAAGCAGTGTTCTCGCCTACTTTGATATCCCATATAGAAGCCTTCGGGCTGAAGGTGATGGGTATATCGACTGTCGCACCCGCCAAAAGAGGCGCTTTAAGCAGGTTTTGGCCCCATTGTTCCTTACCAGGCAATGAGAGCTGTATACGATTTATTTGATTATCTGTCTGATTCTTAAAACCGAATTTTACTGTAGTCGTATTGCTGCCCGGTGTTAAGCCGGCAACTGACGCACCAGCCTTATTGAACACATGGCCTTCCGGATAATAGATGTATGTAAGTGCAATCAAGCCTCCGTGCGCTGCTGTAATTCCACTGAAGTCAAGCCTCTCAAATCTTATATCTTTTGAACTTACCACAAGATCATAGGTGTGAATGTTCGGATTGAAGGTTATCGAGATCTTGGCAGTCGCGCCTCCCTTCAGCGGTTTTTTCAATAGTTCCTTATTCATGGGTTCCTTACCGACTTGAGCCAGTTTTAGTGTTGTAATATTGATATCTGTTTGATTAACGATCTCAAAAGTTGCTGTGATGGTTTTAGCTGGCGCTGCTGCAACAACAGCCGATGAACTCCCCAAGCAAAGAGATATAATCATTATGAATGACATTATTGAAGAGATTATTCTTTTTTTCATTGTAACTACCTCCTGATAATAGATTTATTACGTTTTATGTGACTTCTTTGAATCTAGTGTTACTTTTTGATAATCTGAAGAGGTAATTCTATTTTTACATTGGAGGCTTGAAACAATAATATTTAATTGGAATGATAACTTTACCGGTCGAATCTATGTATCCAATTTTATAATTGTTCATAACTCTTGCTAAACCATCTCTATAACTCTCTATTGCATCATAGTTGATTTTTACGATTACTTTCCCCTTATTGTCGATTACACCCGATTTATCGTTCTTCATGACTACTGCACGGTGATTTGATGTGAAATCGCGTCCATAGTCATAAATGCAAGGGATAACGAGCTTACCTTTTTTGTTAACATACCCTGTTTTCCCATTTTTTACTACTCGAGCAAGTCCATCGTAAAAAAGTCCAATTTCTTCATAAATCAAAGGGACTACTATTTTGCCGTTACTTGAATCCATTATCCCGTATAGATAACTACCGTCTTCGGTTTTAGTGCAAATACCAATGTAATCTGTTGGTTGATAATCAAATTGCATCATATTGATGCCCGCGGCCGCATCTGAGTCTATCACTGTTTTACCAGTTTTGTCGATAAAATAGCCTTTTGAGTAATCGGACTCTTTCGTAACCCATGCCAAATTTCCAATAAAGTCAGATGCATATGTAAAAGGTCCGGGAATGGCAACTTTACCATTTTTGTCTATGTAAAAATATTCATTGCCTTTTTTTACCCATGCCAAGCCGCTTGAAAAGCTTCCTCCGTTGTTATAATTGAGCGGTATAACCACTTTTCCTTTTGTATTTACATAGCCGATACCATCGTCGTCAGATACCCATGCCAAGTCTTCGGAAAAATTCATAGCATTTGAGTATTTCATAGGAACAACAAGCTTACCTGAAGTATTGACAAATCCATATTTACCATCTTTAGTAACTTGTCCAAATCCGTTATGAAAATCATATACATATTCATAGGTCGTGGGAACAACTAGTTTTCCTTTTTCATTTATATAACCATATGAATTTCCTTTTTTAACAGCAGCTAAACCATCAAAAAAGTCCCTGCAGTCGTTGTAGGAAAGAGGTACTATAATTTTACCCGTAACATCGCAAAAACCATAAGTAGTCTCGGATTTGGAAATAATAAACAATCCTTTGCTTGCAGCGCTGGAAATAGCTCCTTTCGATGAAAATGTTACGAAAGCGATTGCTAAAATAAAAAAAATTTTAATGATAAGTGTCTTTGTTTTTCTCATATTATCCTTGTATGATATTTATAGAAGCAAAAACATCATATGTCCTCTCTTTTTAATATCGTGGTTATAACACATTCAGATAGTGTGTACTTTATTTTGTCCTATAGCTCTGACTACTCAACAGCAGTGTATCTCCTCTAAATAAAATATATTTTTTACATTGTTTTTCTATATCTCAGCTAGTTTATTGCTTGGGTGGTTCGGTAGGAATTATTATGCCATTCTCTTTCAAATAATCTGAAATAGCCTTATTAATCTCGTCTGGGCTTGTGCCAGGAGGATATATAACTGCTTGGTCACTCGTTGGAGTTGGTGCGCCTGAA
>JAEZUI010000009.1 GCA_023421115.1 Bacillota bacterium | reverse complement strand
CAGTTCCCTTATACCATTCTCCTATTTCAGCTTTCAGATAAGGGGAAAGTATCGTTACCCCGCCGTCAATTCTATCCATATCCCACGGTTTGCCGATCCCTATATGAGCGTTGAGTTCTAAAGGTTGATATTGAGTAAGTACACCTACTGTATCAATATCTGAGTTTATACAATTACTTAAGGAAAAATCAATTATTCTGTACTTACCGCCATAAGAAACTGCGGGTTTTGCAATATTCTTGGTTAACACCCCTAATCTACTGCCCTGACCTCCTGCCAACAATAAAGCAATAATCTCCTTATTCTGCATCCAATCCCCCACCTTGCTATGATTATGTTTACACTAAGTATAATTATATATTCTATAAATAGTCTGTTTATCCTTTTTTAAAACTAAAATTATACTATAAAAATAAGTCAAAGGTATGTCTTTTATCATCTCCCAAACCTAAATTAAAAAACTAATGCCCCGTTTTAATGATTGCATCCAGGGCACGGTTTGATTTTTTAATGTTGTAATGCTAAAATCGTAAAGATCTCGTCTATCATTACATTATTGTATTCACAATTTTTCAATAAATACATAAAATTTTAATAAATGGCCTTATTCATTTATGTCGTTCGAATCGCTTCTAAACATTTTCTTATATTCGGCCGGACTATAGTCAGTATATTTCCGAAACAACCTACTGAAATAGCTTGACTCCCGATAGCCCAACATATCACTCACTTCATAAGTCTTACAATTTCCTTCCTTCAGCAATCTTTTTGCCCACTCCATCTTCACTGTAGTAACATATTCAAGGAAATTGTAGCCTGTCTCTTGCTTAAAAAGAGAACAAAAGTAATTTTTACTTAAGTTCAGTTTATCGGAGATTGTAAAGAGTGTTATGTCCTCATCGATGTGTTGAAGCACATAGTCACAAGCCTTCTTAATTATAGGATTCCCATGACCTGGCTTATATTTTTTCACTACTTCTATAATGTCATTTACTATGTATATAAAATGCTCCTTAATTTCCTCTTCCGACTTGAAAGCTGTAAAATCAACATCAGTAAACTTGTTAAAGTCATATAGTTTCTTTATATAGCTATATTGAGAATCTATGTATCGTGAAATATTATACACCAACTGATTAGCAGCAAAAGCTATTCTGTTCAAAACACCTTGTGAGCCTATACTTATTTCATTAAATAAATTGTTTATGGATTGAAGAACTTTTTCATCATCTGTCATTATATAATCGGTCAAAAGTTTTTCTCGCTCTGCAGGGTATAGAATTTTTTGCTGTTTATCGAAATCAAACTCTTTTATATTTATAACACGGTTACCGCCTAAAATATACTTATGCCGCAAGGCAGCTTTCGCACCCATATAGCTCAAACTGATCTCTTTTATATTATTCTGAATATTTCCTACTCCAATGGTTACTCTTACATCCATATCGAGCTTGATCTTTTCCAATAATTTTGAAAAAAACAAGTAGGATATTTCTTCGAACTCAGATATTTTAACATCATTAAGCGGTTGAATAATCACACTTAATATACCAATATCCATATCTCCTATTACACAGCTAATGCTACCAAAGCCATCAGCCATTTTAAGTATTTCATTGCGGACTTTCTCTGTAAGTTCATCAAATTTACCGCTCTTAACCAATTCCTTTGAATTATCATCGAAATTACCTATTTCTACAATCGCAACCTGTACAATGCCTTTATGCAGATTTAGCCCATACTCGTCAACTATATCGTCAAACTTTTGCAGAGGATAATCTTTTCCTCTTAATATATCATATAGAAGCCTTTCTCTAAAAAGCTCCATTTTCTCCTTGATCTTTTGTTTTTTTTCTTCTTCCTGCTTCTTGAGCATCAACTCATCAAAAACTTTTTTCATCAATTCTTTCAGGCTATCCTTATTTATAGGCTTCAAAATATAACCGAAGGCCCCCAACAAAATCCCCTGCTTAACATGAGGATAATCGTTTTCATCACTTAAAAAAACTACCTGTGGCCCGGTTTCATATTCCTTAATAGAGTTTAAAAGCTCTATACCATCCATTTTAGGCATACTTATATCTGATATTATAACATCGGGGTTGTATTCGTTGAATTTATGCAATGCATCTATTCCGTTATTTGCAATATACACAACTTCAAACCCAATATGGTTCCAGTTTATTTGATTTGCCAACCATTCACAAATCAACGGGTCATCATCAACAATCATGACGCTAAACAATGCAAGATCCTCCCTTTTATTACGTTAAAACAACTACATTATTTTGCTTGAATCAACTTAATGCACAGCAATAGAATCAATATTGCCTTATTATAGAAGTGCCCTACAAAATAGAAATACACTTTAATTATCCATAAAATAATATTAATACGATATTAAATTCTTGTCAAATATTTGTTGAGTATGTGAAATTAGATATAAGGTGGTTCCAATATTAATTGCTGCATAAAAAAAGGAGGATACCTCCTTTTTTAAGCATTAATGAGTTTATCGATTGTCTTTTGATCAAAACCCACAATTATATTTCCATCTATATCCACAACCGGCACACCTCGCTGACCTGACTTTTGAATCATTTCTGCAGCTGCATCTTTGTCTTTTGATACATCTAAGTCATCAAAAGTCACATTTTTTGATTTTAAATACTCTTTCGCCATTGTACACCATGGACAAGTCGGGGTTGAATATACTTTTACAGTCATATTTATTACCTCCTGATAAATCATGTTTGTATTTATAATTTATATATACCCTCTACCGGTATGTATAAACAAAACTTTTATATTTTTTTGAAATCACATACATAACAAAAAAAGAGGCCACTTACCTCTTTTTTCGTCTTAAAAATAATCATTTGATTATCTTCTTATCAATAATATCAGAATGTAGTGGTTTAATTATGCTATCATTAGTATAAGCAGAATATTCAGAAATTATCTTTTTTTCTGCCTCTGTAAGTCTAATCACCTTTTTTGGTTGCATTACTTTCTCCATTTAGTATTGCCCCCTTTTATTATTATGATTTAATTATATAACATTAGCATCTGATAAGAAATAGTACAAAAGGCTAATTCTTCTAGTACTCTACTAGTATATTAGCATTACTACGGATTATTCATAGGTAAATGCCTTGTTAAATTTGCCTTATATCGTATATTTACCAAGTCGTGTAGCTATGTTATACTTTCAAATCTATTTACTGTTCTTCTTAGCTGCATTACTTTTCTTTGCCGTTACAGATTTATCTGTTGCAGTCTTTTTTGCTGCTGGCTTTGTTGATGGAGTTGCCTTTGCCTTAGCCGTCTTCGTTTTTGTTGCAGAAACTTCTTTTGGTGCCTCAGATTTTGACACACTTGCCTTAACCTTTGGAGAAGTTTTCTTTTCTGTGGCAGTACTAGCTGTCTTTGAAGCACCAGATGTCTTTAAAGCCTTTGCTGAAACATTGAAAGAATAGTTTTGCTGTGAATTATTATCCCAGTTATCTACACCATCCTTAAATGCAATATTCAATTTGTCTGATAAATTTACTTTAATAGTGGCCTTAAATACATCCTCAACCTTTTCCATAGGAATAAATTCTTTGCCTTCCCAGTTGTCTCCATAACCTATATGGGCGTATACAGAGTCTGCACCGCTTTTTGCCAGCAAACCTCTATACAGGAGAGTAACCTCATCCCCAACATTGATTGTAGCTTTTGAGAGTTCAACACCACTATCTTCATACAATTGCTTAGTCCTTGCCAAAACAATCACCTCTTCGTTTAGATTTTAGTAATTTCAATTTTCTCAAAATGCTCTTTACAATTATTATTTGCCTTTATAACAAATATAAGTTTTAGGACCTAGCATATTTAACTTTTGCCCCTTTATTTTTCGTAAAGAAGCGCATTTATATTTTAAATAAATACCCTTCCCACATATTATTCGGTAAAATTATCAAATAATTTAATACTAAATTTAAAATTTTACAAAAAATATTTACTAAAGTTCTAATTATCAAAAGTTTTTCAGTACAATTTACCACAATATACATTTTTTATATGCCTAAAAACATTTTATTAAAAAAATTAGCAATAGTCAACTAATTTACATAAGAGAAAACTATGTTTATTTATATATTAATATATGTATATTCTTATTGATTATTCAAAAAGAGCTTTTTAGATATTACACTTTTATCCCATAATGAGTTTTTCTAATGTCGGATTTATGTTTAATATTTTCTTCAATTCCTTATATTCTCCAAGCATTGACGGATTTGGCTGTTGAATTTTAATCGCCCTGATCATAAGATTTTTTGGAGTTTCAATTGGTGAAATATATTCCACAACCGAAACTTTAAAGCCTAGTGCTTCTAATAAAAGGGCTCTAATTCCATCAGTAATTATATCCGCCATTCTCGCCTTTAAAAGTCCGTGTTTTATTATTTGTTCAAAAGGTGGATAAGAGTACTGACTTAATATTTCCTGCTGACAACACGGTACCACGACTATAGACTTGACATTATTGTTTACTGCTAAAGCTATTGCCTGATCTGTAGCAGTATTACAGGCATGTAAACTAATAACCATGTGAACGTCCCTCTGAGCTTTATAGTTGCTTATATCTGTTACCTTAAACTCCATGTTATGATAGCCTAAATTATCTGCTATCTTCTTTGAAGCCTCTATAACTATAGATGAATTATCGAGCCCTATAAAATGGCAGGGTTTTTTTAACACTTCTCTTATGTAATAGTTCAACACGAAAGTAAGGTATGATTTTCCGCACCCGCAATCTAATACCGTTATTGACTCATGTTCCTTCAGAAGATCACCTAGCATATCGTTTATCAACTCAACAAAACGGTCAATCTGATTATACTTGCGTATCATATCATTTTTAATTTTCCCGTTAGCTGCCAAAATCCCAATTTCTTTAAGCAAATCATCGGCTTGACCTACTTTTATATAATAGTCTCGGTTTGATATTTGCGGTACATCATTGTGATTATTTAGCACTTCCTCAACCTGATTTTCCTTAGTTTTCATCTTAACATTTTTATCATCGGCTTCTATAAATATTGTGGTTCCCCGCTCTTCGTAGGTAAGGAGCATACTATCATAGTTTTGGGCAAGTTTTGTCAAGCGCAAGGCCAGCCAGTTTCTTTCAATTGTTTCGGAATTTCCGCTGTAACTTACCTTAAGCTTTTCTCCTAAAAGAACCACACTCCCCGGAAACTCTTTAGTTCCGGACTTGAATATAAGATCAATTTTTTTAAAGTACTCTCTATTTTCTTCTATACGGCTTTCAAGCCCTGTTAAAAATAATGTAAGTTTATTTAAACTCTGCTTATTCATACCTACTTCTCCTAATCTTAATTTAAATTACTATCTTTTTCACTTCTTACCTCATTTATAAGATTTGAAAGCTCATCCTCTGTCAATTCACGGAACTCCCCCGGTGCAAGCTCTTTATCGAGTACCAAATTACCCATGGTTACCCTCTTTAAGAACCTAACTTTTTTGCCAACAGCTTCAAACATTCTCTTAACCTGATGAAACTTGCCTTCATATATTACCACATCAACACTTGAGTTTACGTCTCTATCCAAGATATACAGTTCGGCAGGAAGTGCTTTATAACCATCCTCTAAAATTATTCCTTCTTCAAACTTTTTTACATCATCTTCTGTAACTTCTCCTTCTATGAAAGCAAAATACCTTTTGGGAACATGTTTTTTTGGAGATAAAAGCTCATGTGCAAGCTGTCCATCATTAGTTATTAGCAGAAGCCCCTCCGTATCAATATCAAGTCTTCCTACGGGAAACAATTCAAAGCACTTATATTCTTCCGGCAAAATATCAATCACCGTCTCATGTCTGTTGTCAAAAGTAGCTGAAATAACGCCTGCCGGTTTATTCATCATAATATATATATATTGTCTGTAATTGAGTTTTTGTCCTGATATTTCTATCTGGCTTTTCTTTGGGTCTACATGCATTCCACTGTCACTTATTACTTCACCATCAACCCTTACCTCACCGTTTTTTACTAATTGTTTGATCTCTCTTCTTGTGCCAAAACCATAGTTTGATAATATTTTGTCCACTCTTTGTGTCTCTCTCATGCCTTCCCCTCCTACTTATATAAGGTGTTTCAAAAAATTTCATTAATCAAAATTTATAGTTCAAACCCAATCATGAAAGCTTAAATTCTTTCAAACAGAGGAACATTATTTTGCAGTGCAAAAAATGTAAATCAGATTTTTTAAAAACACCAATTGACCCGTTATTTTTTTAGATTCACCTTAACTCATTTTTCTCCAGCCCTTTGGGTATAGGTTCTTGAGCATGTCACCAGTTTGCTTTGCCCAACCTAGTGTAAAACCCTCCACCAAAATACCGACGAAAGCTTTTTCCCCTTCTTTCATTAGAGTCTCTCCTTTAAGATACTTTATTACATCACCTGATTGGGCATCAAAATTAAGCACATTTTTTAAGTCGTTTTCACACAGCGAAAGAATAAAAGAATGGGATGGCTCAAATCTCCCTTTTAAAGCTTCTCCTATATATCTTCCAAACTTTGCAACTTTTATTCCTGAAAGATCGGGTAATTTAACAGGCAATGAATAAAGGTTGTTTCCCTTTACTATAAAATTATCCTCAAGTATTAAGTTCAAGTTATCCTTTTCAAAATTCCTGTAACTATCAAGTACTTCACTATTGCCCAATACCATGGTTTTGTCAAAACTTTCAAAAGACTTAAAATCAGCTTCCTTTTTGTGCAGCAGTGCAACAAAATGTCCTTCACCTTTAATCTTGTGCGGCCATAATCTTGCCGTCTTTTTTAGCTCAGCAGCATTATTTGCCCACTCAGGCCGACCATCGGCTATACCGTCTGTCTTAGGAACTTCGCAAAGTTCATAGCAAGGATGATTTCCCATAAATTCCACAATCATTTTTTCATTTTCTTCCGGTGAGAAGGTACAAGTTGAATACACCAAATAACCTCCAGGTTTCAACATTTTATCCACATAACCTAAAATTTCTCTTTGCATACCAGAGCATAGATCACATTTATATTTTCCCCAACTTTTTGCTGCATCCTCATCTTTTCGAAACATTCCTTCACCGGAACAAGGTGCGTCAACTAGAATTTTATCAAAAAAGTTCATAAACTTACCTGATAGATTCTGCGGGGTATCATTTGTAACTACCGCATTTGTAACGCCGCACAGTTCAATATTCTTAACAAGGGCTTTTACTCTATCGGAACTTATATCATTTGCTACGAGCAGACCCTTACCCTTCATCCCGGCAGCTATCTGAACTGTTTTGCCTCCGGGGGCTGCGCAGAGATCCAAAATATTCTCACCGGGTTTTGCAGCTATAACCGCACCAGGTAGCATAGCACTTGGTTCCTGTATATAGTACAGCCCTGCATAATAGTACGGGTGCTTACCAGGATTCTCTCCTTCCCTGTAATAAAACCCATCTTTAGTCCATGGAATAGGCTCGAGCTCAAAAGGTGTTATATTTAAAAACTCTTCGATACTTATTTTAAGCGTATTAACCCTTAACCCATAGTATCTTGGCAATTCAAAGGCTTTTATAAACTCCTCATATTCCTTTTTGTCTAAAAGGTTATGTATCTTATCTAAAAATTCAACAGGTAATTTCATACTTACAGCTCCATTCTCATCGTTCATAACTTCTGTTATTATAACATATACAAACTTTGCTGCAAATCTTGGAAATAAATAAGTAGGCGTTCTACAAAAAATTCTATAAAATCATAAATTTAATTGATTAATAAAGAGGATTTTAAATAGTTTTGTAGAATAATTAATTTATAATAAGGTGATTCCAAAAAAACTTTGCAATCGCCATTTCAAAAAATCTGATTTGATGGGCTTTATGACTCAAATATTGTATAGGTTATTTTTTGAAATGGCCTAATATATGCATATCTAAAAACGTTAAACTATTCTCACTATTTATCTGGAGGTTAAATATGAAAAAATTTATTTCTTCATCCAGCATTTTACTTATATTTCCGCTTCTTGTCGCACTAATTTTTGCTATCATTACTAAAGTTCAAACCGATAACTGGATAGCAGTTATACTTTTATTATTATCAACAGTTTTATCTAGTTTTATTTTATATGTCATTAATCGTTTTCAGATAAAAAATCACTTTAAGCATTTTGAAAGTGACATTAATCAATTAAAACGAGGTGATTTTTCTCGGTTAGTAGACACATCAAAGTGCTCAGGGCTTGAGAATATTGCACATGGTGTTAATGATGTTTTTAATGACGTTAAAATTCTACTTCAAAGTTTTCACAATCTCTCAAGCTCCATTTTAGAATCCTCAAATGCAGTTTGTTCCACAGCTGATCAGGCCTCGAGTGCCATGCAAGACATATCGAAAACTATGGATGAGATAGCAAAAGGTGCTTCTGACCAAGCACAGCAGGCACAGCATGGGGTTGAAATGGTGGATAACTTAAGCGAACAGATTGATTTTGTATATGAAAGTTATACTAGAATAACCGATGAAACTAAAAAAATAAACGACTTAAACAACGTTGGTCTCGATTCAGTCAGCATTTTGCGTACCAAATCAAAAGAAAATAACGATACAGCCGAAAAAATATTCACAGTAATAGAAAAATTGACAAATACAACAAATGACATAGGACTATTTGTTGAGTCAATAGAAAGCATAGCCGAACAGACAAACCTTCTAGCTTTGAACGCTGCTATTGAAGCTGCAAGAGCCGGTGAAGCAGGCAGAGGTTTTGCTGTAGTTGCTGAGGAAGTAAGAAAGCTTGCAGATCAAAGTAGAAAGTCAACAGAAGAAATCAATGTGCTGATGAAGAGCATTCAGGAAGAATCACAATTGGCAATCCAATCAATGGAACTAATGAAAAAGATGTCCCAAGAACAGAATATTGCAGTTAACAAGACAGACAGTGCATTTAACGATATTGCAAATGCTATAACAAATATTGTAGGAAAAATCAACGAAGTTAATCAATCTGTTTCAAAAATGCAGAATGATAAAATTCAGGTTACTTCTGCAATAGAGAATATTTCTTCCGTTTCGGAAGAGACTGCTGCTGCCAGTGAAGAAGTAGCTGCTACTACAGAGCATGAACTTTTAGCAATTTCGAGTATGCAAAATTCCCTTAAAAAACTCGATGAATTGGTACACCAGCTTGACACCAAATTGAACAGTTATTCTATCGGCAGATAAATCTTTTAATGTATTGACCAATAAAAGTTCGTAGGCGTTGAGCCTCCGAACTTTTTTAAATGTCATTTTAGAATCACCATATTGTACTCTTAAACACTATATGATTTTAGAAGCTCAGCAATCTCTACGTTAGAAAAGTTTTCCCTAGCCTCTGTTATGTGGTCTGCCACATCATCCTCCGGCCAAAAATGTGTAAGCAACAGCCTTTTCGCATTGGCTTTTTGGGCAACAATACCACATTCCCTTGCTGTCAGATGTGGAACATTATCGCTTTTCTTATCTTTCGAAAGCAATCCTGCATCAAGCATTACAATATCCGCACCCTTTGAAAACTCAATAATATTGTCATTCCATGAGGTATCTCCGGAAAATACAAACTTCTTATCTTTAGAAACAATTGATACAGCATAACTTGTAACAGGATGCACCATTTCCTTAAATTCCAGCCTCATATCACCGAAGTTTAACACCAGTTCATGAGTTACAGGCTTTAGGTTAAATACTCCCGGTATATCAATTCTATTGTATTCCTCCTGCGGCTGGTTTGGTGCATAAACTTCTATAGGCCTTAGCTTCACACCTCTATTCATTTTTATCTGTACCGCATAGCGCAGTACCATCATATCAGACATGTGATCACTATGCAAATGTGTCAGAATAATTGCATCAAGTTCCTCAATTCGTGTAAACTTCTGTAGGTTTGCCAAAACCCCATTTCCACAGTCTATGAGAATATTTTTATCTCCTTCTGTTATAAGGTAACCTGAACAAGCTCCTCCTGCTGACGGAAAAGGTCCGTTATTTCCAAGTATCGTTACTTTCATATGTGCGTTCACCTCTTTTTGTTAATCAAATTTCATTTATCATTTGCTTTAATGGCTTTATCCTTGAAAGGGACGTAGCTATTATGTATCCTACAAAAGCACTAACTCCTCCCTGAACTGCATTAATAGGAAGCTCGGATAAAGCTTTTATGTATCCGTATTCGGTACTGAAAAGCCTTAATATATATATTTCTGCAAAAAAGTAGCCTGCTACCATAATAAAGCATCCTGCGACTATTGCCAATATCCTTACAACCTCATCGTTTATTAACTTGCTGCCCCTAGCTTTATATATTATATACCCAATAACAAAACCTTCCAAACCCTTAACAAAAAATGTAATGGGCGCAAAGTATGCATAACCCAAAAAAACATCTGCAAGAGCTGAGCCAAAAGCACCGGCAATAAATCCGCTTTTTTTTCCAAGCATAACGGCAGCAATAAATATTGCAGCATCACCAATATTAAAATATCCCAAGGGGCCCGGTATTCTTGTAAACATAGTCACTAATAAAACTGTTGCTATCATTAAACCATTTAATATAATTCTCTTTATTTTCTTCATGTTATCTTCTCTTCCCTTCAAGCTTCCCAAAATAAACCCTCCCAGTATAAATTTACTTAAGGCAATTCTAAAGAACAACCGCTTATGAGCTTTCATGATAAGCTTTGTGACCTATCGGTTGTTAAGCCTTGTCAGTACACTATAACCATCGCTGATCTCAACCTTTGTAATACTAGCGTTATCAACTCTAAAATGCCATGAACTTTCTATACCCAAATCTAAGAGATATGCCAATAAAAACCGTATGGTACCAAGGTGTGTTACAAGCATAAAAACTCCCTCAGTATTTTTCTCTATTAACTCTCTAACAAATTCTGCTGACCTATTATAAGCTTCTATTGCACTTTCACCATCTGTGATAGGATACTTAATCCAATCACTGATCCATGCATTGTATTCCGATGGATACCTTTGTGTCATTTCCGCCAGGGTAAGATCATCCCAAATTCCAAAATTCCTTTCTTTTAGTCCATCGGTATACACAATATCCAGCCTATAATTTTCGTTAATTATATCTGCAGTTTGCATAGCTCTCTTTAAGGGACTTGAATATATTTTATCTATCTTAGTATTTTTTAGCCGGTCTCTTAAAATTCGTACCTGACTCAACCCGGTTTCATTGAGTTCTATATCTGTCCAACCTAAATATGATCCTCTAATATTACTATCTGTCTCACCATGCCTTATTAGAATTAATTCCAACATTCCAACGCTCCCATTCGCCCAATCTATAAACTTCGCAATACTGAAAATATAACTTCGGCTAAATTTTCAATATATGCAGCAACATCAAAAAAATAGTCTGATTCAACTCACATACTGCCCCAAGGATATCTCCCGTAGCACCGCCTATCTTCAGAGTAAAAATTTTTGTAATGAGACAAGCTGTTATCATCAGAATAAAAGCGATCACCACTCCTTTTAATCCCATCACCACTCCAAAAATTACAAGAGAGATAGTTCCTCCAAAAAGCATTTCTTTCTTTCCACAGTGGTCTATAAAACTTTTACCAAGTCCCTCATTTTTTCTAGCATAAACCGATATACCCGCACCCATCAACGAGCCAATTCTGCCTGCAACAGGAAAAAGCAAGAGTGCCTTTGTCATTATGTTTATCTCCGATAACATGACAAAATTAAGCAAAACAATACTTATAAGAGCTAGAACAGCATTAGTTCCAACTCTGCTGTCCCTCATTATTTCGAGAATTCTCTCCTTAGGTCTGTTGGAAAACAAACCGTCAAAAGTATCACCCAATCCATCAAGATGAAGGCCTCCGGTTAAAACTATGTAACCGATAATCAGTAATGCCGCAACTATATTTTTAGAAAAAAACATGCCTAATAGACTATAAAAAACAAACAACAAAAACCCGAGTATCAAACCGACAACGGGTGCAAATATCAAACCCTTTCCATAGTCTTTTTCGTCACAATTCATATTTATTGGAATAGGTATCGAAGTAAAGAATTGAAGCATAATAACAAACCTTTTAATTATAAACACTTTTTATCTCCCACATTTTTTACATTAGGCAATTTCAAAAAACAACTTACAATTTATTGTATCCATCTTTAAACTATTTGATTTTTACAGGTATTCCCGATACACATAAGTATACTTCATCTGCAGCTTTAGCAAGCATTTGATTAATTCTTCCTGCAATATCCCTAAATATTCTAGAGAGTCTATTCTCAGGTACAATACCCATTCCTATTTCATTTGTAACCAAAATAAAAGTGGTGCCTTTTTCATTTATAACCTTTAAAAGTTTCTCCACCTCCATCTTTATTTCGGCTTCAATACCGTCTATTTCCTCATTGGAAGCTTTATCCCAATCGAGGGAAGTATCAAGCATTAAATTTGTTATCATTATTGTAATACAATCGAGCAAAAAAGCAACATGTTTACTCTTTTCATTTGCCAAATGTCTATCCATATCCTTATAGGCCTCAATGGTTTTCCAATTACTCGGCCTTTGCTCGACATGCTTTTTTATCCGTGCTCTCATTTCATCGTCAAAAGGTATTGAAGTAGCTATATATACCACATTACAATTGCAGTCTTTTGCTAGTTTTTCAGCAAAAGTACTTTTGCCACTTCGCGCACCTCCAGTCACAACAATCAAACGTCCCATTAACAAACCCCTCTATCTTTAAAAAAGTCCTAAATAAAGTACCAAACAATAAAAATCATCGAATATATCACGCCAAATAAAATCAATCCCAAGACTCCTGCCGCATACATAAAGTTTATGGTATCAGAAATATCTCTTATCTCTGCACTTCTCTTATTATCACCTATAACAGGCTTATCTACAATATCTCCAAAATATAACCCCGAGCCTCCTAATTTTATACCAAGTGCACCAGCGATAGCTGCTTCGGGATAGCCCGAATTAGGACTATGGTGCTTTCTCTTATCTCTTTTCATAATGACAAAACTTGCCTTGAAATCTTTACGTAAAAACACAGAAGCTATTACAAATAATAGCCCGGTAATCCTTGCAGGAATATAATTTGCCAAGTCATTCATTTTAACGGCGGCAAATCCAAAGCCTTTATACTTTTTAACCTTATTACCTTTAACTGACTTAAGTGTATTGATTGTTCTATACAGATAAACCAGAGGTGCTCCCACTCCGAATAAAGAACCTAAAACCGCATATAAAATAGGTGCGACAACATTTTCTGAAGCTTTTTCTGCAGTGGTCTCAACCGTGCCTCTTATTATATCCTGCTCATCTAAATGCTCTATTTTTCTTCCTACAATAGCAGAGAGAATATTTCCTGCCTTAAAAACATCCCTATCCTTTAGAGCATCAAATACTTCAATGCCTTCAATTGCAACAGACTTTATTGAAAAAGCCGAGTAAATGAAATATATGCTGACAACATGGTATGCGATAGGATTTATCAAAAAAGCCGCTCCAACTAAAACAAACACAATTATTGTAATCAATGTAATCATTATAATTGTAAAGTATATACCTGAAACCTTTTCGTTTCTATTGCTCTTTACACCGCTATGAACATAATCATCACCTAAAGCTTTAACCTTTTTGTTGTATAGCAAGTCCGCAAATTTCCTATAACCAACTTCAACTACTTTTGTCAACCAGTTAATAAACTTTACTGGGTGCGGTATCCATTTAGGATACCCTACAATCACCTCAAGAACAAAGGCAATAAAAACATCCATCAGCGGGTATAGGCTCATTTAAATGTCCCCCTTTTATACTTATACAAATATTTCAAATCTTTTTTTTAAAAATGTATCCTTTGAATTTCGACGAAGTTAAATACGCAGAGGATGTCAAAAATATCAGTGCTTTTCCTAATGCTTATTGCCACAAGTTCAAGAAAACACATGCTCTAGAGCTTTATAGGTGATTCCAATGATTTTTTTGAAACACCTTACTAAAATGTTAGCAAGCTTATTTATATATACGCTAATGCTATTAATTATATCACTTTCCCCATAAGTTCATTATATATATTTTTAACCGTTTCTGCAAGATAAGGTTTCCTTTTGATTGATTAGAGTCAAAGAACATTACAAAAAGTAGTACTTCTTTACTTTACAGTTCAGAAACACTACTTTTTAATACATGGTATTAACTTAAGTATTATTAATTGAAAAATTCAGCATATAATGCCCTAACAGCTTTTACATTGTCAACTGCTTTTATACCAAACATCATACTAACCTCGGAAGAACCCTGATTAATCATCTCTATATTTACTCCTGCCTTTGCAAGTGCATTTGTAGCTCTACAAGAAACACCAACAGTTCTCAGCATTCCCTCACCAACAATCATAACTAACGATGAACCTCTTTCAATAGTTATGTGATCAACGTTTAACTCATTTTTAATACGGCTGATTAAATGTTCTTCATTCACTTTATTCAATTGCTTTTCTTCTACAACAATTGATATATTATCAATTCCTGAAGGTGTATGTTCATAGGACAAACCTTCATTCTCTAAAATCTCTAATAATTTCCTTCCAAATCCCACTTCCCTGTTCATCATATACTTGCTGACATAGATCGTAGCAAACCCTGTTCCACAAGCTATTCCAACAACAAGATTATCCATTATCTCATGATTCGGAGCAATGAGTGTACCAGGTGCTTGAGGGTTGTTGGTGTTTTTTATACAAACAGGAATACCCATTCTATATACAGGCTCAAGTGTCTCCTCATGCAGCACTGAAAAACCTGAATATGACAGTTCTCTCATCTCTCTGTATGTAAAAACAGGTATAGGCTTTGGATTGTCGACAATATTAGGGTTTGCAGCAAACACCGAATCAACATCTGTAAAATTCTCATACAAATCGGCTTTTATGGCAGCTGCCAATATTGAACCTGTAATATCCGAGCCTCCACGGGGAAAAGTTACTACGTCGCCCTTTTTGGAATAACCAAAGAAACCTGGGAATATCATTATCCCTGATCTATCTCTAAGCTTCTCTAAGTTACCATACGATTCAGGAAGTACTCTCGCATTTCCGAATTCATCACTAAGTAACAATCCCGCATCTTTCGGATTTATGTATTCAGCATCAATACCCTTACTCTTAAGATATGCAGCTACAACTTTTGCACTGTTATCTTCACCGGCAGCCTTAAGAGTGTCCATAAACCTTCCCTGGTTACTTTTGTCTAAACTCACACGATTTTTTAAATCCTCTGAAATAACACTTATAATTTCATCCGACAAATTAAGCTCTTTTGCAATTTCTGCATATCTATCAATAACAGCATTGAGCTCTGCTTCTGCACTACCTTCTTTAATACACTTTTCTGCAAGCGTTATCAATAGATCTGTTACCTTTATATCATCCTTAAAACGTTTTCCGGGAGCCGATACAACCACTAAACGTCTGTCAGGGTCTGAAATAACAATATCGCACACCTTTTTAATCTGCTCAGCATTTGCAAGAGATGTTCCTCCAAATTTTGCAACCTTCATAATATAACCTCCACTATATAGTAAATATAATATATTTTATTCCTACAATATTCTTAGGGTGTTCACTAATTCCTTGACAGCCTTAGAGTTTTTAATGGCTTCAAACTTTTTCTTATGTTCTTTATCAGAAATATTTTCTGTAACGAAAGCCACCTCGTCTTTATCTTGAACTTTTAAAGGCTTAAGCCATTGTACATTATCATACACAGAGTTAACAAACTCATTTGCCTCACTTTGATTCTCTACCTTTAACCTAACGAGATACTTTGTATTTGTATCCATTATATCCATCATATTAGAGCTTTCACTAACGCTCCAATCATACCCACCACAGCTTTCCCAATGTTTGACTATTTCAATAACATCAGCAACAACTGCACTTGCAGTAGGTAATTTCCCAGCACCACGGCCGTAGAACATAGCTTCCCCGATTGCATCCCCTTTTACTACAATAGCATTAAATACATCTTCCACATTGAACAGAGGATTGTCTTTATCAACTAGAGCGGGGCTAACTCTCGCAACAATCTTATCCCCTATCTTTTCACTCATTGCAATAAGCTTAATTGAGGAATTTAGACTTTCTGCATACTTAATATCTGTAAGAGTGATCTTAGATATCCCCTCAGTGTTAATATCCTTATAATCTACAAACTCATTGTAGGCAATAGAAGAAAGTATAGCAATTTTCCTGCACGAATCATGTCCCTCAATATCAGCAGTAGGGTCTGCTTCAGCATATCCGTTTTTCTGTGCCTCTTTAAGCGCCACATCAAAGTCTTTTCCGTCTCTTCTCATTTGAGTTAATATATAGTTTGTAGTGCCGTTTAAAATCCCAACAATGCTATATATCTCATTTGCAGCAAGACATCTGTTAAGAGGCCTAATTATTGGAATACCTCCCCCGACACTAGCCTCAAAAAGATAGTTTATGTTATTTTTCTTAGCAAGTTTTAATAATTCAGGGCCATGGGTTGCAACTAGTTCTTTGTTTGAAGTCACAACATGCTTGCCACTTTCTAAAGCCTTTTTGGTATATTCATATGCAATCTTTGCTCCGCCGATAGTTTCTATAACAATGCTTATAGATTCATCCCCAAATACGTCTTGCGGATTTTTTGTAAGAAGTTCTTTATCGGGACAAGTATCATCAAAATCTCTAATGTCCAATACCTTCTTAACTTTAATTTCCTTACCGGCCTTTTGTGAAATACTAGCACAGTTTTTCTTGATAATCTCAACTACACCAGAACCTACAACACCATATCCAATAACTGCTACATTAATCATAAAGAAAACCTCCTCTATTCTCTTGCAAGAATTTCTTGTCTCCTGACACCTTCAACCTTGCCAATTTCATCCATCAACACATTTATATCACTTGTCATACTGTCAGTCTCTATCGAAATTGTCACATCCGCTAAACCGTTTATAGGAATATTCTGATTAATGGTCAGAATATTAGCTTTTGCACCGGAAATTTGGTTTATGATACTTGACAATATCCCGGAATAATCTTCCACTACAAAAAATAGTGTCATAACTCTTCCTCTAGATGTTTCATAAAACGGGAACACATAATCCCTATATTTGTAAAATGCACTTCGACTAATACCTACTTCCCTTACAGCATCATTAATATTCTTTATTGTGCCACTCGAAAGTATTTTTTTTACTTCAACAACTTTAACAAAAACTTCCGGAAGTACTGAGGTATCAACCAGGTAATATTTTGAGGTATTTTTCATCTTCCCCTCCATGTCTTTCTCCCATGTACATATGTGCTTCCATGGTGTAATATTAACATATGTCAAATATTTATTCAATACTTTTTAGCGATTTTTTTCATATAATGACCTCGGCCATTTCTATAAATAACCGGTGAAATACTAGCAGCACAATGCCCTTCATGGTAGTTTTTTAAATGCATAAAAATAAAAGCTTAGGGCTTGTCCTTGTCCCTTCGCTTTCTTTTTTCTCTTCATTGAGTTTTAGATGATTTTTTTACAACTCATCGATTTCGTTATGTAATAAATCAAAATCCTCCAAAATAATCAAAAATTTCTCAACTACTTGAGGGTCAAATTGTGTACCTGAATTTGATGCAAGCTGCTTTTTAGCTTCTTCCAAATGAAGCTTAGATCTGTACTTTCTATCGGAAGTCATAGCATCAAAGGCATCAGCTACCGAAATGATTTTTGCTAAAAATGGAATCTCCTCACCTTTAATTCCATGGGGATACCCCCTTCCGTCTATTCTTTCATGATGATATAACACCAAAGGTACTATTTCTTTAAACATTGATACAGCTGATAGTATATTTGCACCCTTTATAGGATGCTTCTTTATCTCCTTATATTCACTATCATTTAGCTTATCGGTCTTTAATAAAATATCATCAGCAGTACCGATTTTACCAATGTCGTGAAATATTCCCCCAGCTTTTAGCTTATCTATTTCTTCTGAGGGTAAGTTGAAAGCTTGTCCGATTTTTGTGGCATAAAGGGCCACTCTATCGGAATGACCTCTTGTATATACATCCTTCGCATCAACAGCTAAACGTAATGCTTGCACTGCATCCATATATCTTTGTTTCAATTCGTTATATGTTCTATCCAATTCGTTACTCTTAGCATTTACCATAGAATGAAGAAACACATTGCTAATAGCGGTAGCCGCCTGAGTAGAATAAATTTCAAGAAACTTAATCGCATCTTCATACTGATCCGATTCGAGATAAATTACACCTTCTGTTTTAACTAGTTCACTTTTACTATTTAGCGGCAAAATAATACCTTGCTTCATTCTAACCGGCTGTCCCTTGTTTTTTGCATGCCCAATCGCTTCCATAGCCTGATAATCAAGCCTTTTCATTATCTTTTCAATGCTTTCATCGTATTTTCCTACGCCCCTAAAGAAGCTTTTCCCATTATCCGACAAGCCAATAAAATCATCTATAAGTATAAAAGCATTCTTACTATGCGCAAAGTCCAAAATTTCCATTAATATTTCTTCAATTATTTTTCCAATTGATTGCAATTGATATATTTTCGGTACAGAATCAAGTATTCCTTTTAGGCCATCTCTAAAGGTCTTTATTGTCCTTTTTTGTGAGACTGATTTTATAGCTGACTCAATAAGTAATACCAGTTGATCAAAATTATCGCTCTTTTCACAGTATGCTTGAATATCTAAGGCTTTGATGGTTTCTAAAGGCGGCGCAGCATCTTTATAGCCCGTCAAAAGCAAAATATAAAGGTCAGTATCAAATTTCCTTACTCTTCTTACAACCTCATCGCCTTGTATAGGGTCCATTAAAAAGTCCAACACAAGGAGATCATAGCTTTCTTTCTTAATTTTTTCTATCGCTTCTATAGGGTTATTTATCCCCTCAAAATGGTATCCTAATCGTCTAACAATCACCGATAGCGAATCTATGATACCGCTGTCATCATCAACTACCATTACTCTATATTCGGATTGCTGCTCGATATTCTTTTTTCTCACACTGGAGCCTCCCTTGCAATTCCTAGCTTTACTCGCAAAACACAAACATACCATCTGTGTATATATCGGCAAATATTGTAGACTATGTTATGAATATTTTATTATACAACGCATTTTAAAGCGCGATTTGCATAGTTTCTTAACTTATTTCGAAAAGTTTATAATTCTTATTTTTAGGAATTTTATTTTAGGTGATTCCCAAAAAATAACTTGTAATAATAATACTTTAACGAGAGATACTAAAAAAATAAAAACTGCAGGGCATCTCTGTCCCTTCGTTTTTCCCTCTTTTGCTTCGTTCGAAAGAGGCGGAATAAAAAATTAGGAGGAAAATATTATGAAAGCTAACAAATTTATTATCTCAGATTTGATTGACAACAGTGCAATTCCTGCAATAAAGGACTCTATAAGTTCGCATGACGGAATAAATGCCGTAAGGATTGACATGCAGGCAAGCACAGTCACTGTTGATTATGATGAAGGGAGATATAGTGAAAAACAAATCGCGAATTTTGTAAATCAAGCCGGTCTTACCGTTGATAAAATACAATAAGAGAGGAAACACATGAATAAAATTCGTTTAGGAATAATCGGAACCGGTATGGCACTAGAACGTCTTCATTATCCGGCCCTACAGGAACTTAGTGATAAATACCAAATTGTTGCACTATGCAATAGAACACTTAAGGATGCGGAGGACTTTGCAGCAAAGATAAACCTTAATCTTAGCAATGTATACGATGATTATAATAAAATGCTGTTAAGAGATGATCTTGACGCTGTAGATATTTTAGTGCCGATAGAATTGAACTATACCGTTTCAGAAGCTGTAGCAAAGGCCGGAATTAGCTTTATATGCGAAAAGCCGATGGCTTCAAACATGGCAGACGCGAAAAAGTATCTGTCACTGTCCAAAAAATATAAGGTAAAAATAATGATTGCAGAAAACTACAGGTATAACGAAGAAAACAATAAGCTCCGTGATATCGTAAATAGTGGTAAAATTGGAGATCCTGTGTACTTTCTGAGGAACAATATTGCATGTTTTCCCTGTGAAATGATTAAGGACACCTATGCTGCAAAGGAATGGCGGCAGCACCCGAAATACTTCGGAGGTGCTTTTCTAGATGCTGCTCTTCATGATTTTGCAGGCCTAAGACATATATTCGGAGCCGTTGAGTGCGTGCAAGCTTTTGGCAAACCACAAAAGGAAGACTTTAACCCCTATGTATCTATAAATACCAATATCCTGTTTAAAAACGGTGTTATCGGCCAATACACATATTATCCATCGGGAATTGAAACTCAAAAGCCTCCGGTAGGCCTCAGAATATTCGGAACTAAAGGTGAAATATATCTTGAGGATAAGACTTGCGGTATTATAAATGTTTCATACCACGATGGTAAATCGGAGCAAATTGGATATACACCCGAACGTGGATATTACAACGAACTTCTGAATTTTTACAACGCTTTGAATGGAACTGAACAAATATCCGTAACACCTGATATTGAATATGGAGATGTCAAAATGGTATTTGATATTCTAGAAGCAATTTCAAAGAGGGAAACAACCTATGTAGACGTTCCTACTCCGGCAATTGGAATAACTGCCGCCGACTTTGAAAAGCAAAGCACACACTATTATCAATAAAAACTCCAGGGCTTCGATTCGAGCCCCTCCGTTTTTGCCTCTTTCACTTCGTTCGAAAGAGGCGTAATAAAAAACTTCGGGACATCTTTTGCCCCGAAGTTTTTTGTTCTTTTATATCACTTTTTATACTAATCTTTTCATGCTGCTTTCTACCTCACGCCTGCTAAAAGGCTTCGGTATATAATCTACAGCCCCTTTGTTTATTGCACTTTCAATAACTTGTTGTGACTTAACTGCAGAAACCATTACTATTTTACTCTTTGAACTAACTTCTAATATCTTGCCAATAGCTTCAAGCCCATCCATTCCCGGCATCGACACATCAAGCGTTACAACTTGGGGTTGTATTTCCTCAGCTTTTTTTACTGCTTCAAACCCATCCTGGGCAAATTCAATATTGCTGTAGCCTATTTCCTTTAAAGTATTCCCAAGAAGCTTTCTCATAAATAGTGCATCATCAACTACCAAAATCTTAGCATTTTCCATCCCTTTACACCTCTTCTTTCTATATATTAACATAATAGTATTGAATAGGTTACTTTAGAAATGGCCTAACCTAAACCTCCAGAATTTCTTCTACAACATTTTTCATATCGGACTTATCACATAATGCACTATGCTTTACAGGCTTTTTGTCAAGATCCTTTAAGCCTTCAGGTATAATTATTCCGCACTTGTCTGCCAAAACATCGAGTAGTTCGAACTCACTTTTGCCCTCTATAGTATCATTTCCGAAAATAGATTTTGTCACACTTTCATTAAACTTGAACGGACTAGCTGTAGAAACAATTACTGTCTTTGTAATATCCCCGGTGGAAATAACATACTTATCATAAACATCAACAGCTACAGCAGTATGAGTATCAATAACATACTTATATTCTTTGAAAATTGCCTCAATTGTTTTCATGGTCTCACTCTCAGTAGAGTAGCCCGCCCAAAAATCGGTAGAAACTTTCTTTCTCGTAACAGGATCAATAGAGTATTTCCCTTCAACTTTAAGTCTTTCCATCCATTCATTAATCATTGATGCATCATGTTCGGTAATCTCATAAAGAAGTCTTTCAAGATTACTAGATATAAGAATATCCATAGATGGGGAAATTGTCTTCTTGAAATCTCTGTTTCTATCATAAACTCCGGTATTTATAAAGTCGGTCAAAATATTATTATCATTTGAGGCACATATAAGCTTATTAATGGGAAGTCCCATTTCCTTAGCATAGTATGCAGCAAGAATATTACCAAAATTGCCTGTAGGAACAACAAAATTGATCTTTTCCCCCAACTTTATTTCTTCGCTTTTCACCATATCTGCATAAGCTGAAAAATAATAAACTATCTGAGGAACAAGTCTTCCCCAGTTAATAGAATTGGCCGAAGAAAACTTAAAATTATTTTTTTCAAGCTTTTGTGCCAAATTGTCATCAGTAAATATAGCCTTGACGCCATTTTGGGCATCATCAAAATTACCTTCCACAGCTATTGAGTAAACATTCTTACCCTCTTGAGTAATCATTTGATATTTTTGAACTTCACTGACGCCCTTATTAGGAAAGAAAACAATTATTCTTGTACCGTCAACATCTTTAAAACCTTCCAATGCTGCTTTCCCAGTATCTCCAGAAGTGGCAACAAGAATAACGATTTCACTTGTTTCTCCTGTCTTTCTGACTGCCTTTACCAAAAAATGAGGCAATATTTGCAGTGCCATATCCTTAAAGGCACAAGTAGGGCCATGCCATAATTCAAGAATGTGCACATTTTCATTCAGCCTGTAAACAGGAGCTATACTACTGTCTCCAAACTTTTGAGTGGTATATGCGTTATAAACACAATCAGCTATTTCCTGGTCGGAATAGTCTGTCAAATATTTTTTCAGAATATGTACTGCTCTATCCTGATAACTCATATCAATCATTTTATTTATATCATCTAAAGTCATTTCAACACGATCTTCAGGAACAAACAGCCCACCATCAGGTGCTAAACCTCTTTTTATTGCTTCAGCAGATTTAATAGATTTTAATCCCCCACGAGTACTTTCATATTGCATTTTACTTCCTCCCAATTCAGTAAAAATAAAAGCTTAGAAAGCATAGAGCCTCCACGCTTTTGTCTCTTACATTTCATTTGCAGAGACGTTTAGAAACTATATCCAAAGTTAACACTTAAAATTATTTATTAGAAACGCACCTTTTCTTAATTAATAATATACCAAAACAAATAAAAAATAAAGCTAAATTTCAAAAGACTTTAAACGTTCAAAATCCTCTTGTGGTCAACAAATATCTTATCCTGCCAAATAGGCTAAGTCTCTCCATATTTTTCATATGAATTAATTTGTTTAACATCGGAACAGCAGATTTTTTACCGGAACTAAACAGATAATCCTTATCCTCATCACATAAGTCAAAGTCTAAAAACGAGACTTTTGAAGTATCGATGGAAACAAAATAACAATTTCTTACATTGTATTTAGGCACTCCAATATCATGCGTTGCAGTCAAAAAACCTTTAAGTATATTTAAAGGTTTAAACACCACTTTTTTCTGGTTTCCTCCGTTTAGATGGCATGCGATTATAGGTTTTCTAAAGGAGGGACTTATAGTCCATACAGGCAAATTGTCTAAGACTCCCCCATCAATTATATAGTGTTTTTTTGTCTTATTATTTATTTTTGCATAAAACTCTACAGGTTTAAAAGCAAAAGGAACACTTGAACTCATTCTTACAGCTTTAGCTACTTCAAGGCTGTCGGGATTCAAACCGTAATATGCCATATCATCAGGCAGCACAATAACCTTAGCACGTTTGGCATCAACTGCTGTCATTCTCACTTTATAGCCCATAGGATTGGCATAGTCCGGTACTCCTCCTCTCAAATCGGCAAAGGTTTTGATCCCTTTATTGGCGAGGAGTCTATAAATCCATTCTTCTAAAAGGTCTCCATCGAACAAACAGCCTTGTTTGCTGTACTTAACTATGTTCTTGAAAAAATTCCCCCTATACAAACTATAATCATCTTCAAAATCATGGCGTTCATCTCCCCATGTAGGTGCATCATATTTTAAATTCAGGAAATTGTATATACTTTTATCTTGAAACCTGGTATTTGTACAAAATTCCATATAACTTCCAATTGCCGGAACCTTTTCAACTATCTTATCCACATGAAATTTTCCGAAGTCAAATTCATAGAATTCCTTCTTAAGCTCCTCAGAACGATAGCCGGCACCAATGCAAGCACCTGCTATAGCACCTGCGGACACACCGGAAATGTTTCTAAAAAAAACACCTCTTTTTTCAGCTTCTTCAAGTAGTCCTATATATGCTATTCCTTTAATTCCGCCGCCTCCTAATACAAGGTTCGCATTAAACTTCATATCCATTTAAAGAAAGTCTCCTTAGGATAATATATTTTTCTACAGTATATATATTATCTTGAGAGACCAAATAGAATTTTTTTGCTGATATTAAGATATTTGTGATATTGGTGTTTTTTTATAGCCTGAATTATGGGTGTGCCGATTGTTTTACTGTCAAGTGACTCCATTACGTGACCTTCGCATAGAATCTGTAGGATGCCATTCGGCAGACAGATGAACGATATTTTGCTACGCAAAAATCGTACCTCAGCTTGATAATTTTCGCCGCGTCTATGCGACATCCTGTCGCGAGACGCTAAAAATGCCATCCGTGGCATTTTTGCTTCAAATTATCAAGCTTTCGGCAACAGATTCTAATGCTCAGGTCAAGTAATTGCGTC